>PMIE01000082.1:68038-153588 GCA_003156975.1 Chloroflexota bacterium | reverse complement strand
CGCCAACGACTACCGCCACCCGCTCATGCTGGCGCGCGAGGCGGCCACGCTCGAGTACCTGTCCGGCGGACGCTTCGAGGTGGGGCTCGGTGCGGGCTGGATGACGAGCGACTACCGCGAACTCGGCTTGACCTACGCTCCGGCTTCGGCCCGCGTCGATCGGCTCGAAGAAGCGGTGCCGCTCATCAAGCAGCTGCTCTCCGGCGAGACGGTGACCCATCACGGCCCCAACTACAACCTGGATCGGGCCTATGCCGGAGTGCCACCCGTTCAGCAGCCGCGGCCGCCGCTGGCCATAGGGGCCGGTGGGCCGCGGATGCTCAGGCTCGCGGCCCGAGAGGCGGACATCGTCGGGCTCACGCCCGGATTCAGCCCGCGGGGATGGCCGCTCTTCAGCCAGGCCACCGAGAAGGCCACGGCGGCGAAGGTGGCCATCGTCAAGGCAGCCGCCGGCGAGCGGTTCGACCAGCTCGAGATCAACCTCTGGGTCAGCTCGGCCGGGTTGGTCGGCAGCGGCAACTCGCTCATCGGCTCGGCCAGGGCAGCGACGGTCAAGGCCGCCACTTCCCTGTACGGAAGCCCGTACGTCCTGTACGGCACGCTCAAGGGAGTGCGAGATCAGCTGCTGCGGCGCCGCGACAGGCTCGGGATCAGCTACTACACCTTCCCGAGCCGCGCCATGGAGACGATGGCCCCGCTCGTCGAGGCGCTGGCGGGCAAGTAGGGCCGCGCGGCAGATCGGCGTTCCATCGGCCCGGCGGGCAGAGCCAACCCGCGCTACTCTCCGATCATGAGTGAGGCAAGCCGGCAGATCCCTGCGGCGCGGTACGCAGAGCGTTTGGCCGCCTGCCGTGAGGCCGTCACGGCTCGCAACTATGCGGCCCTCCTGATCGGCGTCGGGCCGGACCTGCGGTATCTGACCGGGTTCGTCGGCGAGCCGATGGAGCGACTGACGCTGCTCGTGATTCCCAGTGTTGGCCCGGCCTGGTTCGTGGTTCCGCAGCTGGAGGCGTCCAAGGCCGGGGCCACGCCGCTCGTGCGTGCCGGCGGTGCCGAAGTCGTCGCATTCCAGGAGACGGAGGATGCCGCGGCCCGAGTTGCCAACCTGCTCTCCGGGGCGCGACTCGACGCCGGCAACGCCGCCTGGGAGCCGATCGGCCTCTCGGATCGCCTCTGGGCGATGCACGTTCTCCAGATTCAGGCGGCACTGCCGGGCCGGAAATTCGAGCCGGCGAGCGCCGTCATGCGCGATCTGCGACAGGTCAAGGACGCCGACGAAGCGCGCTTGCTTCGGTTGGCCGCGACGACTGCCGATCGGACCGTCGACGCCATCGCCTCGGGGCGCCTGATCGGTCGCACCGAGGCCGAGGTCGGCCGGGAGATCCGAACGCGCCTCATCGATGAGGGCCACGACCTGGCCGACTTCGCCATCGTCGGCTCGGGGCCAAACGGCGCCTCGCCCCACCACGACGCGAGCGAGCGACGAATCCAGGCCGGCGAGCCGGTTGTGCTGGACCTTGGCGGCACCCTCGCCGGCTACCTGAGCGACACCACCCGCACGGTCTGGGTCGCGGGCGAGGACGGCATCGGACCGGAGGCCGAATTCCGGCGCGTCTACGACCTGGTCCGCGATGCGCAAGCCGAGGCGACGGCCGCGGTCCGCCCCGGTGTGCCGGCTCAAGAGGTCGACGCCGCCGCCCGCAGCGTCATCGCCGCGGCCGGTTACGGCGAGTACTTCACCCATCGCACCGGCCACGGCATAGGCCTGGAGGTGCACGAGGATCCGTACATCGTCGAGGGAAACGACGCGCCGCTGCAGCCCGGCATGGCCTTCAGCGTGGAGCCGGGCGTCTATCTGCCGGGCCGCTGGGGCGTGCGCCTGGAGAACATCGTGATGTGCACTGAAGCCGGCAGCGAAGTCCTGAACCAATCGAGCCTGGATCTGCGAGTCGTCCGGGGCTAGGTGCCAGGACGGGGCCACGGACCTGCGCCACGGCATGGGTCTTGCCAGTGATACACGGACGATGCTCCCATCAGGCGTGCCCAAAATGGCGGCTGGCAGTCGCGTAGGGCCGACGTTACGATCAACGGGTTGCTCGGTCACGCGAGAAGAACATCTCCGGGCAAATCAGGAGGTTCCGATGGGTTCGAGGCGCAACTGGCGCGAGATGTGCGCCCGGTCGGGGGCAATCGCCCTGCTGCTGGTCGCGGTCGCCGGGTGTGGCGACTCGGGCCAGACCTTCTCGACCAGGCCTCCTGCCGGGCCGCATGCGTCCGGCGTCCGGGTCGTGGTTCCGTCCGCGTCCAACGCGGTCGGTTCCGGGGCGATCGGATCGGGCGCACCAAGGGCCACGGGCGCCGCCGTGACCGTCGACAACATCACGGCCAAGTACACGTTCAAGCTCGAGCTCATCACTCCGCTCGAGAACCTGTACGGGAACAAGCTCGACGATTTCGTGATCGCGACGATCGTGAATCACAACGCCGCGCCCGTGAAGATCGTGGTCTCGAGCCAGATCAACAGCTATACGGATGCGGTCAGCGAGACGGTCACGATTGCCGCCAGTGGGACCGCAGTTGTTCGGCAGAATCCACGGCTTACGCCCACGGCCATCGACGGGCTCAACAGCGCGAAGCAGGCGGACCTGCACGTCGTGGTCTCCTATCTCGACAACGGCCAGCCCAGGACGGTCCTCGACCAGACGAGTTCCACCCTCATCACCTCGCGCCGGGACTTCCCATGGACGATCAAGGGATTCAGCCAACAAGCCGACTACAACCTGATCGCCGCCATGGTCACGCCGACGGACCCCGGAGTGGAGAAGCTGATCCGAACCGCCGCCAACTACGACCCAGACCACGCCATGACCAGCGGCTACGACAGCGACGGCGACAGCAGTGGCTCCGTTTCGCAGCGCCTGTCGAACGTGTGGGACGCCGAGACGACCGACTACAAGCTGACCTACATCGGAACCACTGACTCGTTCGCGTCCGGTTCATCGCAGCGGATCCGTCTGCCCGCGGAGGTCCTCGATCAGAGCAGCGGCAACTGCATTGAGCTGACCCTCCTGTATGCATCCGTAGCCGAAGCGCTGGGCATGCAGCCCGCAGTCATCTTCATCCCCGGGCACGCGTACGTGGCCATCCGAGTGGACGGGACCAGCGACTCCTACTACTTCATCGAAACGACGATGATCGGCCAGGCCACGTTCACTCAGGCCACGCACGAGGGTCTGGTCGAATGGACCGCCGCGCAGGACCACGTCCTCAACGGTGACGCGGAATACGGCTGGGTTGACATCGCCACGCAGCGAACGAACGGCATCCTCCCGATCCCCTGGCACTAGCGGGGCGAGTGGTTCCGGTCTGACCCGACTCGGTCCCGCGCCCTGACCGCCCCGCGCCCGCGCTCGAACCCGCCCCGGATCAACCTGCCTTGTTTGCCGCCGCGGCAGACGGCTCGTGGGCCGCGGTCGGTTCGGGATTCGGCTCGGGATTCGGCTCGGTCGCCCGCGCCCGGCGAGCCAGGTCTTCCTTGATTGCGCGCCGGTCGTCGTCGTCGAGGTCCGCGCCCCACATCGCCGCATCGCGTCCCCAGATCTTCCGTACCTCGGTAAGTCCATCCGGCCCAAGAGACTCGAAGCCATAGGACGCGATCCACGGCCGGCCGACGGGGCGGGCCAGCCAGCGGTCGGCAGACTGCTGGACGGCGTCGATGAAGCGGTAGGTATCCTCGCGGCGGAACTCATCCATGGCGATCGTCAGCGCGCGGAACTTCTTCCTCTTGCCCAGAGACGGGTTGTCGATCTGGCCGATCTCCATCATCAGACCGAAGAGCCGGTAGAGATGCCAGCGGAACGTGGCCTCGTCTGGATCGAAGTCGGGGATCGGCATGTTCTCCGGCCAGGTGCTGCGGCCCAGTTCGTAGATCCGGATCGAACGGCGGCCGGCTTCGGTCCACGATTCCGCCCCGGCGCGGAGATCGTTGAGCTGCGCCACCAGCAGGTCGCAGAGTTCGGCCGTATAGGGAGTCCGGAGGGCAACGATCCTGTCGATCGCCTCCTGTAATCGACCGGCCTGCACGGCGCCTGGGGAACGCCGGGTCCGATTGGCAAGATGGGCGACTTCGACCCTGGCCCGGCGAAGTTCCCAGGTCCGCTCCAGCCCACCCAATCGCACGAACCAGCTGACAGGGATCAGCATCACCGCGCCGATGAGTGCGGCCATGCCCAGGATCGTCGCCGCGCGCTGGTCGTCCGGCTGAGCGAGGGCGGCGGGGATGAGAATCCAACTCAGGCCAATGACGATGGCCCAGCGCGCCGTGTTGAGGATCTGAGTGCGGACTCGCGCATGGCCTTCGGCCAGGCCGTCCCCCTCGATGAGAAAGAAGAAGAAGGCCAATACCGTTGTGCATGCGGCCGTGATGACCGCCGGGTTCATGCCTCTAGACCTCCGCGACGGCTATCCGTGTCGTTCCGCTGAAGGTTAGCCAGACGCGAGAGTCCTGCCAAGGCTCAGCCGACCGGTCTGGGGCGGCGGGCATGAGCTAGGGCTCGCTCTGCCTGAGCGCGATGGAGGCGGCCGTGCCCGGCCTGGAGGCGGAAGAGCAGTTCGTAAGATTCGGGACCGCGCTCGGCGTGAAGGCCGACTCGGGCGCGGTCGGCGGCAGGCGTCCGGCGCCACAGGGCAACGTTGGCCCGCCGCAGGACGCCCAGAACCTCGAGAAGCAGCGCCGGGTCGTCCGCAGCTCGATCTGGGCGAGCCACCCATGCCGTCTGGTCGAAGCCGAGAAGAGTCGGCTCACGTTCCGACAGAACCCACCGGTAGCGGGCGGACGTGATCAGCTCAGAGTCGGTGATGTGGCCCAGACACTCCAGAACGGACCACTCCCCTTCCGCGGGGCGGGTACGCAGGTGGGCTCCGGCCTGCTCGATCAGGCGACGCCACAACTCCGGTTCGGACTCCTGCACTGTGGCCGGATCGTCCTCGCCCAGGGCTTCAAGAGCGGGGCGGCGATACGCCTCGGCTTCTTCCGGGGTTAGTCGTGTCATCGCGCATCTCCTTCCGGTGCCCGCCGCGGCAGTCTCGCGGCGAACCTCGCTGTGCCCGAACACAGTAGCCGGATCTTCGGAGGTCGACCCGAGAGGTCAGGCCTTGACCGCGAACAATCCCGACATTGTCCCCACGAATACCAGGCCATTCCAAAGTGTCGGGCTGGCGAAATGCGGCAGCGACCCAACGGCGATGCTCGCCTTGGCCTTGCCGGTGGCGGGATCGATCGCAAACAGCTGGCCGGACGCAAGGCTCCAGACGGCGCCTCCTCCGACCACGGGCGACTCACCAGCACTGGTGTTCGTCCAGCCGACCTTGACCGATCCGTTGGCGCCGACCGTCACCTGGCGCAGCTGGGACCGGCAGGGCACGTAGATCGCGTCGCCGCTTTGCGCGGCTCCGCCGAAGGCCGCGCAAACCGCTGCCGACGAAACCTGCTTGCCGATGCCGCCGAGATCGCCCTGACGGAGTACATAGCCCGTTCCGCGCTTGCCGGCGCTGAAGACGAGTCCGCCCGGCAACAGGACGGGCGACAACGAGCCCAGATCCAGGTCGGCGGCGTTGTCCGCTGCCCAGTTGGACGGTGAGAACCGGGAGAGCAGTTTGAGGGTCGGCGAAAGTTCCAGGACGGAGTCGCTGCCGTCGTACTTGGAGGTCGAGCTGCCGTTGCCCGTCGAGACATACAGATGGCCGGCGCCGTCGATCACGGGACCGCCGGTCGCCCAGACGGCGCCTTCACGCGCCACCGGCACGCGGTATGAGATGGTCGCTCCCTGGTCCGTGGTGGGGACGCCGACCACTTCCCCTACGTACTGGCCGCAGTCTCCCGCCAGGCCGCCGAACCCGATGTAGACGTAGCCGTTGGCGACCGCCAGAGCGGCCCGCTGCTGGTGGGTCCGAGGGCTGTCTCCGGGCAGATCCACGTTGCGCGACCAGCGGACCGAGCCGGTGCTCGGGTCCAGGGCAAAGAGGATGTGCTTGGGACCGGCCACTTCCGCAACGGCGAAGAGAGTCGCGGAGGCCGCGTCGTATGCGGGTGTGCTGGTTATGCCGAGCGGATCGATGTTCCCGCATGGCAATGTGGAGAGCCGGACCGGCGTGCCGAGGTTCCTGCGCCACAGCGTGGCTCCGGTCGTCGGGTTCAGGGAATAGACGCTATCGCCTTCGGTCGCGGCGATGACGTGGCCGCCGACGACCAGGGGTTCGGCGTAGACGGCGCCATCCAGCTTGACCGACCAGGCCTTGCCCAGCGACCCGCTCATCGCCGGAAAGGCGGCCGAGTTGCCAGTGCGCTGGTTGTCGAGGTGATAGACCGGCCAGTCGGCGAGGACCGGATCCGGCGTGGCGGACGGGGCCGCCGACGGCGTCAGAGCATCGGTCGGGGTGACGGTCGCGGCGTCCGTTGGCGTGCCGACAGGCGTCTCGCCGGGCGCGGACGGCGACGTACCGGCAGTCGAAGTCGCCGATCCGCACGCGACGACGATGACGGCAAGCGCAATTGGCAAGAGCGAGTGCGCAAGACGAGTCTTCATGCGAACACATTGCTGCCGGATCGGGTAGTTGGCCAGCCAGGCGAGCCCACGGCCCACTGGGCGGATCACGCGGCAGACGCCCGAAACTGGGTCCGCGCCCTCGAGTCGGACGCTAGTCTAAGCAGGCCCGGGGTGGAGGGCAGGCCCGGCCAGCACTGGTGCGGTGATGCCGAAGTACGTTGGAGCACTCGATCAGGGCACAACGAGCACGCGCTTCATGGTCTTCGACCGGAGCGGCGCAGTGGTCGCGATGGATCAGCGCGAGCATGAGCAGATCTACCCCCGGCCCGGTTGGGTCGAGCACGACGCGCTGGAGATCTGGGCTCGTTGCCGGGAAGTCATCCGCGGGGCGCTGGCGAAGGCCGGGCTGACTGCGCGCGACCTTGCCGCGGTCGGCGTCACGAACCAGCGTGAGACGACTGTCGTGTGGGATCGCGGAACGGGGCGGCCGATCCACAACGCGATCGTGTGGCAGGACACCCGAACCGATGCGCTCATCGCCGAGCTGGCGCGCGACGGCGGCCAGGACCGGTTCCGCTCGAAGGTTGGGCTGCCTCTGGCAACCTACTTCTCGGGGCCCAAGATCCGCTGGCTGCTCGACAACTTGCCCGGCACGCGAGAGAAGGCGGAGGCAGGCGACCTCCTGTTCGGCACGATCGACAGCTGGGTCATCTGGAATCTGACGGGCGGGGCGGCCGCAGGAGGCTCCGGGGGCGGCGTTCACGTCACCGACGTTTCGAACGCGAGCCGCACGATGCTGATGAACCTGCGCACGCTCGATTGGGACGACGAGATGCTGGCCGTCATGGGCGTGCCACGGACGATGCTCCCCGCCATAAGGGCCTCGAGCGATGTCTACGGCGAGTCGATCGGCGACCTGGCCGGCGTGCCGGTCGCAGGCGACCTCGGCGACCAGCAGGCGGCCCTGTTCGGGCAGACGTGCTTCGCCCCCGGCGAAGCGAAAAACACCTACGGCACGGGCTGCTTCATGTTGCTCAACACCGGCACCGAGCCGGTCGATTCGAAGTCGGGTCTGCTGACGACGGTCGGCTACCGGATCGGCACCGCGCCCGCCACCTATGCCCTCGAGGGTTCGATCGCCATCGCCGGCGCCCTCGTCCAGTGGCTGCGCGACAACCTCGGGCTGATCAACGAGTCGGCCGAAGTGGAGGCGCTTGCGCGCACGGTCGACGACAACGGCGGCGTCTATTTCGTGCCCGCCTTCTCCGGCCTCTACGCGCCGTACTGGCGCAGCGACGCACGTGGCGTGATCGCCGGCCTGACGCGCTATGTCAACCGCGGCCACATCGCCCGGGCCGTCCTGGAAGCCACGGCCTGGCAGACGCGCGAGGTGCTGGACGCGATGAATGCCGACTCCGGCGTTGCCCTGACCGCGCTCAAGGTCGACGGCGGCATGGTCCACAACGAGCTGCTGATGCAATTCCAGGCCGACGTTCTGGGCGTGCCCGTCATCCGCCCGAAGGTGGCCGAGACGACGGCCCTGGGCGCCGCCTACGCAGCCGGCCTGGCTGTGGGATTCTGGAGCACGCCAGACGATCTCCGCGCAAACTGGGCGAGCGACCGCCAGTGGCAACCGACGTTGGATCCGGCCCGGCGCGAGAAGGAGTACGGACTCTGGAAGAAGGCCGTGACGAGGACGTTCGATTGGGCCGAATGACAGTCGAGCCGGGGGCGCGAGTCGACGCGCCCGAACCGCTCACTCGAGTCGACGCGCCCGAACCGTCCGCGCCGGAGTCCGGCGCGCCGCACGTCCTGATCATCGGCGGCGGCGGCACCGGCGGCGCACTGGCCCACGACCTGACGCTTCGCGGCCTGCGCGTGACCGTCGTCGAGCGTGGCGAGATCACCTCCGGGACGACAGGCCGGCACCACGGCCTGCTCCACAGCGGCGCCCGCTACGCCACGACCGACCGCGCTTCCGCCGTTGATTGCAGCGCTGAGAACAAGATCCTGCGCCGCATCTGCCCCGGTTCATTCGAGGAGAACGACGGGCTGTACGTGGCCATCACAGACGAGGATGCCGCGTACGAGAAGGAGTTCCTCGACGGATGCTGGCAGAGCGCCGTGCCGGCGAAGCGCGTGGAACGAGAAGCGGCGCTGCGCATGGAGCCGGGCCTCAACGCCGCGATGCAGTTCGCGGTCCAGGTCCCCGACGCGACGATGGACGCAATGCGGGTGCCGCTGCGCTTCTTCGCCACGGCCCGCCGCCACGGCGCCGAGATCAAGCCGTTCACCGAGGTGATTGCCCTGACCATGGCCGGACGGACCGTCGGCGGCGTGAAGGTCCGCGACCATGCCGCCGGCCGCGACTACGAGATCGGCGCGGACATCGTGGTTAACGCCGCCGGGCCGTGGGTCGGGAAGGTGGCTGCCCTTGCGGGCGTCAATGTGCCCGTGGTGGCTTCTCCGGGAGTGATGGTCGCGGTCCGCGGTCGCCACTGCAACATGGTCGTGAGCCGGCTCCACTCCCCCGCCGACGGCGACATCGTGCTGCCGCAGAGGGCGCTGACGGTGGTTGGGACAAGCTCGTGGATTGCCGACGATCCGGACGATCTGAGGGTCCCGGCCGACCACGTCGAGATGGTCGTCAGGGAGAGCGCCGCACTCGTGCCGGCAATTGCCCGGGCGGAGATTCGGGCCGTGTGGGCGGCGGCTCGGCCGCTGATAGGCGAGGTCGGCGGGAAGAAGCGCCGCTCGCCGAGGCGGGTGGCCAGGGCCGACGCCGCCGGACACGGCGCCGGGGAGGCCGCAACGGGGCCCGGCGCGGGGTCCGGCGCGGGACCCGCAACGGAGCCCGCCGGCCGCAACCTGGCCCGCGAGATGCGCTGCTTCGACCACGCCACCGACGCCGCGCCCATCGAGGGTTTCGTGACCGTGGCCGGCGGCAAGGCCACCACGCTGCGAGCAATGGCCGAGGCCACGGCAGACGTCATCTGCGCCAAGCTCGGTCTCGTTCGGCCGTGCCAGACGGTCGACTACGTCCTGCTGCCCCACACCGCGTGGTACTCCGAATGAGCGCCAGGTTCCGCGTCTCGCGTTCCGCGAGAGGCGAGGTGGAGAGCCACTTCGACGACTTCGATGTCGAGCTCGAGTCGGGTGCGACCGTACTCGACGCGCTGCTGCAGATCAAGCGCCGGCACGACCCGTCGCTCGTCGTCCGCCACTCCTGCATGCACGCCTCGTGCGGAACGTGCGGAGTGCGCGTCAACGGGCGCGAGGTTCTCGCCTGCGACACGAAGGTCGCCTGGCTGCCGGCAGGCAAACCGATCGAGGTTGAACCGCTCGCGAACCAGCGTCTCGTCGCCGATCTGGCGACCGATATGGTCGACTTCTATGCTCGCTATGAGCCGGTCGGGATGCCGCTCGTGCGCGGCGCCGGAGTGAAGGCCGAAGTGGACGCCGGGATCGAACTGCCGGAAGGCGTCAAGTCGTTTGGGCGCTTCGAGAATTGCATCGAATGCGGGCTGTGCCTGTCTGCCTGCCCGGTGGCGCGGACGAGCGGCGAGTTCATCGGCCCGGCGGCGCTGGCGGCCGCGGCACGGGTCGTTGCCGAACCGCGCGGTCGCGAACTGGCGCCGGTTCTTGCGCTCGCGGCCGAGCCGGACTCGGTCTGGCGCTGCCGCGACGCGATGGCGTGCACCGCCGTCTGCCCCTCGGCCGTGGATCCGGCAAGGGCGCTTTCCACTCTGCGCCGCCACGTTGCCGCGAACGGGCTCAAGCGGTTCCTCGGTCGCGGGGCATAGAGGCGGCAATTCGCGGCCGGCCCGGATGCGCAGACGCGGTGCCGGCACCGGCACCCGCCCCGACGCCGGCACCGGGTCGCCCCAACCCGGCCCGCCCCGACGTCGGCCCAGCACCGGCCCCGGGTCGCCCCAACCCGTCCCGCCCCGCCCCGGCTCGCCCCGGCATCGGCCCAGCTTCCGCCCCGGCCCGGAATTTCCTAATGCTCACCAGATTCACATTGGGCGAACCCGATTCCGCCCAACGGCCCAGCGAGACGCTCTTCGACGGCCGGACGTCCCAATTTGCCTCAAGTCGTGTGCCTTCGGGCACCTCGGAGGCCGTCTTCGCGGGCGAAATCGGTCGTGGAAGCCTCGTTCAGACTCCCTCCGCCCTCAAGCCCTTGCTCAATGTGAATCTCATGAGAATTGGGCAAGAACTCAGAGCCGGCCGGCGCGGCAAGTGGACCAAGGCCCCGCGGCGGGCCCCGCCTGCACTGGACTCCGCTTCATCGCACAGCGTTTGGATTCGTCGCGTGGGCGGTTCGGTGAAGGATGGCGGGTCGTAGGCCGGTTCGTGCCTGACTCTCTCTCCCGGGAATCGGCGGCGCCACAAATCGAACTCATCCATTTCGCACCCCAGTCGTCTGGGCCGACCGACAGCGACAACGCCCGCTCCCCAGGCCGACTAGGCTAGACAGGCCGCAGTTCGCCGGCGGCGTCCGGCCAGGAATCGGCCCGCAGCCAGGTCGCTCGCTCATGACCACCCAATCGAAGACAACGGCTTCAGCCTCCCGCACGCTCGTCGTGGGCGCCGGCGCGGTGGGTTCGTTCCTGGGTGCGTTGCTGGGGTCGGTCGGCCACGACGTGACGCTGGTCCGGATCTTCGAGCCGGACTCGGAGCGGCCGCTCGTTCTCGCGCGCCCGGACGGCACCAGCGCCGCGATTCCGGTGCACCGAGTCACGCGGACGGAAGATGCGCCCGCCCCGGACCTGATCCTGGTTGCGGTCAAGATGCCGATGCTTCGCGAGGCGCTTGCTCCGACGCTGCGCTGGCCGATCGTTCCCACGCTCACCGTCGAAAACGGCATCGGCGCGGATGAGATTGCGGGCGTGGTCCGGCCAACGGCGCCGATGCTGGCCGGATCGCTGACCGCGCCCATTCGGCTCGCGTCGGAGGACGAGGTGCAGTGGATGGGGCGCGGGGGCCTGGCGCTCGCCGCGGCAAACGAGTCTGCCCGGCCGTTGGCAGCGGCGCTGGCCGCAGACTTCGCGAGGGCGGGCCTGCGCGCGCGGGAACTGCCGGCGGCAGCGCCGATGAAATGGTCCAAGCTGCTGGCCAACCTGATGGCCAACGCCACGGGCGCGATCCTCGACATGGACGCGGATGCGATCTACCGCGACCCGAGGCTATTCGACGTGGAGCGGCGCCAGCTCCGCGAAACGCTGGAGGTCATGAAGCGACTGGACCTGCGGCCGGTGGCGCTGCCCGGCGCGCCCGTTCCGTGGCTCGCTCGCTGCCTGGCGCTGCCGGCGTGGCTGGCCCGGCCCATCCTGACCCGGATAGTCGGCGGAGCCCGTGCCGGCAAGGTTCCGTCCCTCCGGATCGGCGTCAGATTCGCCGCTGCCGACGCGCCCCTCCCAGAGCCGACGGAGGTGGAGTGGATGAATGGAGCCGTGGCCCAGAACGGTGCCCGGGTCGCCTTCCCAACTCCGGTGAACGCCTGTCTGGCCCGCCTGGTGGACGAGATCGCGGCGGATCCCACGCGCCGGGCCTGGTTCCGCCACAACCCCGAGCGACTGCTGGCGGAGCTGACCGGAACCACGGACGGGAGTGCAGGAGCGGCCATCTCCGGCCCCGCAGACGAGGGCTCCCAGGAGATCGAGTAGTCCGGGGGAGACGAGGTCGGCCCCGCGCTCATGCCCGCTCCTCGCACGTTTGTGTGGATCGACCGTTCCTCGCCGGATTCCAGAGCCCTATACTTCGCGGCGATGCAAACCCTCGACCTCGTCCGGGTCGCCGTCGCGCTCGTCGCCGGCTATCTGATCGGCGGCATTCCATTCGGAATAATCATTCCTCGGCTGATCGGCGGGCCCGATCCACGGACCATCGGCAGCGGCCGCACCGGCGGCGCCAACGTGTCGCGGGCCGTCGGCTATCGCTGGGCGGCCGTCTCGGGCTTGCTCGACGTGGCCAAGGCGGCGGGCGTGGTACTGGCCATCGGCGCCCTCGGGGGCGGTCCGGGCCCGCAGATCGCGGCCGCTCTGGCAGCCGTCGTGGGGCACAGCCGCTCCCCCTTCATCGGTTTTCACGGTGGCCGCGGCATCGCTCCGGCGGCCGGCGGGGCAATCATCCTGGCCCCGATCATCCTGCTGGCCATCTTCCCGGTCTTCGCCCTGACCATCCTCCTGACGCGGATTTCCTCCCTGGGGTCGCTCAGCGGGAGCCTCGTCGGCGGAATCGTCATGGTCGTGGTGACCGCTGTGGCGCCTCTTGCTCCGGTCTACTTCGTCTACGGCGTTGGAGTGCCCGGCTTGATCTGGCTGTTCCACGTAGACAACATCGGCCGCCTCCTGCGCGGCGAGGAGCGGAGCGTCGGCCGTAAGTCGAAAGCCCCGTCTGAAGCCACCCCGAAGCCCGACTGAACTTGCGCCCTGCCTCGCGGACGTGGGCTTCGCGGGCCGAACTCGCGGCCGTTGCATACGGTGGGTTACGGAGGGTGTCTTACCTCGTACGGCGTATCTTCATCGGGACTATCCAACCGACATATCCCATATCAGAGTCCACAGTGCTCAACAGAGCGAACTGGGGAGATCATGGGAACGAAGATAGATTTCATCGGGTTCTCCGATGATTGTCGCGTCGAAGGCAAGGTGGACCTGGAGGACGCGCGGCTCGCCGATCTGCTCAACGGCAATACGAGCATCGTCGTCCACGATGTCACCCTGGTCAGCACGAGAGACGGCCACACTCAGGCGTTCAAGAAGCTCGAAATCTCGCGCGATGAGTTGGACATCGTCGTCGCCAGCGGCCCGCGAGGCGACCCCAAGCGCCGCCTTGCGACCAAGCCGAACGGCGTCGCAATGAGGCTCGGACCCTACTGCGCCGAAGGATTCATGCACGCCCCGCCCACGGCCAACCCGGTCCGCGGCTTCAGTCATCGCCCGGCGATGGTCGCCGTGACGGACGCGGTCCTGGAGTATGACTTCTGCGACGAGCCGAAGAGCGAGTGGTTCCGGACGTTGCTGATCAACCGAGACCTGGCCGTATCGCTGCGGACCGTGTCGAGTCCAGCCGGAATTCAGCCGGGCGCCGCGTAACCGATCGCCTCAGCCGGCCTGGGCCGGCGTTGCCCTCTGCGCGCCTTGCTTAGCCCTTCGCGTCGAGGATTTCGCGCGCGTAAGCCCTCACTGTTTCTGCATCCGTTGCCGCCAGCGCCCGTGCCGCGAGCTCCCGCACCTGACCGCCGGTCACATCCGCCAGAGCCGCCCGAATCCCGTCCAGCAACCGCGGCTCAGCCGAGAGCTCGTCCACGCCGAGACCCACCAGAACGAGCGCGCCGGCCGGATCTCCGGCCAGTTCTCCGCACGCCGCGACCGGGATGCCCGCTGCGTCCGCTCCGGCCACAACCGTTGCGATCGTCCGCAGGACGGCCGGATGGAGGGCGTCCTGAAGTCCGGCCAGCGACGGGTTGCCGCGGTCCGCGGCGAGGACGTACTGGGTCAAATCGTTCGTGCCGATGCTGAAGAAGTCGACCAGTCTGGCCAGCTCCGGGGCGAGGATCGCGGCCGACGGAACCTCGATCATGACGCCCGTGACCATCCGATCCGGGCACTCGGCCCCGCTCGCGACCACTGCCTCGCGAGCCTCATCCCGAAGCTCGATGAGCAGCCGCGCATCGGCGATGGTGGCGACCATCGGAGCCATGACATAGGGCGTTACCCCGGCCAGACCGGCCGCCCGCCAGATCGCGCGCAATTGGGTCAGCAGCAGCTCGCGCGACTCGTGACCCAGCCGGATCGCCCGAACTCCCAGGAACGGGTTCGGCTCCTCCGGTCTTCCCAGGTACGGGATCGGCTTGTCCCCGCCGATGTCCGCCATGCGGATGACGACCGGCCGCCCCGGCCCGAACGCTTCCATGGCTCGCCGGTATTCCGAGGTCTGATCCGCTTCCGTCGGCGCCGACTGGCGGCGCATGAACAAGTACTCCGTCCGGAACAGCCCCACTCCATCCGCCCCCGCCTCCAGCGCGCGAGTGGCATCGTCGGCGCTGCGAATGTTCGCCAGGAGCACGACCCGCTGGCCGTCGGCGGTGGCCGCGGGCGTGCCACGGAGAGCGGTGGCGGCGCGATCGCGGTCGCCTCGTATGGCCTGGCGATCGGCCAGAGCTTGCAACTCGGCCGAGTCCGGGTCGACGAAGATTGCCCCAGTCTCGCCGTCGATTGCGATCTCGGAAGCACCGTGCACCGCGTCTAGCAGCGCCTCCACAGCCACGACCGCCGGAAGACCGAGGCTGCGGGCAAGGATGGCCACGTGCGCCGTCGGCGACCCACCTGCAAGAGCCACGCCGAGCAGCAGGCCGGGTGGCATCTCCGCCAGCAGTGAAGGAGGAATGTCGTCGGCCACCGCGACGGACGGCACCATGGGCAGCTCGAGATGGGCTCCGCTCAAGGCCCGGACGACTCGCACGGCGACGTCCCGGACATCGGCCGCCCGGGCGGCCAGCAGCGCGTCGTCCAGCGAGGCCAGCGCTTCGGCCGAGGTTTCGGCCGAAGCCAGGACCGCCTCGACGGGATCCAGTCCGCTACGGGCCAGCCGAACGGCCTCTTCCACGATCGCCGGATCGATCGCCATCAATGCCTGGGCCTCGAGGATCTCGGCGTCGCCGGGATGGTCGAGGTCGCATAGCCGCTGCGCCAGTGCCTGAAGCTGCGCCGCAGCGGCGGCGGCGGCCCGACGGATGCGAAGCTCGGCTTCGCCGCGGGAGCTAACCGCCACGACCGGTACCCCGGCGGCTCCACGCGGGCGGTAACGCCACACGGGCCCACGGGCGATTCCGGGTGCCGCGGGAATGCCGGTGAGGCGGCCGGGCATCACTTGCCCGCCGTTCGGTCGATCCTGGCCAGAATGCCTCGCAGCATCTCAACGGCCCGGTCTTCGTCGGGCCCGTCGGCAATGACCCTCACGAGATGGCCGTGCTCGACGCCGGCGGTCATGACCCCGACAATGCTCTTCGCGTCGGCGGATGGCCGTCCGGTAGTCACGTTCTCGAGTCGAATGGCTGAAGCGAACTTCGCCGCGGCCCGCACAAAGGCCGCCGCCGGTCTCGCGTGCAGGCCGGACTCGCTTCGAACTTCGACCTCGATCGACTTGACCACAGATTCCTCCGAGTCATACATGCCGGCCCGCCGCTCCGAACCGGCCCGTCCAGACTCTTCGCGTATCGTACCCGCACCACCCAATCGGACCTCAAGCGCCGAACCTGGCATCATTGGCAAATCAGGGGCTCACAGGAGATTTCGCTCTGTCGATGGATCGCGCTACGGCCGGCAGCCCGGCTAGAGCAATCGCCGGTCTGGCCGCGCTACAGGACCTCAGCGTCTTGCTCGAAGGAATCGAAGATCCCAGGTCCCAGCGGCCGATTTGTCGGCAGGTGCTGGAAGCTCGACGCAAGCTCCTTGGGCCGGACCATCCGACGACCATCGAGGTCGAGGCGCGCCTTGCGGCGATCGCCATGGAACTCGAGGAATACCAGGTCGCCCGCGACGCCTACACCGTCCTGATGGAGCGCTGTGAGCGCGTCCTCGGCCCCCGCAACCTCGACACTCTGTCGGCGGTTCACGGCCTCGCCGTGGCCCTGTCGTTCATGGAGGAGCCGCAGACCGCCAGGC
Source organism: Chloroflexota bacterium (assembly GCA_003156975.1). Lineage (GTDB taxonomy): Bacteria > Chloroflexota > Limnocylindria > Limnocylindrales > CSP1-4 > Fen-1039. Next base: position 137,372 of record PMIE01000082.1, on the reverse strand, counting down.
CGATGTACGAGCGGGTCTACAACGGCCGGCGCCTCACTATCGGTGCCGACGATCCGGCCACCCTCAGCGCCCTCCACAACCTGGGCCTCACGCATCGGGCGCTGGGGGACAACGCCGCGGCCCGGGCCACCTTCGAGCAGCTGCTGGACACTCAGCGCCGCGTCTTCGGGCCGGAGAACGTGCTGACTCTGCGGACCATGACGAACCTCGGCAACGTGCTCATCGCCATGGAGGACTTCCCGCGAGCTTGCGAGGTTCTGGCCGAGAGAGTGGACCGGAGCCGCCGCGTTCTTGGACCGACCCATCCGGACACGCTCGACGCGATGTTCGGGCTGGCCAGAGCCCTGTGCGGAACTGGCGACACGGCGTCGGGCCGTTCGCTCTCGGAGCAGTCCCTTGCCACTACCGCCGCCACCTGCGGCCCGGACGCCCCGGACACCATCTCCGCGATGAACCAGCACAGCCGGCTACTGCTGAGGCTGGGCGACGCCAAGGCCGCCGCCGCAGCCTATCGGGCCCTCTTCGACAAGCTGACACGGCTCAATGGGCCGGACGACATCGCCACTCTCGACGCGATGGCCGGCCTGGCCGACGCAGTCGGCCGGAGCGGCGACCACAAGCGGGCCCACGACCTGGATGTGCAGTTGCTGGAGCGCAGGCAGAAGGTACTCGGCGCGGACCATCCGGCGACGATGTGGGCCATCGGCGATCTGGCCTGGAACCTGGAGCAGCTCGGAGACCTGAGCGGCAGCGCGGCTCGCTTCGCCGAACTGGCCGACGAACGCGCCAGAACCATGGGCCCCGATGAACCCGACACGATCTGGACCCTCCAGGGACTCACTCGCGTGCTGTCCAAGCTCGAGGCTCACGCCGACGCCCGCCGCGCCTACTCGCGACTGTACGAGACCCAGGACCGTCGCCTGGGCTCGGAGGCAGAGGAGACTCTCAACGCGCTGATGGGCCTGGCTCGCGAGACCGGCAAAGTCGGCGAACTTGAAATGGCCCGGCAGACCTGGGCTCAGTACGTCGAAACACTGGAGCAGGTCCACGGCCCACGGGACGAACGCACGCTCGATAGCATCATCGGGCTGGCCGGCGCCCTGGACGATCTCGGCGAAGAGGAGCAGGCACGGGTCCTCTCGGAGAGAGTCGCCGGTCCCCTCGGTCGGCTGTACGCCGGCAGCGCCGACGCCTTGGGCGCCGACGATCCGCGCACGCTGACTCTGGGCCGCAATCTTGGCCTCACGCTGGAGCGACTCGGTCAGTTCGAGGCGGCCCGTGTGGCCTACCAGTCCGCTCTCGAGGGATACATTCGCGTCGAGGGCAAGCGGGGGCGGGAGGTGGCCGACATGCGCCGCCATTTGGGTGACATCGCTCTGAAGTTGGGAGACCCAGCCGGCGCCCATGCCATCTACGTCGAGGCCCTGGCCGTCATGCGCAAGCAGCCCGGCCCCGAGGATCCCGANNTACCGCCGAACCCTCGGCGAAGAGAATGCGCTCACCCATCGAGCGCAGGCCCGCCTCGACGAAATGTCGCCCCCGACCCGGCGAAAGCGGTCGACGTTCTAGGTCGGCCGGCGCGTTCGGCCCACCGAGCGATCGGCGGCGGCGCCCCTACCGCCCCATCGCCTGATCCAGATCGTCGATCAGGTCGGTCGCGGTTTCGATGCCCACCGACAGCCTGATCACGTCGTTTCCCGCGCCGGCGGCGTCCCGCTGCTCGTCGGTCAGCTGGCGATGCGTGGTGGAGGCAGGGTGAATGATCAGGCTGCGCGTGTCGCCGACGTTGGCCAGGTGCGACCACAGCTCGACCGACTCCACGACCTTCACGCCGGCCTCATAGCCGCCCTTCAGCCCGAATGTGAAGACCGACCCAGCGCCCTTCGGCAGGTACTTGGCCGCGAGCGCCGCGTAGGGCGAGGCCGGCAGTCCGGCGTAGCTGACCCACGCCACGGCCGGATGCGCAGCGAGGAATTCCGCAACGGCCGTCGCGTTGGCCACGTGCCGCTCCATCCGCAGCGGCAGCGTCTCGATGCCGGTCAGGATGTAGAACGCGTTCTGAGGTGAGAGCGCCGGCCCGAGATCGCGCAGCGGCACGGCCCGGGTCTTCGTGCAGAACGCCGTCTCCCCGAACGTCTCGTAGAAGTCCAGACCGTGGTACGCCGGATCCGGCTCCGTGAGCCCCGGGAACTTGCCGCCGGCCGCCCAGTCGAACTTGCCGGACTCCACGACGATCCCGCCCAGCGACGTCCCGTGCCCGGAGAGGAACTTGGTCATGGAGTGGACGACGATGTCCGCGCCCCACTCAAACGGCCGCCACAAATAGGGAGTGGCCAGCGTGTTGTCGACGACGAGAGGGATGCCGGCCTCATGGGCGACCGCCGCCAGCACCTCGAGGTCCACGACAACTCCGCCCGGGTTGGCGAGGCTCTCGGCGAAGATGAGTTTGGTTCGGGGCGTGATCGCCGCACGGACCTCGGCCGGATTGTTGGGGTCGACGAAGGTGCCGTGCCAGCCCAGGCTGGGGAAGGTGTGGCTGAACTGCGTGATCGATCCGCCGTAGAGGAAGCGCGATGCCACGAAATGGTCGCCCGGCGTCATCAGCGTGTAGAAGGCGAGGAACTGGGCCGCGTGGCCGGAAGCAGCGGCGACGGCGGCGGTCCCACCCTCCAGACTTGCGACCCGCGCCTCCAGAGCGGCAACGGTGGGATTCCCGAGTCGCGTGTAGATGTAGCCCGGCTCCTCGAGATTGAACAGCGCCGCGGCGTGGTCCGCGTCGCGGAAGACGTACGCGGTGGTCTGGTAGATCGGGACGCTGCGGGCGCCGGTCGTAGGATCAGGAGCGGCGCCCGCGTGAACGGAGCGGGTCTCGATGCCATAGCGGCGGGAATTGGCGGCGGGCATTGGTTCTCCGATGAAGCGGCCGAACGTGTTCTCATTCAGCTTAGCCAGGGCAACAGAGCAGCGGGCGGCCGATCCCACCCGTTCGACGGAGCCGCCCGGCGCGACAGCGACCGGCCGTTTCTCAACCCGCTTGCGCAACTCGCGCCAATGCCCTTATGCTTCCGCCGCAATGAACGCCCATCACTTCAGCCGCCAGGAGAACCAGCGCGAGGCTTTGTCCTTGCGCGGTTCGATGATGTCCATGACATGGCGGCCCCGAAGTGCGGAGGATGGGGTCTGAGGTCTGGACTACCTGAAGCGTAGCCGGACCAAGGATCGGTCCCGGGGCCGCGGACTCCGAGCGAAAGCAAGCTTTCGCTATGCAGGAGCCGCGGTCTTTCATTTTCCGGAACACACAGCGGGCAGCCGCCTCCCCCATCGCCCCACCCCAGGGCTCCCCGGGATCAACCACAGGTTTGGCTACCCGCTGCCACAGTGCGGCCCACTTCCAGGAGAAACCACTCGTGTCTGACAGCACTCCCGCCCAAAGAGACGAAACCCTCGCCATCCACGCCGGCCAGACCGTCGACCCGACGACGAAGGCGCGCGCAGTCCCGATCTACGCCACCACGAGCTATGTCTTCGACAACGCCGACCACGCCGCTCGCCTCTTCGGGCTGCAGGAGTTCGGGAACATCTACACCCGGATCATGAANNGTCTTCGAGCAGCGCATCGCCGCCCTCGAGGGTGGCGTCGCGGCGCTGGGCGTCGCCTCCGGCCAGGCGGCCGAGACTCTCACGATCCTCAGCCTGGCCCGCGCCGGCGACAACATCGTCACCAGCTCGTCACTGTACGGCGGCACGTACAACCTCTTCCAGTACACCCTGCCGAAGTACGGGATCGATTTCAAGTTCGTCGACGGCTCCAAGCTCGATGAGTTCGAGAAGGCCATCGACGGCAAGACCAAGGCCGTCTACCTCGAGACAATCGGCAACCCGCGCCTGGATGTGCCGGACTTCGAGGGGATCGCAGCCATTGCCCACAAGCACGGCGTCCCGGTCATCGTCGACAACACCTTCGCGCCGCTGCTAGCGCGCCCGTTCCAGTGGGGCGCGGACATCGTCGTCCACTCGGCCACCAAGTGGATCGGCGGCCACGGGACCGCGATCGGCGGCGTGATCGTCGACAGCGGCAAGTTCGACTGGGCGGCCTCGGCCCGCTTCAAGGCGGACTTCGTGGATCCGGATCCGTCCTACCACGGCGTCAGCTACACGGGCGCGTTCGGCAACCTGGCGTTCATCCTCAAGGCCCGAGTGCAGGGTCTGCGCGACCTCGGAGCCGCGCTGAGCCCGTTCAACTCGTTCCTCTTCCTCCAGGGCCTGGAGTCACTCCCTCTGCGCATCGAGCGCCACAGCTCCAACGCGCTGGCGGTGGCCAAATGGCTGGAGAAGAACCCGGCAGTCTCGTGGGTCAGCTACCCGGGTCTGTCCTCGCACCCGGCCCACAAGAACGCCGAGAAGTACCTCAGCGGCGGCTACGGCGGCGTCGTCACCTTCGGGCTCAAGGGCGGCGTGGAAGCCGGCCGCAAGCTCATCGACTCGGTCAAGCTCTTCAGCCTGCTGGCCAACGTTGGCGACGCGAAGAGTCTGATCATCCACCCCGCATCCACCACTCACCAGCAGCTGTCGGCGGCCGATCAGGTTGCCAGCGGCGTGACTCCTGAGTTGGTCCGCATCTCGGTCGGCATCGAGCACATCGACGACATCATCGCCGACCTCGATCAGGCCATCAAAGTCGCGACCGGCAAGTAGGCATCGAACAATGAACGCGGCATCGATCCGATGGCATTCGGGGGCGCGCGGGAATCCCGCGGCGTCTCCTGATGCCGTCGGGTCGGTCGCAACCGGCGCCGGGCCCCGAACGGGACCCGGCGTTTCGGCGTCCGCCACGATTTCCAGGCCCTTTCTCGTCGATGACCCTGGCGTTTCGACCGCACGCGACGACCCGGGTTTTCGTAGCCTGAACACATTGGATAACTCGACCGACCCTCAGACCGGCAGAATCGTCTCCCGCTGGCTCGGGCGCTTCGCCCTGGAGTCGGGTACGGTGCTGCCCGACCTCGTCGTCGCGTACCGTCACGACGGCGTTCCGGTCGGCGAAGGGCGCCAGATTCTGGTCGTCCACGCCCTGACCGGCTCGGCCGATGCAGCCGGCGACTGGTGGGCGCCGCTGATTGGCCCCGGCCAGATCCTCGATACGGAGAAGTACGGCGTCCTCTGCGCCAATCTCCTGGGGAGTCGCTACGGGACCAGCGGCCCCATCTCGCGCAACCCGGAGACCGGCAAGCCGTACGGTCGGACGTTCCCCCACGTCACGGTCCGCGATCAGGCCCGAGCCCAGTGGCGCCTTCTCGACGCGCTGGGGATCGGCAAGCTCGCTCTGGCGGTGGGCGGATCGCTCGGCGGCATGGTAGCGCTGGAAGTCGCCCTCGAGCGGCCCGGCGAGATCGCTCGCGTCGTGCCGATGGCCGCCCCCGCGCGCATCGGGCAGCTGGCCGTCGGCTGGGACCACATCCAACTGGAGATCGTCGACAGGTTGGGCCTCGAAGGCCTGCAACTTGCCCGGGAGCTTGCGATCACCACCTACCGCAGCGAGGTGGACTTCGAGCAGCGCTTCGCCGGTCGAGTCGAGGCGGACGGCACGCCCTCCATCGTCAGCTACCTGAACCATCAGGGCCGCAAGCTTCTCGAGCGATTCGACGAGGACACGTACCGCGCCCTTGTTCTGGCGATGGACACGCACGACATTGGCCGCAACCGCGGAGGCACCGTTGCAGCGCTCCAGAAGCTGGCCGCCTACGGCACGCAACTGACAGGCGTGGGAATCGAAGGCGACATTCTCTACGGCACCACGCAGGTCCAGGCGATGGTCGAGGCCGCCAACGAGGCCGGAATGGACGCGGCTTACCGCGAGATCCTATCGACCAAGGGCCACGACGCCTTCCTCGTGGAGTGGGACCAGCTCACCGCGATCCTCGCCGAGGCGCTGAAGTAGCGGGACGTTCGGCCGACATCGGACGAGCCATTTCGAGGTCTGGCGCGGCTTCGATTGCTATGCCGTGAATGGTATGCTCCATTCGATTGCGCTCTCGGCCCGGTTCTGCTCTCGAACCAGGCGCGCCCAAGGGGAATGAGTCTGTGACGGAAGCCTCGGTCACAATCGAGGACCAGCCTCTCGGCGCCATTTCGCGCCGACTCTACGGGCACTTCGCCGAGCAACTTGGCCGCTGCTGGTATGGCGGGCTGTCGATCGGCTACGAGGCAGGCGCGGCCGAAGCCGTCGATGCGCTTCGCGCGGACGTCGTGGCGGCACTCCGCGGCCTGCCCGCACCTCTCCTTCGCTGGCCGGGCGGATGCCACGCTGATCACTACCGCCGCCGAGATGGCGTCGGGGGCATCTTTCACGCGGCCAACGACACCCGGCATGTCACATGGGTTCCAAACGCCGACAGCAACGCCGTGGGTACCGGGGCTATGTTACCGTTACCATACGCACAACGGATACGGCGTCGTCGAGCCGGCTGCAGGCAGCAGAGTCGCCCAAGGCTGGCAACGATTCAGGCGACCCGGATCGGGTGTTGCCGTGGCGTCCGGCCGTTGACGACTCGGGTGTCGGAATGTGCACCGTGACAATGCCACCGCACTCGATGCCGACGATCGAGTTCGCCGCCAACAAGGCAGGTCGAGACTGATGGTAGACAGAAGCCCAAGACGCGTTCCAGGCACTGCTCGCCGTGCTGACGCCGCGAGCCAAGCCCGCCCCGAAGACCTGCCCGGGCGCAACGAGACAGATGCTCGCTGGCGAGACGGTGCCGTCCGGGGCCCGGCCGCAGTGGGGCGTCAGGGGCGAATTCCGACCATGCAGGACATCGCCGACGCCGCCGGCGTTTCCCAGAGCACCGTGTCGCGCGTACTCACCGGCGCCCCTAACGCGATCCCGATCAACCCGACGACGCGAGAGCGGATTCTCGAAGTGGCGCGGCAGATGCGCTACCGGCCCAACCCTCTCGCGCGCGGCCTGCGCGGCGCTCGAACCATGCTCCTGGGCGTGATCGTGCGCGAAATCACAGACCCGTTCTTTGCAAGCGCCGTCGACGCCATCTCCACCGAGGCCAACCGACGCGGCTACAACGTCGTCCTCGGCGACGCCCACGGCCATGCCGACGAGGCCATCGCCCTGAGAACAGTGCTCGAGACGCGCCATTGCGACGCAATACTGCTTCTCGGAGATACGAGCGATCAGCCACGCCTGATTGAGGAACTCCGAGACACAAACGTCCCGGTCGTCGGCCTATGGCAAGGCACGGCCCCCATGCCAGGTATGTCGGTCATTAGCGTTGACAACAAGGTCGGGCCTAATGGGCTGATGGACCACCTGCTAGGACTCGGTCACCGCAAGATCGCGTTCGTCGGCGGCGTCTCCGTCGAAGGACGCCTGATCGGCGACATGGGCGAGCGACGGGCAGCATTCCTGGAACGGGCCGCCGCCGAGGGGCTTGAGGCACCCGACGAGTTTGTCCGCGACGCGAGGAACACGCTGAGCGGAGGAGCGGGAGCGCTTCGCGAACTAATGGCGCTTCCCGAACGGCCCACGGCGATCATCGCTTCCACAGACGTACTCGCCATTGGCGCGCTGCATGCCGCCTCCCACTTGGGTCTGCAGATTCCCGGCCAGCTTTCGATCGTGGGTCACGACGACCTGCCGATGGCCGAGTACACGACTCCGGCTTTGACCACAGTCCGAATGCCCATCGCGGAGATGGCCGCGGCCGGAGTGAAGGCGGCAATCGGCGATAGCAGCAGCGAGACGAAGGCGCTCCAAGTCCTCATGCCCAGAGTTGTCGTCCGCGAGTCGTCCGGGCGCGCACCGGGTCGGGACTGATAAGTCCCGACCCTCGCGGTGCCAACGACGCCAACGATTGGCGCTCCGGGATGCTTCCCAGGGCCCAACGCAGCGGTTGAGACGGAGCTATGAGCCCGACCGCCTGACGGCCGGGACGCTGGGACGGTCGACGTCGGTCGCAGCGGCGCTCGTCAGCCGTGCAGTGCCGCCAGGTCTCGCTGTGTCACTTCGGTCGGAAGCTTGCCCATGATGATCATGGCCAGGACTTCGTCCGTGGTCACGTCGGCCTTGTTGACCGTGCCGACCAGCTTACCGTGGAGCATTACGCTGATCCGGTCCGCAAGGTCGAAGACGTCGTGGATGTCGTGGCTGATCAGGAAGATGCCGATGCCTTCCGACTTGAGCTGCTTGATCAGGTCGCGGACCTGGGCAGTCTCGGCGGGCCCGAGGGCGGCGGTGGGCTCGTCCATGATCAGGATCCGAGCGTTGAAATGGACTGCCCTGGCGATGGCGATCGCCTGGCGCTGGCCGCCGGAGAGCGACACGACCGGCGTCTTGAAGTTCTTGAAGTTAGGGTTGAGCCGGCCCATGACCTTCCGTGTAGCGGACTCCATTGCCGCATCGTCGAGATCGCCGAACCGGCTGGTCAGTTCCCGACCCAGGAAGACGTTGGCCGACGCATCGATGTTCTCGGCCAGCGCCAGAGTCTGGTAGATCGTCTCGATTCCGTACGCCTTAGCATCGCGCGGGTTGGCGATCGAGACCGGCTTGCCGTCTATGAGGATCTGGCCGGAGTCGGCGGGATGCGCGCCGGAAAGGCATCGGATCAACGTGGTCTTGCCGGCTCCGTTACCGCCGACCAAACCGACGACCTCGCCGGGTCGAAGGTCGACAGTGACGTTCTGGACCGCGTGAACGCCTCCGAAGGCGACGCTGATGTTCTGCATCTCCGCGAGCGGAATGCCATCCATATGGGCGAGAGTTGCTCCTGTAACCGTCAAAGTGGTCCCTCCGTCATCAGCTGCGAGACCGGCGCCGGTTCCACGCGTCGAAGCCGACGGCAAGGATCAGGACGACGCCCGCAACGACATTCTGGCCCGGCGAGTTGACGCCGTTGAAGCTGAGTCCGTACGCAATCGACTGCATGACGAAGGCGCCGACTACCGCGCCCGCGATCGACCCGGTGCCGCCTGCGAACGAGGTTCCGCCGACCACGGCGGCCGCGATGACGTAGAGCTCGTAGCTCTGGCCGACGTCGAGGGTCGACCCATTGAGTCTGGCCGCGGCGACGGCTGCCGCAAGGGCGCACAGGATGCCCATCACGACGTACGTCTTGAGGATCGTCCAGCGTGTATTGATGCCCGCCAGAGTGGCCGCGTCGGGGTTGCCGCCGTACGCGAAGACGAACCGGCCGAAACGGCGGCGCTTCGCGACCCAGCTCATCACAATCGTCACGCCGATGAGCAACATGATCGGGTACGGGAACCCGGTGGAGATCTGCAGGCCTCCCGCCGGGACGGCGATGCCGTGCTCCGCCGCATACCGAGTAGCCAGGCCCTTCGGCCAGTAGTTGGCGTTCGCAAAGGCGGCCAGACCGAGAATTGCCATGCAACCGACCACACCGATCACTGCCTCGGCCCACATCGGTCGAACCGGGAACTCAAACCGGCGACGCTGCCGGCGCGCAGTGAAGAGGAACCAGACGATTGCGAGACAGCCGACAACGCCGACGCCCCAGGTCAGCGTCGCGCCCATCGAGCCCGCGGCCCCTCCGCCGATGAGCTGGAAGGTTGGGTCGAGGCCGGATACGGCGGCGCCACTCGACAGGTACCAGACGAGTCCGCGGATGGACAGCAGGCCACCGAGGGTGACGATGAACGAGGGCACGCCAACGTAGGCGATGATAAAACCCTGCAAGGCGCCGAATGCTGCGCCTATCGCGATCCCGATGGCGAGGGCGAGCAACCACGTCAGTGGAAAGTCAGCAGGCAGATGCAGGATGTTGGGGAACCAGTCGGTCATCAGCAGCGCGTAGCTCATGGCCACGAAACCAACCAGCGACCCGACTGAGAGGTCGATGTTTCGAGAGACGATGACCAGGACCATCCCGGTCGCGATGATCGCGATGCCCGTGGCTTGGACGGAGAGCGTGACCATGTTCGTGGGGCTGATCATCTGCCCGCCACTCATGATGTCGAAGGCGAGCAGGATTACCGCGAGTGCGACGAGCATGCCGAACAGCCGGAGATCTATTTCGGTCTGCGCAATGAGACCAGATATGGACGGCCGCGAACGCGGCTTCGTCTGACCCTGTACCGGTGGCGCACCGGCCACGTTCGTCACGGCGGCTCTCCTATTCCACAAAAAAGGGACCTGCGCCCACGGGGCGTTACCCCGGGGACGCAGGTCAGGCTATCGAGCTACTTGACTAACGCTACTTGCAGGCAGGCGGCGCCGAAGCGGCGACGACTCCCTTGCAGAGGTCAGCCTTGGTGATCTGGCCGGCATCGATCGCAACCTGGAGGTTGTCCGCGGTCAGCGGGGTCGGCTGGAGGATGAAGGACGACACCTTCGTGCCGTTTGGGGTCGTGAAGGACTGAGCGGACAGGCCGGCCTTGGGGGCGACGGTCGGGTCGATCAGTCCGGTCGGAAGCGCCAGGCTGGCCATCTTGGTGCCGGCGCAGAGCGCCAGCGCGAGGGCGCCGGTGGCCTTACCGAGCTCATTGGCGTTCTTGTAAACGTCAACGTACTGCTTGCCGAGGGCTACGTTGTTCAGGTTGGCCGGGTCGCCGTCCTGGCCGCTGAGCGGCACATACGCGTAGCTCTTGGCCGTGAGAGCGGCGACGACGCCGAGGGCAGTGCTGTCGTTCTCGTCGAGGATCGCATCGATCTTCTGGTTGGACGAGTTGGCCTTGTCGATGATGGCTTCCATGTTCGTCTGGGCCTTCTCGGTCTTCCAGCCATCGGTGAACGTACCGGTCGCAGGACCGATGATCTTGATGTCACCGGAAGCGATCTTGTCCTTGAGGCCAGCATTGTCCCAGCCTTGCGGCAGGAATGTCGCGGCGTTCGGGTCGCCCGGGTCGCCCTTGATGAGGACGTAGTTGCCCTTCGGAACCTTCGTCAGGATGGCCGCTGCCTGGGCCTGGCCAACGGCGACGTTGTCGAATGTGACGTAGAGGATGCTCGGGTCTTCGATGAGCCGGTCATAGGCAATGACCGGGATCCCTGCATCAGACGCCTTCTTGAGCGCCGGCAGGATGGCCTTGTTGTCCTGGGCGAGCAGGATCAGGACGTTGGCGCCCTTCGAAATGAGGGTATCGACGTCTGTCAGCTGCTGCTCGTTGCTGAGGTTCGCGTCGGCGTCGATGTAGGTCCCGCCGCCGGCCTCAACGGTCTTCTGGATACCCGGCTTGTCGTGCGCCGCCCAGCGCGGCTGCTGGAAGTTGTTCCAGGAGACGCCGACGGTGCACTTTACGGCGGCCTTCGCTGTGGCCGTCGCTGCCGGAGCGACCGTCGCCACCGGAGCGGGCGTCGCTACCGGAGCGGCTGTCGTCGACGCGGTGCTTGAGCAAGCCGACGCGACGATCGCCATAACTGAAACTAGAACTATTGCCTTACGACTGACGATCATTGAATTCCTTTCCTCCCTAAGTCCGCGGGCTGTCTCCCGTTTGACCGACCGCTCGGAATCACTCCTCTTGCGCCGTCCTCCTGTCCGGCCCATGTCTCCGGATCCCGTCTGGTGGCCAGTGGACCGGGGCACTCGCACTCCTTGTTCGAGGCTTGCCGCGGTGTGGTTCCGAAGCAATCCTATGCGGGACTCCGACTATCCGCAAGAGCAAATGTCGCTTGCCGTCGACGCTGACGTATGCTACATACGTATTCTGTACCGGCTGACTACCCGCATTGGCTGACTGCCCGCATCCCGCCACACACCGTTTCGATCGGGAGCCGGCCTTTCCACCAAATTCGGGCGCCAGACTCCAATCCCTCGAACGCTTCGGCCTTATTGTCCCGGGCGGCGGATGCGAGCCGCGGTGTCAGCAACTGGCTGATCGGGATCACCGGCGCCGATACGTGTCCATGCGAGCGCAGCGCCACCTCTCGGACCTCACCGGCTTCGACCCGCGCTTTGAGGAAGCACAGCTCATCCATTGGGCCGACCGTCGACGCTACGATCCTCCGGACTTGATGACGTAGGATATGCGGCATACGATTGCTCGACGCGATCGACGTTGGCGCCGGCCCGTGCCGACCAAGTCGACGGAAGGCTGTCTACCTGTCGCGGGTGGCAGGGTTCGAGTGGAGGACATATCGCCCGTGGGGAGGACGCAGCCCCTGCCCGGGCCGCATTCTGAGAACGGGTTGCCATTTAGACAGGTTGCTACTTACAGGAGGTCGTACCAATGGTCCAGATCGATGGCGGCGCAGCCGGCCTGAAGCCAACCCGTGCCGACAAGTTCACCTTTGGGCTTTGGACTGTCGGCAACCCGGGGGCCGACCAGTTCGGCTCGGCTACGCGGGTCCGGCTCGATCCGAACGACTCGGTGCGCAAGCTCGCGGATCTGGGCGCCTTCGGCATCTCGATGCACGACGACGATCTCGTGCCGCCGGAATCGACCCCGGCTCAGCGCGACCAGATCGTCGCGCGACTGAAGAAGACACTGAACGAGACCGGCATGGTCGTATCGATGGCGACCACCAACCTCTTCGGCCACCCCGTTTTCAAGGATGGCGCCTTCACAAGCAACGACCGGGGTGTGCGCCGCTACGCCATCGCCAAGACGATGCGCGCGATCGATCTCGGGGCAGAACTTGGCGCCCCCGTCTACGTCTTCTGGGGCGGGCGCGAAGGCGTCGAGGCCATGGCATCCAAGCGACCCGCGGATGCCCTGGATCGATACCGCGAGGCAATGGACTTCCTGTGCGGCTACGTCATCGACCACAAGTATCCGATGCGGTTTGCCATTGAGCCCAAGCCGAACGAGCCGCGCGGCGACACGTTCCTGCCGACCGTCGGCCACGCCCTCGCGTTCATCGGCACCCTCGAGCATCCGGAAATGGTCGGTCTCAACCCGGAGACCGCCCACGAAACGATGTCCGGCCTCTCGTTCTTCCATGCTGTGGCTCAGACTCTGTGGCACGGCAAGCTCTTCCACATCGACCTGAACGGCCAGAAGATCGGCCGTTACGACCAGGACCTGCGCTTCGGTTCCGAGGGCGTCAAGGACGCCTTCTTCCTGGTCAAGCTGCTCGAGGAGTCCGGCTACCAGGGCCCCAGGCATTTCGATGCCCACGCATATCGCAGTGAAGATGCAGACGGTGTCTGGGACTTTGCGGCCGGTTGCATGCGGACGTATCTACTCCTACGCGAGAAGGCCCGCCAATTTGCCACCGATGCCGACATCACGGCCGCGCTCGAGGAGGCGTCCGTGACCGAATTGGCGCAGCCGACAGTCGGACGCTACTCGGCCAAGGCAGCCACTGAGCTTGCCGCCGACCCGGGCGATCCGGCCGCGCTGGCCCGCCGCGGCTACCGCAACGAGCACCTCGACCAGCTCGTGATGGACCTGCTCTTGGGCTCGCGCTAGCGGCTCGGCAGCATACTTCCGTCCGGAGCGGAGACGAGGATGAAGACTCTCATTGCGGGCGTCGACTGCTCAACGCAGTCGACGAAGGTCGTCGTGGTCGACCTGGAAAATGGCGAGGTTGTCGCGACCGGCGCCGCCAAACACACCGTGACCGGAACGGGTGGGGCTCGTGAGACCCACCCTGGCGTCTGGTGGGACGCGCTTTGCGACGCGCTCCGCCAGACCGGCCTGGCGGACCAGATAACCGCAATTTCGGTGGCCGGACAGCAGCACGGCCTTGTGTGTCTTGATTCCTCCGGTAAGCCACTCCGGGCCTCCATGCTCTGGAACGACACGCGTTCCGCTAGCGACGCCGCAGCTCTGACCGAGGCGCTTGGCGGCGCGTCGGCCTGGGCCGACAGGATCGGGGTCGTGCCCGTCGCCTCATTCACCGCCTCGAAATGGGCCTGGCTTCGCCGGCTTGAGCCCGAGATCGCGGCCAGGACGGCAGCGATTCGTCTGCCGCACGACTACATGACGGAACGCCTCTCGGGCGCCGGCGTCACCGATCGCGGCGACGCGTCGGGGACCGCCTGGTGGTCGGTGGCAACCGAAAGCTACTCGAGCGAAGTGCTCGACCTGCCAAGCATGCAACTACCGGTGGGTTTGCTGCCCAAGGTTCTGCGACCAAACGAAGCTGCAGGCGTCGTTACGGCAGAAGCTGCGGCGTCCACGGGACTGCGGCCCGGCACCATCGTTGGCCCGGGTACGGGCGACAACATGGGCGCGGCACTGGGCCTCGGGCTAGATCCCGGAACGCCCGTCATCAGTCTCGGCACATCCGGCACCGCATATCTCGTGTCCACCACTCGGACGGCCGACCCGTCCGGCCAGGTTGCCGGATTCGCAGACGCATCCGGTCACTTTCTGCCGCTTGCCGCCACCCTCAACTGCACGCTTGCAGTCGATCGTATGGCTGAGTGGCTCAAACTCGACAGAAACGACGTCCTCCCCAGCCAGGGCGTGGTTTCGCTCCCCTATTTCGACGGCGAGCGCACTCCAAACCTGCCCGCGGCATCCGCCGCGGTGCTGGGCCTGCGCCACGACACAGATCCGCGATCGATCCTCATGGCCACGTATGAGGGAGCCGTGATCAGTCTCCTGGACGCGCTCGACACGATCGACCGGTGCTCGTCGGGCATCGATGCCGGTGCGCCGTTGGTGCTCATCGGCGGCGGCGCCCGAGGCGAAGTCTGGCGGCGTGTGGTCCAGCGTCTATCCGGACGCGCGATCTCCATACCGGAGTCAACTGAGTTTGTTGCCATCGGCGCCGCAGTCCAGGCCGCAGCCGCATCTGGTGGCGAGGCTCCGCGGGAGGTCTCTTCGCGCTGGCACACAAGCGCCGGCACGATCCTGGAGGCGGTAGGGCGCGACATGGAAACCGTCTCGCACCATCGTTCGGTCCGCCAGCTCGCGCTCGATGCGGTCCAGAGCCCGCGAACCAAACGGTGACCGTGGCCTGACTCGGCGGTTGCGACCGGGTCAGGACCACCGACGGCCCCCTGGCTAGCTCGTCTGGGCCGGTGCCCGCCCTTGTCGCTCCTCGAGCCGCTCTTTCCCATCCGGAATGCATGCCATATATGCACTCCAGCCCTATGCACTATGCATAATCACCGCGCCTCTTGCGCATATCCACCAGCTCATGCATACTTCAGTCCTGATGTTCGTCCAACTGCTCGCCAAGCCCAAGTCGAAGCGCTGGCGGCCTTGCCGGGAGGCACGGCCCTAGGGCTCGGCGGCGTTCGGAACGAACCGCGGAGCTGAAGGGCAAGAGGCTCCCGCAGGCCGCGACACCGATGCTGGTGGCGCGGCCTTTCTGTTTGCACGAGACAACGGAGGAGATCGTATGTTGAGCATCGTCGCCGGAGACGGAGGCATGGGCCGTGCGGTCGCGTCTGCGCTCGCCGGCCGCGGCATGCCCGCGATGGCGATTCTCGGGATGCCGGATTCCGCCGAGGGCCACTCGCCGGAGAGCTTCCGGAACGCGGAGGTCCTGTTCGAGTTCGCGGTCGGCGAAGCCGTCCTGCAGAACATCCGGGCCGCGCTGCAGGGCGGCGTGCGCCGCTTCGTCATCGGCACGACGAACTGGGCCTCAGACCGGGACGCCGTCGAGACCCTGCTCATCCAGAACGATGCCGCGGCCGTGGCCTCGGCCTCCTTCAGCCTCGGCGTGATGCTGTTCGCCCGTCTCGTCGAAGATGCCGCGCGGCTCTTCGGCCCGTTCGCGGATTACGACCCATACCTGGTCGAGTGGCATCGCCGCTCCAAGGCGGACCGGCCCTCCGGCACCGCGCTGGAGCTTTCGCGGCGCCTCATCGCCGCCCACCCGCGCAAGACCCGCGTGGCCCAGCCGATGGTCCATGGCGCTCCCGCTCTCGAGGAGTTGGACGTGTCGGTCATCCGGGCCGGTGCCTCTCCGGGGATGCACCTCGTCGGCTTCGACGCCCCCGGCGAGAGCCTCGAGATGCGACTGACCGCCCGCGATAGATCTGCGTACTCGTCCGGCGCCATAACCGCCGCCGAGTGGCTACTGGCCGAGCCCAGGGCTCCGGGCTTCCACAGTTTCGACGAGGTCGTCGACTCGATCATCGCCAAGCAGTAGGTCGGACCCGAATACGGATCCGACCGAACCAACGCCAAAGAGACACCACCGCCGGCCGCCCAGGCCGGCTCCGACGCCCGAAACGCCCAAGGAGCAACCGAAATGCCGTCCAGCCGCCAACTCCAGGGAGCCTTCACGGCCCTGATCACACCCTTCACCCCCGCCGGCGAAATCGACGAGGAGGCCTTCCGCAGTCTCGTCCGGCGTCAGATCGATTCCGGAATTCACGGCCTGGTCGCCTGCGGAACCACCGGCGAAACGCCGACCCTGACGCACCCTGAAGACGAGTGGGTAATCGCGACCACCCTGGAAATCGCATCCGAGCGGCCCAGCCGGGCCCGCGTACGCGTGATCGCCGGAACCGGATCGAACAGTACCGGGACCGCGATCAAGTCGACACAGCGCGCCGCGGCCCTCGGCGCAGATGCCGCGCTGGTGGTGGCGCCCTACTACAACAAGCCCGACCAGCGAATGCTCGAGGCCCACTTCCGCGCCGTTGCGGACGAGGGCGGACTCCCGATAATCGTCTACAACGTCCCGGGCAGGACCGGCGTGAACGTCGAGGCTGCGACACTTCTCCGTCTCGCCGAACATCCAAGGATCGTGGCGGTCAAGGAAGCATCGGCGAACATGGACCAGATCGCGACGATCCTGTGCGATCGCCCCACCGACTTCTCCGTCTTCGCGGGCGACGACACGTGGACAATGCCGATGCTCGCGCTCGGCGGTGACGGTGTCATCTGCACCTGCTCGAATGAGATCCCCGGCGAAATGGCCGCGATGTGCGACGCCGCGTTCGCCTGCGATTGGGAGCAGGCTCTCATGATCCACGAGCGCTGGCTGCCGCTGATGAAGGCCAACTTCGCCGGCGGCCCGAATCCGGTCCCGGTCAAGGCGGCGATGTCGATGATGGGGCTGTGCTCGGACACGTTGCGAATGCCGCTGCTCCCGCTCGACGAGCCCTACCGAAGCCGGCTGCGACTCATCCTCGAATCGACCGGCCTGATCGACTCCGACGACGCGATCGCAAGCCCACGGACGACGGCAACCCGAACCCCAGGCGCTCGAACCGCAGCTGCGGCCCGCGCATGACGGCGGCGGACGCGGCGACCGGGATACTCGCCGACCTCGACGCGGGCCGAGTCCGGGCGGCTCATCCGGACCCGGAGGCCCCGGGCGGCTGGCGCGTGGATGCGAGCGTGCAGCAGGCCATCCTCGGGCTCTTCGCCAATCGCGAGACCCGCACGTGGGATCTCGGCGGCGCGATGCAGTTTCGAGATCGCGTCGGGCTGCCCATCAAGGACCTGATCGAATCGCCCGAGGCGCTGGCCGCGCTGGCCGCCGGCAAGCCGTGGCGAATCGTTCCGGGCGGCTCATCGGTTCGGGCCGGCGTCTATCTCGCCCCTGGCGTGACGATCATCCCGCCCTCATTCATCAACGTCGGCGCCTGGGTCGGCGAGGGCACGATGGTCGACTCTCACGCACTTGTCGGATCGTGCGCCCAGATCGGCGCCCGAGTGCATCTCTCCGCCGGCGTTCAGGTCGGTGGCGTTCTCGAGCCGCCCGGCCGCCGCCCCGTGATCGTCGAAGACGAGGTCTTCGTCGGCGCCCAGGCCGCGCTACTCGAGGGCGTCCTGGTCCAGCGCGGCGCGGTCATAGCCGCGGGCGTCATCCTGACCGGCACGAGCCGCCTCTACGACCTGGTCCGCGAGCGGGTCGTCGCCGGCACACTGGAGGAACCGCTCGTCGTTCCGGCCGGCGCCGTCGTCGTGCCCGGAGTCCGCAGCGTGTCGGGCGAGTTCGCCGCGGCTCACGGACTGGCTCTCTCCGCGTCCGTCATCGTCAAGTACCGCGACGAACGGACCGATGCCCGAGTCGCCCTGGAAGAAGCGCTTCGGTGACCGCCGATACCGACGCAGGCTCCGCGCCCGGCGGCGCCGCGACTGCCGGCATCGACGGCATCCTCGCCGAGGGCCGCCTGGCCGGCCTCTCGCCCGCGGCTCTGGCCGAGGAATTCGGGACACCGCTTTTCGTCTACGACCTTGACTTGATCGGCCGGCGCGTAGAAGCGCTGCGATCGGTTCTGCCGCACGGGTTCCGGATCGCCTTCGCCGTCAAGGCCAACCCCTCTCTTGCGGTCGTGGCCCACCTGCGCCGCTGCGGCGTGGGTGCCGACGTGGCCTCGGGCGGCGAACTCGAGACGGTGTTGCGCGCCGGCTTCGAACCGGCGGCGGTCGCCATGACCGGCCCCGGCAAGCGAGACGCGGAACTGGCTGCCGCGGTTGAGGCCGGGATCGGCTTCATCACCGTCGAGTCGCCGGGAGAGCTGGGCCGCCTCCAGGCGATTGCCGCGGCTGCTGGGAAGCGCCAGAAGATCCTCCTCCGCCTGGCCGTGGCCGAGGATGCCCGGCTGGAGACGGTCCGGATCATCGGCGGCGTCGAGGGCAAGTTTGGAATGCCTCTCCAGACCCTCGTCGAGACGGCCCGAGCCACGTCCGCTTCCGAGCACGTTGAACTGCTCGGCATCCACGCCTTTGGGGCCTCCAACCTCCGGGACGCGGAACAGCTCGTCGGCCACGTGGCGGATCTCGTGGATATCGGCCGGCGGGTGGCCGCCGAGACGGGCACGCAACTGCGTCTGGTGGACGCGGGCGGCGGTCTCGGCATCCCCTACTGCGACGGCGAGCTGCCGCTCGACCTGGCCCGGCTCGGCCGGCGCCTCGGCGAACTCCGGGCGAGCTGGGACTCGGACGCGGACCTCCGGCAGATGGAAGTCATCCTGGAGCCGGGCCGATTTCTGGTCGGGCCGGCCGGCGCATACGTGGCCCGAGTCGTTGACGTGAAGGGGCCGGACTCGGCGCCCGTCGCGATCCTCGACGGCGGCATCAACCACGTCCTTCGGCCTGCCCTGATCCAGAGCGAGCATCGCCTGGCCGTCCTGGCAACGGACGGTCTCCGGGCGATGGTCCACGCCACGGTCGCCGGGCCCTTGTGCACCGGGCTCGATGTATTCACCACCGATGCGATGCTGCCCCGGCCACGAGCCGGCGATCTGATGGCCGTACTCGACACGGGAGCCTACGGCTTCACCGAATCGATGCCGTTCTTCCTGTCCCACCCAACCGCCGCCGAAGTCGGCGTCCGCGCCGGAAAGGCCAGGCTGATCCGGCCGCGCATCATGCCGACGGAACTGCTCGATCGTCAGATAGACCCGGACTGGTAGGGGCTACTCCAGCCGCCCGTACCGGCGGGCCACGAGCGAATAGGCGGGCAGTCGCGCGAGGGCCGCGCTCACCGGCACGGCCGGCTCGCCGTCCCGCCCGACAACCGCGAGCAGCGAATCCGTGGCCGTGGCTTCTGCGGGCCGGGCGTCAACCTCGGCCAGATCGACCGTCACCACGCCGGGCTGCTCGGGACCGAGTTCCGCCCGCGCCTTCGTCTGCGCCGATGCCCGCTCTCCAGCTTCGTAGCTCAGGCGCAACTCTGCCTCCGCCCGCCACCGCGGCCGCCGCAGCAGGATTGCGAGCCAGGCCCGCCCAACCTCGGGCGTGACCGTCCCGTCGCCGGGCGAAGGCTTATCGGAAAGAGCCTCGCCCCGCGCCCAGAGAGCGGCCTGGTGCAGTAGCGCGTATTCGTCCAGGTCGGCGTAATGGCCCAGGTCGTCCGCAGGCGAGCCCTCGCCGAAGATCGCCAGGATGCTCGGCCGGAAGACCCCCGCCAGATCGAGGTCGATGGCCCGGACGGAGCGGTGGTAGTAGATCTGCTGGTACATGAATAGGCGCGCCGTCAGGAACATCTCGAGGGCGCCCAGGCCGGGTTCGTAGAGCGACAGCCCGCTCGGCCCGATGAATGAGTAGCGCCGCAGCCGTTCCACGTCCACAGGCCCGGTCGAGACGCCGATCAAGTAGGCATCGCGGCGCACGTAGTCGAGGTTGTCGACCGTGAAGACACCCGACAGCAGCGGTTGAAGCCAGCGCAACCAGCGGGGCATCGACGCGTCGGCCAGGGCCGGCTTCGAGATCAGGAACGAGAGCCAGCGCGGGTCGATCGATTCGTCAGGGCGAAGGGCGTCGCGCTCGGGGACGACGCCGGGTGCGCGGCGGACGGCGCGGATCAGGTCGCCGAGCTCGCGCTCGATGATCAGCTGCGAGAGATCCTCGTGAGTGAGGCTCTTGCGCTGCCGCCGCGGGTCCGCCGGCGCTGGGAAGTGGCACAGCACGTGCTCGTCGAAGAAGTGCGCGAACGGCCCGTGGCCGACGTCGTGGAGCAGCCCGGCCAGCCGCATCGTCTCGACGACCAGGCCTTCGGAGGGAAGGGGCGCGTCCGGCTCGGCGCCCGCCAGAGCCACCCGCAAACTCGGATAGAGGTGGCGAGCCCACAGCCCGGCTTCGTGCATCACACCAAGACTGTGAGTGAAGCGGCTGTGCTCGGCCGTGGGGAATACCCAGCGTGCGCTTTGGAGCTGGCTGATGCGCCGCATGCGCTGCACCCAGGCGGAGTCGAGCAGATCGCCCTCTGCCGCTTCTTCGTCCGCCAATCCAAGGGCTCGGGCATGCGCCGGCGTAAGCCGCTTTGTCAACTCGATGTAGCCGTGGATAGGGTCGCTGATCAGGTTCACGGCCCACATTTGAGGGTGAACCATGCCGCCGGCGTTCGGTCCGGCCGCCGTGGCATCGGCCTCGATCGCGAACGGCTCCGGCGCCTCGTCATGCATGGCCCAAGCCTATCCGAGACGGACGGCTTGAGTCAGTATCTCTCCGCGGCCTTTCGGTAGGTCTCTGCCACTTCTTCGCGCAACTCAGGCGGGGCGAGGACCTCCACCTGAGCTCCCCACTGCAGGATCCAGCGCCGGATCTCGACCGTACCGGGAACGCGCGCCCGCCAGAGAACTCGGCCGTCATCCTCGTGGGTTACCTGCTCCGTGGGGTGCCAAGTGGTTTCGGTCACCAGCGGCGCGATGGCAGCGTCGAAGCGCAGCGCCACCTCAACCTCTTCCTGGTCTGTGATGACGCCCCAGGCTCGGCCGAGTCCATCCTGGACCACCGCCGGATCGGGCGGCTCGAAAGCATCCGGGGCGAGCGACAGCTCCAGAATGCGCTGCAGCTTGAAGGTCCGAACGGCACCACGCGACTCGTCGAAACCGATCAAGTAGAGCGCCCGCGTCGTGGCCGAGGCTTCCAGCAGATACGGGTGGACTCGGGACCTGCGCGGCGGCCGGCCGGGGCTGTATGTAGCAGCGTCGTAGGTCAGCTCCACGACTCGATTCTCGGCCCAGGCTCGGGCAAGCAGCCGCACATTGCGCGTGAGCCTCTCGTCCGGCGGACGGCTGGCGAGCACGTCGATGGTGCGCTCCAGGTGCCGCGCCACGACCTGCGGCAGGATCTCGGCGAGCTTCTGGAAAGCTGCGCCTGTGTCCGGATCGTAGCGATCGGCGAAGTGCGCCATCAAGCGCGCGGCGAAGAAGAAGGCCACGCCTTCGTCCAGTGTGAGGCGCAGTGGCGGAAGGAAGGCTCCCTCGACGATCCCCCATTTGCCGCCTTCGCTCCACAACGGGATGCCGATCTCGCCCTCGAGGGCTTGCAAGTCGCGATATACCGTCCGGCGCGACATCGCGACAAAGCCGGCGACGGCGTCCACGCTCGCTCCCTCCGGGTGAGCGCCAAGGTATCGAAGCACCCTGTAGAAGCGCGCCAGCCGGTCGCGCTTGGCTGTGTCGAGCTGGTCGGCGGGAGGCGTCATCACGTACCCGATCAGGTTCGCGGTGGCGAGATCGTGATCGCGGTGTCCCTGTCGGTGGCGGACATCTTGACCCTCACCGTGGCCTGGATGCCGTGCGCCAGAATCTCGTGGGCATCGCCATTGACGGTGCCGGAAACCATCCCTACCTCTCCGTCATCGAAGACCCAGAAGTCGAGTTGTCCCCGCCAGGTGGCCAGAGAAGCCTTGCCGACCAGCCACGCCACCTGCGGGAATGCGGCTGCAAACGTGTCCCCGTCCACGGCAACTCGGCACCGCCGCGACCGGGCCCCTTCCACATACTCCAGCCCGCGATCCTCGGTTGTGGTCCGGTTCTCCGGCGACAGCGCACTGGCAATGACCGCCAAGTCGAGTGCCTGGCCATCTACCGAACTCGGGGTGACGACTGCCCAGCTGGTCCCGGGCGAGAGAGTCCAGGCCGACGCGCCGACCCTGACCACCGCGTACTGGCCGAAGAGATCGCTGCGGACGACCTGAGCCGACCACGACATGTTCGAGCCGGACCGGTTGCCCGTCAGACTGACAGTGCCGACGGCGCGCAAATCGACATCGGCCGAGAGATCGACGTCCAGGTGGGCGGTTCGGGGCGTCACAAGTGCGCTCCGGCAATCGGGCGGGGCAATCGGTCCCGACGGCCCCGGGGCAGGCAACATGACGGTGGGTCCGAACCTCGAGTGAGCGACCGGCTTGTCGGCGAGGGCCGCGTTGTCGGCAAGGCTGACGCCGGCGAAAACGCCGCCGATCACCGATGTCGCCACGACCGCGAACGCGATCGAAGCGGCGAGGCGCCTCTTGCCGATCCCGGTCTCAGTGACGATCTGGCGGCTGATGCCCAATCCGGCAAAGAGACTCGTAGCCAGCAGCGCAACAGCCCACGGGTAGATCACCTCGAGAGAAGGCATGAGCGGCTCCGTGCCGCCCTGTATGACCTGACCGGCCACCGCAGCGATGGACGGGAGGAGCAGAAGACCCGCCAAAAGGCCCAGCCAGAACACACCGGCCGATCCGCGTTCGCTCCGCACCAGAGGGGGCCAGATGATCGGGGCGACGCTGACCAATAGTGGCAGCGAGGCAGCGATGCCGACCAGCAGGTCGAGGGGACCGCCCGGCCGATAGGCGAGCAAGATCACGCCTCCACCCGCGGCCCAGAGAACCGTGAGGGCCGCGGCAAGAAGCCTCAACTCGAACTGGCGGACACGCACGCCAGCAGTCTAGCGGCACCGACCGGTTGGGCGCGCGAACGACGCCGAGACGGAGATTCGGTCTCGCTCATGCCCTGGCATGCCGGCCCGGTTGGGTCCACTAATACGAACGAAGGAGCACTGGACCGCAAGTACCGGCCATTTCCTGACCCCGTGGGCCTCGTGCCAGAAGGCCCCGGAACCGACTGTTCATGTACGGGGGCAGAACGGAGATAGGGATCGAATGATGGCTGGCAAGGCGGATCACAGCAGCACAGGACAGACCGGGCCCATGGCCCGGCGGTCCGCCGCTGGACGCCCGCAGCCGCCCAACGGCCAGCCCGAACGCGTTTCCGTACCCATCGAAGCGGAGGCAGTGCAGGAGCCACTCGTTCCCCAGACGACGGCCTCGCCGACCCTCATTTCGCCGGACGTGCTGCCTCGCCTGCTCCAGACCCAGGCTTCATACAGATTGCTCGTCAGCAGCGGCTTCACCGGGCAGGACGCCGCCGCTCTGATCAGCTACGTCGTGGGCCTGCCGCGATGCGACTCTCGCTGGTCGCTCGCCCAGGTCAACCGGATGCTCTTTCTCCGGGCTCTCTATTCGGACAGCAAATGGGGCGAAGCCGAGCGGCGGCCAGCCTGAACCAACTCGAACACCTGCGAGACCCCGGGCACTCCTCCTCCACCCCGGGCCTCGCGACAAATGCCGAGGCGGCGTCTGGACCTCCCAAGACGCCGCCTCGACGCGTCGGCCCGGAGCGACCGGCCGGCCGCTCGCGACTTTCATCTCGTTTGCGCCGGGACCCTCACCGGCGACGGGCACAAAGAAACGCCCGAAGGAACCTACTCGCTGCATGAGCCTTGATGTCATCGCAGCCACTAGCAGACGCTCAGCCCCTTCGGACGTCCGATATAAGCTATAGGAACGGCCACGTCCGTTCAATCGGGTTTTCCACCTAATTCGAAAGTCGACCCCAGACTTGTCCACCGGCCGTCCACGAATGGGGACAACTCGGTATCTCCTCAGCCACGATCGCGAGTGACGACGCCGCTCGCTGCCCCGAGCTACGCCCCTGCGCCGGTCTCGAACTGGAGGCGCGGCTCCATGGCGGTGGCAGCAGAAGAGCTCATCCAGGTCGCGATGGCGACGGGAGCCACAACTGCATTGGAGAGCATCCGCAGCGTCCGAGGCGCAACTTTGAAGACGGCCGTGCCCGAGCCTGCGGCAGCCCAGATCCACTGGTACTGGCACAGATCCTGATCCATCAGAATGCGCACTTCTCGGCCGTAGCCGATGGGCGGGATGGCATCGGGCGAGAAACCGGTGAGCTCGCGCACTTCGCGCGCGCTGGCGGCCCGAATCGCGAACTCGCCGCTGACTGCCGCGAGCAATGACAGATCGACCTGGTTGGCGCCCGACACGAGGCAAACGAGCGGGATCAGCCTGCCCTCGGGTCGCGGGGCCACGAAGACCATGGCCTCGACCATCTGACCGAGTTCCGCATCGAGGGCCGCCGCGGCCTGCTCCGAAGTGCACGGGCCGCCGGGCAGAAGCCGAATGTCGAGCGCAACTCCCTTGCGGGAGGCGGCCTCGACGACCCTCTGAATACCCGGCTGCGCCAAATCCATCACGTTGCGAAATCTACCACCTGTGCTAGTTGATTCTTAATGAAGATATCGGTATTCCTGCCCTGCGCAACAGTGGTAGGTCGCGGTCCCTCAAGTTGATGACCACCACTCGGCTCTGGCGTCCTTCCCTAATGTGTATTCGGCCCGACGGTCGTCTTGGATGCATCGCCGCGATGCGATTTGGCGCTTTCCCGTACGATTCGACGTCATGCGCACCATCCTCTTCGATTGGGACGGAACAATCGTCGATTCGGTTCCCGCGCTCTTCGAAACGGACGCCGCGATCTGCCGGAAGATTGGCGTGCCGTTCGACGAAGCGATCTTCCGACGCCTCTTCTCCCCCAATTGGCGCCTGATGTATCGCTCGCTCGGAATACCCGAGGAGCGAACCGAGGAGGCCGTCCAGGTCTGGGCGGCCACGTTTCGGAGCGACAGGACTGAGCCATTCCCCGGCGTCGTCGAGGCTCTGATTCGGCTCGTGTCGGCCGGATACACGCTCGGGATCGTCACCGGCGGGAGCCGCCGCGAGGTCGAGCCCCAGCTGGAACGGATCGGCGCGGGGGACCTGTTGACGGTCCGCGTCTACCACGAGGACACGGATGCCGGGAAGCCCCATCCCCGTCCCTTGGAACTCGCCCTGGAGTTGGCGAACGCCACGCGCCCGGATGAAGCCGTCTACGTCGGCGACGCACTGGATGACATGCGGATGGCAGCCGCTGTCGGCGTCCGAGGCGTGGGAATCGTGTCCATGCTCGCGGACGCTGAGGAGCTCGGCGCCGCAGGAGCGGTCGAGTCGGCCGCGTCGGTCGTCGAATGGGTGGAGAGGTTCCTGGGCGACCTAGACGCCGATGCGCCGAAGCACCGAGACCCCCACGCCGCGAACCGCCGGCCACCAGCCCCCTAGACGCGCTCGCAGGCGGCCCATCGTCGCGCTCAAAGCCAGGTACACGACGAGCGACACCGCCAGCGATGGAAGCGTCCCGCCGAGCCAGCCTACGTACGTCGTCTCGGCGAGGTAAGCAGCGATGCCGCAGCCCCAGGCGATCAGCGCCACCGGGTTGATCCCACCTCGGAATCTGCCCCGTCCATCGGACGGATACAGGTCGGCCGTTTCGTAGCGCCGCCTCCTGAGCAGAAAGTAGTCGGCGAACACGACCCCGAAGAGCGGCGTGAATAGCGAACCCACCAGGTACAGGAAGCCCTGGAAGCTGGTGAGGTTTGCGGTTAGGGCGATGACCAGGCACAGTCCGCCGATCGTGGTCACGAGCGCTCGCGTCGAGAGTGCCGGCACAACGTTCTTGATCGAGATTGCGCCCGAGTACACGTCGGCGAACGCGTTGTCGGTCTCGTCACCGAGCAGGAGCGCCAGGCCAGCCGCGCCAAACGCCACGGTCATGATCGAGCCGATCAGGTCCGCGGACGGCAGTACCAGGATCAGGAGCACACCGAGGCTGAAGAAGAGAACGTTGGACACCGCGAAGCCGGAGACAGTCCCCCAGAAGGAGGTGCGGGAGCTCTTCGCGAAGCGATTGAAGTCGGCGACAAGGGGCAGCCAGCTGATCGGCATTGCCACCACCAGGTCGATCCCCTGGGCGAAGTTGAGGGTGCCATTGCCGGGCCTGTTCACCAGCGTCGCGAAGCTGGCATGGGTCACGACGTAGATCGTCATCCAGGCCGCGGTCGCAAGAACGATCCATATGCCCGCCTTCTCGAGCCACTGGCGGACGACGACGAGCGGCCCACCGAGGGCGAATACCGTGATCACGACGCCCCAGACGACCGCCCAAACGGCGTAGCTCGAAACGCCGAGAACCGACTTGGTGATCGTGGCCGAAGCCTGGGCCATGATGATCAGCTCGAATGCTCCCCAGCCCACGAGCTGGACAACGTTGATCAGGCTGGGCAGATAGCTGCCGCGCTGCCCGAAGCTGGGACGCAGGCTGACCATCGAGGGGACGGCGAGGTCGCTGCCGATGACTCCGGCCAGCCCCAGCATCAGGTTGCCGATTAGCGTTCCCAGCAGGATGGCCAGAATCGCCTCGACAAAACCCAGGCCCGGGACCAGGGCGGTTCCCGCAAGCAGGACCAGAAGGCCGACGCCCAGGTCCGCCCACAGGACGAAGTAGTCCAGGAAGCCGAGCACACGAAATCGATCCGGCACGCGCTCGATGCCGATCGTGGCCGCGGCCAGATCGCTGCGCGGCACGCCCAACGGCTGAACTTCGGTTGTCATGTTCATCAGAACGCCACGTAGCCCGGTCGGCCCGGTTCCACCACGCGACCAGCGTGGAGCAGGTCGACACGCCCACCGGCCCGCTGCCCAATCACGCGGCCGACCACCGTGGCCCCGCCTTGCTCGCCCAGAGCGGCCGTGACCTCAGCCAGACGGGCCTCGGGGACGGCGAAGAGCAGCTCATAGTCTTCGCCGCCGGCGACGGCGAACTGGCATGCCTTCTCCCGGCCAAACAGCTCCACGGCTCCTGCGTTGAGCGGAAGGCGATCCGCGTCGAGAGCGATTTCCACGCCGCTGGACCGGGCCACGTGCCATGCCTCGCTGGCGACTCCGTCGCTGATGTCGATCGCACAGCGAAGACCCATCGAGGCGAGGGTGCGGCCCGCGGCCAGCCGCGGGTTCGGGCGATGGTGCGCAGCCAGAAGTTGAGCAGCCTCCGGTCGGGCGAGCCGCTCGGGATCCGCTTCCAGCAGGAGCGCAAGGCCGGCGGCGGAGGCCCCGACCGCGCCCGTGACGGCGAGAAGATCGCCGGGCACCGCGCCGTCTCGCCGCAGCAGCCGGCCCGGTTCTGCTTCTCCAAGTAGCGCCACATTCACAACGAGCGGTCCGGAGGTACGAACAGTGTCACCGCCCACGACTCGCGTGCCCGTGAGCCGACCCAGCTCGCTCAGTCCGTCGTACATTTCCTCGACGATCGCGGTCTGTCCCGGCAGCAGCGCGACGGAGACCAGGGCCCGTCCCGGCATCGCTCCCATCGCCGCAAGATCGGACAGGTTGACCGCCAGCGCCTTCCAGCCCAGGTCGCGCGGTGAGGTCCAGTCCAGGCGGAAATGGACTCTTTCGACGAGCATGTCCGTCGTGGCCACTAGTAGCGTTCCGGCGCCGACCATCCAGGCTGCGGCGTCGTCGCCGATCCCGAGCCCGTCGGCAGGATCGAGGCGTCCGGCCAGCGAGGCGATCAGCTCGAACTCCCCAGAGCCACTCATCGGCGGGCCTGCAAGGGGCGCGCGGCCGGCTCGGGGCGAGCGGCCTGCGCCGCTCGGACTATCGCAAGCAGTTCCGCGGCGGCGCGGCCGGGGTCCGCGGCGGCGGAGATTGCCGTTATCACCGCCACGAGGTCTGCTCCGGCGTCGATTGCCGCGCCGGCGTTCCCGGCATTGATGCCGCCGATGGCGACTATTGGCGCGCCGCTCGAGGCCCGGTAATCGCGCACGCCGGCAAGAAGCTGCAGCCCGGTCAGGGCCGCGTCCAACTTGGAAGCGGTGGCGAAGACCGCGCCGACGCCCAGGCAGTCGGCCGCGATTGCGTCGGGTGCAGTGAGCTGGGCGGCGTCGGTGATCGACAGCCCGATCAGGGCCGCGTCGCCCAGGAGGCGCCGCGCTTCTAGGAGGGGCATGTCGGTCTGGCCCAGGTGGACGCCGTCGGCGTCGGACGCGAGGGCGATGTCGATCCGATCGTTGACGATCAGGAGAGCGCCGAATCTACGGGTCATGGTGCGGACTGCCCGGGCGATCTCGAGTGCGCGGCGAGCGGAGCCGTCCTTTTCGCGGACCTGGACGACCCGGACGCCGCCGGCCAGGGCGGCTTCGACGATCTCCTCCGATCGCCGCCCGGCGCTCAGAGATTCCTCGGTCACGAGATAGACGCCGGCCGCACGGAGCAGGTCCCGGCGTCGCGCGCGCTCGGCGGTGGCGGCGTCGCCTCGCATCGCCGTCATGCCGGCTGAGCCTCGCGAAGCGCCGCCCGAGTACGAGCCAGGATCGTGGCCCCGTCCAGCGCCGCCACCGCATCCAGCAGATTTGCCCGGAACGTGCCGGGGCCCGCGCTGCGCTCCGCTGCCACTTCTCCGGCGATCCCAAACGCGATCATCGCCTCAGTCGCGGCCAGGAAGGGGTCGGGCTCCACGGCAAGGAATGCCCCGACGGTCGCCGTGGCCATGCAGCCCGAGCCGGTGATCCGGCCCAGGAGAGGATCGCCGTTCCTTACCTCGGCCGCGCGCGAAGAGTCGGCCACATAGTCCACCGGGCCGCTGACGACGGCGACGCCCCCGAAGCGAGCGGCCGCCAGCCGCGCCGCGGCGGCGGGCTCGCCCGATGCAACCGAATCAACGCCCCGGATCTGCGCCTCCATGCCCGCGATGGTGGCCAGTTCGGCGGCATTGCCGCGAACCACGGCCACCCGGACGGCGGCGCGGATCCGCTCCGTGGTCGTAGTACGAAGCCTCGTGGCCCCCGCGCCCACCGGATCCAGCACCACCGGAATGCCGCGCAGGTTCGCTTCCTCACCCGCCGCGAGCATCGACTTGATCCAGCTCTCCTCGAGCGTCCCGATGTTCAGAACCAGGGCGCCGGCATAGCCCACCATCTCGCGCACTTCCTCGATGGCATGGGCCATGACCGGCGACGCCCCAAGGGCCAGGAGCAGGTTCGCCGTGTCGTTCATCACCACGAAGTTGGTGATGTTGTGAATCAGCGGCGTGCGCTCGCGAATCCGGGCAAGCGACTCGGCGGTGCGTTGGGCAAGATCGAGTTCAGTCATGGGAAGACCTCCAGAAGTGGTTCACGGGCCCGTGGCCTGCGCCGAGCGGCTCCGCATGTTCGATTGCGCCCTGCAAGAAGGCGCGAGCTTCCCGGGCAGATGCCGCCGGCTCGAGCCCGCGAGCAAGACACGCGGCGATTGCGGCCGAGAAAGTGCAGCCGGTCCCATGGGTATGAGGCGTGTCGATACGCTTGCCGGACAGCACCTCGAAAGACCGTCCGTCGAACATCAGGTCGTCGGAGGTCTCGCCGTCGAGGTGGCCGCCCTTGACGATGACCAGGGCCGGCCCGAGGTCGAAGATCCGGCGCGCCGCCTCGCGTGCCGATTCGGTGTCCCGCACCTCCACGCCGGACAGAACGGCCGCCTCCGGCGCATTCGGCGTCACGACGGTCGCAAGAGGCAGGATGAGGCGGAGCATGGCCTGGACCGCCTCGGGGAGCAGCAATGCGTCGCCGCTCTTGGCGACCATCACCGGATCCACGACGAGCGGCGCGAACGCGTGGGCCCGCAGCCGATCGGCGACCGCCTCGACGATTTCGACGCTGAACAGCATCCCCGTCTTCGCCGCATCGGCGCCGATGTCCTCGAGGACGGCATCGATCTGGGCGGCCACCACATCCGCCGGAACTTCGTGGATCGCCCGCACCCCGACCGTGTTCTGGGCGGTAATCGCAGTGATGGCCGAGGCGCCGTAGACACCGAAAGCTGCGAAGGTCTTGAGATCCGCCTGTATCCCCGCTCCGCCCCCGGAATCGGAGCCCGCGATTGTCAACGCTCGCGGACGACGCGGTGCGTCGCTTCCATTGTCGATTTCGTTCACCGTGTGCCAGTCCACCAAGCTTCGATAGAGACAAATATCGCCGCGTTCCGGCGGGGTCGCGGCGAGGGACTAGCGTGCCTGCTTCCTTCGCTGGCATTACCCAGATCAGGTACGGCGGGTCTGCGGCTGGTGCCGCACTCTCAGCGCTCGTGCGCTCCCCGGAGGCTATTCGGTTGGCGGCATCATACCGCGGCCGGCCCGGAGCGGCGTCCGGCCACCGGCTGGGCGCGCCTCGTGGACCATCCTTCGCCCCGCCGACTGCTCGCAACGGGCACTGCTAGGCTGGCGTCATGAGCGACATGCCGAAGGTGGGCGAGCTCGCCCCCGAATTCGAGCTCCGTGACGACTCGGGCAGGGCACACCGCCTTTCCGATCGCCGCGGCCACTTCACAGTCGTGTACTTCTACCCGGCCGACGACACGCCGGGATGCACAAAGGAGGCATGCTCGTTCCGGGACAACGATGCCGCCTTCAAGGCGGCCGATACAGAGGTCTGGGGGTTGAGCCCGCAAGGGCCGGCGAGCAAGGCCGCGTTCCGAGCCAAGTACGGACTTCCGTTCACGCTCCTCGCCGATGAGGACCACGGCGTCGCGGACCTGTTCGGCGCCTGGGGCGAGAAGACCAACTACGGCAAGACTTACTGGGGCATCCTGCGATCCAGCTTTCTGGTGGGGCCGGACGGCAAGGTTGCGCACGTCTGGCCGAAGGTCAAGGCGGAGGGCCATGCCACCGAGGTTCTGGCCGCTCTGAGCGAAGCTCGCTCGCGGCTCGACTGACACTATCTGGCGGGCGCGGGGCGACCGCGGGGCGGGCGCGACGCCGCCGCCCCGCGGTCGACATCCTCTCCGGCGCGGCCCGTGTACAGTCCCGGGCAGACAGAGAGGCTTCGCCCGTGGGGGGAGACGAGCGAAGCCTCGGGCGGCATCATAACCCGACCGCGCAAAATTGGATTCGGCCATTTCGGGGCAGCGCACGAGGACAACTCGCGCTGGTGTTGCCATTCGACAACGGCGTTTTGGGAGGCAGGTAGCGCAGACAGATGACAGACGAGACTCCAACGGCCCACACCTGGCGGCCGGATCGATTCATGGTCATCGTCGGCCACCCCGACGACGCCGACTTTGGGCCGGCCGGCGCGGCGGCCGTCTGGATCGACGCCGGGGCTGAGGGATGGCTCGTGTGCTGCACATCCGGGGATGCCGGCGGCGAGGACCCCAACCTGGATCCGATCGATCTGGCGCGGGCCCGCGAGGAGGAGCAGCGTCGAGCGGCCGCGATCGTCGGCTATGCCGGCGTCACCTTCCTCCACCAGCCGGACGGCAGCCTGGCGAACGACCTGCCGCTGCGCGAGATGCTCGTCAAGGAGATTCGGACCTTCAAACCCGACGCGGTCTTCTGCGGCGATCCCGAAGTCGTTGTCCACGTCGGCGGAGGCATCAACCACACCGACCATCGCGCCGCCGCGCTGGCAGCCGTAGATGCCGTCTTCCCCGCCGCGCGCAACCCGATGGCATTTCCGTGGCTGGCAAAGGGCGGTTTGCCGGCCCACAGAGTCCGGCGCATATACATGATGTGGTCCAATCAGCCAAACGTCTGGATCGACGTCGCCACCGCCGTCGACCGCAAGATCGAGGCCCTGCGCTGCCATGCCAGTCAGATCCACGACTCGGAGGCCGTCTTCAACCGGGTCCGCGGCCGATTGGCCGAACAAGGCGCGCAAATCGGCGTCGACGCGGCCGAAGCCTATCGGCTTGTCGTAATCGATCGGGACCCGATTGGGCTGCCCGGGTCCTAGAGGTTCGTCGCGAACAGCAGCGGCCGAACCCTGTCCCAGTCGTTCCACAGATCGGCCAGGAGGTCCGCTCTGCGGCCCAGCAGCCTGACCATCTCGCCCAGAGTGAGTGCCGGCGCCTCGGCCGCGATGAATGTGTCCACTGCGATGCCGACTCCTCGGACGAGCTGCGCGGCATCCTCCGGCTTGGGCCAGTGCCGAACCCTCGCCGGCAACAGTCCGGCACTGCCTACGGCCAGCGCCAGGTCCCGCTGCCCGGGAACACGGCCGTCGGCAAACTCACCGAAACCGTCATATCGGAAACCGAGCGCAGCGAGCCCACGAGCAATCTCCCGGGCCTCCGCCTCGTTGAATTGGCCCCAGAACGGATCGGCGGCCGGGAAGACCAGGCTCGCGTCCTCGATTGCAGCTGCGGCAATTGAATCCACGAAGTTCGACAGAAGCAGCCCCCAGCAGCTGCGGGCCGTCGGGTCGGTGCCGGCCAGGCGATCCACCAGCGTGTTCAGCGTTTTGCCGTCCCGGCGCACCAGCCGGATGATCGCCTGGGGCTCCGGCGACCTGATGTCGATGACCAGCCAGCCGGTCGACGGAAGGCCCTGGTCGGCGAGAAGATCCGGCAACTCCCCGCCTGATGTCCTATCGGACGGTGGAGTCCCGCCACCTTCCGCCGCGGCCTCTGTCTGAGGTTCCGACTCGGTCTCCGGCACGCGGGGTTCGTCGGACGAGGAGGCCTTCGTCCCGCCCGCGGCTGAAGCCTCGGCTTGAGCTTGGGCCTCGCGGCAAGCCTCAATGGCCTTCGCCGCCGCCGTCGCGCTGGCCTCAGCCATTGTGGAGAGCGTCGAGAGCTGCGGTCCCAGCGAGTCGGCAACCTCGCGCTCGTGCTTGAGTCGCGCCTGGAGGACGCGGCTCTGCGCGTTGATGGTGTTGATCCCGAGCAGCCAGGTGCTTGCTGCGCTCTCGACCTGGCCCCGACCCCGCGCTGCCGCAACGGCGGCCCGGAAGGCACGGTGGGCGTCGTCCTTTGCTGCATGGGTTGCGGCCGCATCGACTTGGGCTTGAAGTTTGGCGACCATGGCCGCGGTGGCTTCCAGCATCACCTTCATTTCCGCGACGCGGGCCGATGCCGCCTGGGCCTCCTTGCGCGCCATCTCGGCGAACCCACAGCGGATCTCGACCAGTCGCTGGAGGCTACCTGCTTGTTCGAGGTCCAGCCCTTCGGCAGGCGCGGAGGATTGCTCAACAGGATCAGAGTCGCCTGTGACGGCGCTCAACTCAGGTTCCTTCCAATGGACCGCGGGACGGGCCTTCGGTCGGTCATCTCCATGTCGACTTCGCCCCAGATCATCGAGGCAGCAAGGACCGGGAATGTCAGTCCTTTGGCCCCGCAGCAGCCGCGCGGCGCCCGCGATTCGTTCGCCGGTCAGGTGTGAGCAGGCCGACGAGGAAACCATCTCCGTGTTTGCGCACCGCGATCTCGACATTGGCATCGGCCGCTACGCGCAGGAGGCGTTGCCGAATCGTGATCGGCTTCTCAGTCGGATCCAGTCTGACCTCGAATACCTGTTCCGGCCCTTTGAGTTGGCCTATCAGCTTCTTGAACTGACGCTGCTGCTGCTCTCGCTCGCGTGCCGCAGGGCTCAACTCCCGGGGACGCTGGCTGCCTTTGTCCATGAGTGCCGGATCGGCTTTTCGAACTGTGACCATCTCTGTCCTCTTCTCCGATCCCAGGACGGGAACGCCATTCATCGCCCGACATATGGACGATGGCCAATCGACTATACGCCTTTGCCGCGAGATATCGACACATATGTTTCGGCAGATTCGGATCCGCGGGTCGGAAGTGTGAACGAGTGCCCGTAGTGACGTGGCGAGGACAACCGGCGCATCGGTCCGTCCATGGCATGGTCTTTGCGGTGCCGGGTTGCGTCGGGCGGGCCACGACCCGTCCGGGTGGGCTCTACCCGCCTTTGGAGACCTTCTGCCGCGACAGGTCCGGCCCCGCCCGGATAGACTTTGGCAGCGTCCTCCACGATCGGATGCCTTGCGTCCCCGCGGGCGCTCGGCGTTCATGCTGGACGCTCTCGCCCTGAACGGGGTCGATCCATTCGCGTACAGCAGGTGATATCACCATGAAAGTTGGCGTCGCCAGGGAGACCACGCCGGGGGAGCGCCGCGTCGCGCTCGTTCCCGAGGCGGTCGAGAAGCTTCGAGCCGCCGATTTGAGCGTGCTCGTCGAGCGCGGCGCGGGCGTTGAGGCGCATTTCCCGGACGTCGACTACGCCCAGGCAGGGGCCAAGATAGTCACCGCCGCCACGCTCTACTCGCAGTCCGATGTCGTTTTGCGGATCCACCGTCCCACGCCGGCGGAGATGAAGCTGACTCACCCGGGCCAGGTCGTCATTGGGATGCTCGCTCCGCTACTCGATCCGGAGACGATGGCGGAACTCGCCGCCCTGGGTCTGACGGCCATAAGCCTTGATGCAATACCGCGAACACTGTCCCGGGCGCAGGGCATGGACGCCCTTTCGTCTCAGGCGAATGTTGCCGGGTACAAGGCAGTCATCGTGGCCGCGGAGGCCTTCGGGCGCTACTTTCCGTTGCTGACGACCCCCGCCGGAACGGCCAAGCCGGCAAACGTCCTCGTCCTGGGCATCGGCGTGGCCGGCCTCCAGGCGATCGCCACGGCACGCAGACTCGGGGCCCAGGTCAAGGCCTATGACGTCCGGTCTGAGACCCGCGAACAGGCCGAGTCCCTGGGTGCCCAGTTTGTGACACTGCGATCGGCGATCGACGGCGCCGGTCAGGGAGGCTACGCTCGAGCCCTGACGGCGAATGAACAGGCCGCCCAGCAGGACGAACTGAACGACATCATCGCCTCACATGACATCGTGATCACGACCGCTCAGGTGCCAGGTCGACGCCCACCCGTGCTCGTCACGGCTGGCGCAGTGGAATGCATGAAGGCGGGCTCCATCGTCGTCGATATGGCGGCAAGCGATCTAGGCGGCAATTGCGAACTATCCAAGCCGGGCAAGGTGACCATTACGCCAAACGGCGTCGAGATCCATGCTCCGCTGAACCTGCCGGCCTCGATGCCGACCGGCGCAAGCGCGTTCTACTCCCGCAACATATCCAACCTGCTGCTCAACTTCGTCAAGCTCGGTGAGCTTCGGCTGGACTTCGAAGACGAGGTCACGGCTGCTACCGTCATCACCCACGGAGGCAAGGTGGTCCAGGAGGCCACCAGGAAGCTCCTGCAGCCGAAAACACGAGGAGGCGCCAAGGAATGAACGTCGGCACTCTGCTCGACTCTCTGACGGTCTTCGTCCTGGCGATCCTGCTTGGCTTCGAAGTCATCAGCAAGGTCCCGGCCACGCTTCACACACCCCTCATGTCCGGCACGAACTCGATCCACGGGATCGTGCTGGTAGGCGCGATCGGGCTCGCCGCCACGGCCGACAGCCCGCTGACCGCGGCCCTGGCGTTCGTGGCCATGGCCTTCGCCGGCGCGAACGTCGTGGGTGGCTACTGGGTCACGGACCGCATGTTGGAAATGTTCAAACGGCGCCCTACTCCAACTGCGGACAAGGTCGCGAAGTGACGAAGGAATCGCGATGAACGCCACCAACGTCGGCTACCTGGTCCACCTCGCTTTCATCGTGGGAGCGGCTCTCTTCGTGGTGGGCTTGCACCTGATGAACTCCCCCGCCACCGCCAGAACCGGCAACCGCGTCTCCGCGACCGGCATGATCATCGCCGTCGCGGCGGAGATCGCGTTCGTTGCCGAAGGCCAGGTCGGCATCGGCAACTGGCTGATCATCGCCGGCGGCCTGCTGGTCGGCGGCGGCCTCGGCCTCCGAATGGCCCGAACTGTGGCCATGACCCAGATGCCGCAGCTGGTTTCGCTGTTCAACGCGGTCGGCGGCGGCGCGGCGGCCCTCCTTGCCATCAGCGACTTCATCGCCCTGGACGGCCTGCGTGTGCTGGCCGGCGGCGCGCCCGGCCTTGACGGCTGGCGCAGCCTCTTCATCCTGGCCGACGTCATCGTCGGCTCGGTGACTTTCACCGGCTCGTTGATCGCATCGGCCAAATTGATGGGCCTCATCAGAGGCCGTCCGATCCTGATCCCATTCGGCCGGATCGTCTCCTGGTTCGTCGTGGTCTGCGGTCTGAGCGTCTCGATCGTGCTCATTCTTGCGGGCATGGGCATCGTCACCTACGACGTCAACGTCCTGTATCTGCTCCTTGCCGTGGCCCTCACGTGCGCTCTCGTTTTCGGAATGCTGATGGTTCTGCCGATCGGCGGAGCTGACATGCCGGTTGTGATCTCGCTGCTCAATGCCTTCACCGGCACGGCCGTGTCGATGGCAGGCTTCGTCGTCGGCAACGTGATGCTGATCGTCGCCGGAGCCCTGGTCGGCGCCTCGGGCGCGATCTTGACCCGGCTGATGGCGACGGCCATGAATCGGTCGATCGGCAACATTCTCGTCGGCGGTTTTGGCGCCGCAGAGGGTACGCAGGCCGCATTCACAAGTGAGGACGGCTCGGTCCGCGAGGTTTCGGTCGACGACGCGGCCATTCAGCTCGCCTATGCAAGCAAGGTCATCATCGTCCCCGGATACGGTCTTGCGGTCGCTCAGGCACAGCACGGCGTCCGCGAGCTGGCCGATCTGCTCGAGGCGCGCGGCATCGAAGTCTCATACGCGATCCATCCCGTGGCCGGCCGGATGCCGGGCCACATGAACGTGCTGCTGGCCGAGGCGAACGTGCCCTATCCGCAGTTGCGCGAGATGGAAGAGATCAACCCCGAGTTCGAACGGACGGACGTTGCACTCGTGGTCGGCGCCAACGACGTCACCAACCCGGCGGCGCGTGCGGATCGGTCCAGCCCCATCTTCGGCATGCCGATCCTCGACGTGGACAAGGCCCGCTCGATCATCGTCATGAAGAGATCGATGGGACGCGGCTACGCGGGCATCGACAATCCGCTCTATCTGAATCCCAAGACTGGCATGTACTTTGCCGACGCGAAGAAGGGCCTGCAGCAACTCGTGGCGGCGGTCAAGGCCCTCTAGACCCGCGGCGCAGCGTGGGCCTCTGCCCACTCCGGAGGCGTTGCCTCCTCGCTCCGTTCCCTCACAGTGAGGCATGGACTCCATCAGGTAGCGGTGGGAAGATGCTCTGGTCTGTCGACTGCTGCCGGATGACTCAGGATGGCCACTCTCCCTGGCTACGAGTGGCCAGGATCCTGAACCGGCCCGGGAGGCGATTATCGACGTCCATCGGGCCGGAGCGAAAGGGCTTAGCGTGACCAACGCGGGCCAGTCCAAACCCAGGCGAACGAAGCTGGCGGCGGCCGTCGCTGCGGACGAACACGGCGCCATCACCGCGTGGAGCCCCGAGGCGGAGGAGCTCACCGGGCATTCGGCCGCCGCGATGATGGGGCTCCCGGCCTGGGAAGTCTGCAGCCGGATGGTGGCGCCCGGCCGCGATGCGAACGCCGTCAGGCGTGCGGTCAAAACGATCGTCGAGAACGTGCTCGCTTCCGGCCACGTTCCGACAGGACAGCCGCATCACATGTTCCACTTTCAGCGACCCGATGGCGAGGTGCGAACCATCGAGCACGACTTCTCAGCGGTTCCGTCCGGCGATGGCTTCAGCCTGGTGGGGGTGGTCAGGGAAGTGGACCCGCAGAGTGCTCTGGACGAAACGGGCGCTGCCAGTTACGGCGTCCACAGGCTCCTCTTCGAGCAGATGTCGAGCGCCGTCGCAATCGCCGAGGCGATGTTCGACGAGGCCGGACAGCCAACCGACTATCGGGTTGTCGACGTCAATCCGGCATTTGAGACGTTGACCGGCCTCAAGGCTGATCGACTTGTGGGCCGGCTGGCTCTCGAGTTACGCCCCAATATCCGGCCGGCGATTTTCAAGAAGGTGAGGCATGTCGCCGCCACCGGCAAGCCGGCGCAATTCGAGACCCACGGCGCCGTCACGGACCGCTATGCCCTCATCCGTCTCTCGCGCGTCGGACCGGCCCTCGTGGTGGCAATGATCGATGACGTCACGGAAGCGAGGCGCTCCGAAGCCGCCATCCGCGAACGCAACGACTTCATCGAGACGATCGTCGCCAGCGCCGGTGACGGGATCATCGTCTGCGACAACGAGCTTCGGTACGTCCTCTGGAATCCTGTGATGGAGGGTCTGACCGGGTTGTCTGCCGGCCAGGTTCTCGGCCGGAACGCATGGGAACTATTCCCGGAAATCATGGCGGCTGGCGTTGGCGAGGACCTCGAGAGAGCCCTGAGGGGCGAAGCGCCAACTTCCCGCGAATTCGAGTACGTGGTACCTCAAACCGGCCGGCGGGGCTGGGTCGTCCAGACGAACCGTCCACACCGGGACGCCGTCGGCAACATCATTGGCGTCGTCTCGTCCATGCAGGACATCACCGCCCGGCATGAGATGGACGAGGCTCTGCGTCGATCGGAAGAGCAGTTCCGCACGATCTTCGACGGCGTCGGCGACGGCGTGGCCATCTACGACCCGAGCGGTGCATTCATCGAAGTCAACCGCATGCTTTGCGAGCGACTCGGCTACTCGCGCGAGGAATTGCTGTCCATGTCCATATCGGACATTGACAGTCCAGAATCCGCAACGCTCCTGCCTGCGCGCGTGGCCTCGATCATGGAGGCGGGCATCGCCCTCTTCGAAATCGACCATCTCCGGCGTGACGGCACGCTGATCCCGACCGAGATCGTTTCCCGGAGGATCGAATTCCGGGGCCGTCCGGCGATCCTCACGGTGCAGCGTGACGTCACCGAGCGCCGCCAATCTGAGGAGGCCCTTCAGAAGCAGACTCGGCTCATGCAAGAGCTCCTCGACGCTGTTCCGATTCCGATCCTGGCGAAGGACACGGACGGGCGAATCGTGCTGGCCAACGCCGCATTCGTGACCGCCCAGGGAGGTCCAGCCGAGGGCATTCTGGGCAAGACGTACCGCGAGCTGGGCCAACCCGAGCCGGATCTGAGCGCGGAGTACGACCGCCTGGTCCTCGAGCGGGAGACCACCCAGACATACGAGGCGGACCTGCGCTTCTCGGACGGCACGGTTCAGCACCATGTCCTCACCAAGGCCCCTCTTCGGTCTACGAAGGGCGAGGTTGTCGGCGTCGTCACAGCCGGTCTGAATATCTCGGACCGCTACGAAGCCGAGAAGGCCCTGCGGCAATCGGAGGAGAGGTTCCGGGCCCTGTTCGAGAGTGCCGGCGATGCCATCTTCATCAGCGAGACAAGTGGCCGCATCATGGAGGCCAACCAGACCGCCTGCGAACGGCTCGGCTACGGGAAGGGAGAGCTTCTCGGACTATCCCTGGCCGACATCAGTCTGCCGGGAGAAGCGGCGGCGATCGCAGAGAGAATCGCGGCAACCCGGGAGAAGGGCAGCCTGGCCTTCGAGACCTCACACGTTGGGCGCGACGGAACGGTCTTTCCGGTCGAGATGATCGCGACCATGCTGGATCTCGGAGGCCAGCCCGCAATCCTGGGCATCGCCCGCGACGCATCCGAGCGGAAGAAGGCGGAAAAGGTCCGAGAAGCATTGGAGGACCAGCTTCGCCAGGCCCAGAAGATGGAGGGGATCGGCCAGCTTGCCGGTGGAATCGCCCACGACTTCAACAATCTCCTGACCGCGATTCGAGGCAGCGCCAGCCTTGCTCTGGCCGAGCTGCCACCCGGCGCAGGTGCGCGCGAGGACCTCGAGCAGATTGAGCAAGCGGCGGACAGAGCCGCCGGCCTTACCCGGCAGCTCCTGGCGTTCGCTCGACGGACGGTTCTGCAGCCGGAAGTCGTCGATCTGGGCGAGATCGTCAGACGTCTGGGCCCAATGCTTCGCCGGATTATCGGCGAAGACGTCTCTCTGGCGACCCTTGTCCCGAAGACCGCGTGCCATGTGCTGGCCGATCCCGGACAGCTGGAGCAGATCATCGTCAATCTCGCGGTCAATGCCCGAGATGCAATGCCCGACGGCGGCAAGGTGACCATCGAAGTCGCGCCGGCAGAGGCTGGTGCCGATGCCGAGGCCGATGCCGAGGCAGGCCTCCATGGGCCGATTACCACCCTCTCGGTTACCGACACGGGCGTCGGTATGAGCCCGGAGACGCTGGGGCACCTCTTCGAGCCGTTCTTCACGACCAAGGGTCCAGGCAAGGGGACCGGCCTCGGCCTGGCCACGGTCTACGGCATCGTCCGGCAGTCGGGCGGCACCGTTACGGCCAGGAGCGAGTTGGGCCGCGGATCCACCTTCACAGTCAGTTTGCCGCGCGTCGAGGCCGCCCGCCAGGTGGCTGCGGAGGTGATGCAGGAGACGGCGGCACGAGGCAGCCGAACGGGCACCATCCTCGTCGTCGAGGACGATAACGGCGTCAGACGATTTGCGAGCCGTGTCCTCGAGGCCGCCGGGTATCGCGTCCTGGTCGCACCAGACGGAAACGCCGCCGTCGAGGCATCGGCTCACGGTACCGTCCAGCTGCTGCTGACCGATGTCGTAATGCCTGGCATGAGCGGTCGCGATGTGGCCCTGAAACTGTCCTCCGCCCAGCCCGGTATCCGAGTTCTGTATATGTCCGGCCACACCGACAAGGGCATCGTCCGCGACGGAGTTCTCGAGCCCGACATCGAGTTCCTGGCCAAGCCATTCACGGCCGAAGCGCTCCTGGCCGCAGTCGATAAGGCCATCTCGGAGGTCACTGCCGACTGACGGCCGGCGCGACGCTCGCGGTAGGCTCAGGCCTCTTCGGCCTGATTGACCGTCCTGACCTCGACGCCTGGGACGGCATCCACCTCGGCCAGGACCGAATGCCTCTGGCCCGTGTTGAGCAGTCGCACCTCGAGAATCATCAGGTGGCCGTCCTTCGACCTCTCACTGGCGACCCTGACGATCTCGACGTGATGAGCGAGCAGAACCTGGGACACGCCGGCAAAGGCGGCGAGCCTCTTGAGGTCGAGCTCAAGACGAAGCAATCGACCGCCCCTGAGTGCCAGCTTGTCGATTATCACGTTGGCCGGCCACAGGGCCACCAGCGCTATCAGTGTGCCGGCGATCGCAAGGAAGTACGCCCCGGCGCCCGCCGCAAGACCGATCGAGGCCACGACCCACAGGCTCGCCGCGGTGGTCAGGCCGCGAATGCTGGTGCCGTATTTGATGATCGCTCCGGCGCCGAGAAATCCGATGCCCGTCACGACCTGGGCGGAGATGCGGCTCGTGTCTGTTGCGGCCGTACCCGGCATCTGCGGAAAGCCGTAGATCGACAGGACGGTGAATAGCGCAGATCCAAGTGCGACGAGCATATGGGTCCGCATGCCGGCCTGATGGCCGTGGATCTCGCGCTCGAGCCCAAGTCCGGCTCCGAGCAGAGCTGCGGCAAGCAGCCGCAATAGAAGGTCGAACTGGAACGAGATATCAGTCGACACGCCGCTTCACCTCGAACAATCGCACGAAGCCGGCTCAACCGGTCGCCCGGATTGTCGCAGTGTAATAGCCGGAAACGCGGCCGATCTGGATGGCCGGCATTGGCCGACTTACCTAGTTCGTTCGGGAGGCGGCACCCGGTACCAGCCGTAAGTTCGGCAGGGACCCGACCGTACAGAATGCCGATTGCGGAATGCGCGGCGGCAGAGTTAGGGTTGAGATGCTGCAGGCGGCTCACGCGCTGCACTCGGAACAATCACCAAGGAGTCGGCCGTGGAACTAAGTGACCTGGCTCCGATCACTCTGGCGCTCGTCGTGATCATCCTCGGTAGGCGCTGGTAGACCGGACCCACTCTAAGAGACCCGGACGCACCGTCCGGGTTTCTTGCTGCTCGGGCGCCCTCCAGGCTGAACGCCCTACCCCTGATCGGCGATATTCAGGCGGATCGCAGCGGCCGCGGCCTCGACACGGCCGGACACGCCGAGTTTGGTCAGGATGTTGCTGACGTGGACGGCAACGGTCTTGCGGGTAATGAAGAGCCGACGGCCGATCTCCGGGTTGCTGCGACCCTCCGCGATGAGAGCCAGGACTTCCAACTCCCTCTTGCTCAGACCGAAGTCGTGCTGCGCCGGCTGACTCGACGAGGAGGCGAAGTCGGCCACTACGCCGAGGTCCGACCGCGGCGCCGATCCTGCCGAGCCGCCTGGATCCTGGCTCACAGCGACACCGGTCTGGAGGCCCGATCGGGCCGGCGCCCCTGGACGACCGGCCGCTCTGGTCGGCCGCGTGACCGGTTCGAGACGGCTCTCGAGCGCCTTCTCGATCTCCTTGGGGAGTGGCAGCATTGCCCGCCGCGATAGTTCGGCAACGGCTCGAAGGAGCGGCCAGGCCCCGAGCTTGAAGGCTGCCTCGGCGGCAGCGGTGAGGGGCTCGCGGGCCACGGTCCGAGTGGATCGCCCCTTGGCCTGATCGAGCAGCGCCTCAGCCTCCCGCCACCGCGCTCGCGCAGCCTGGTACGGGTCGCCCAGATCGGCCCAGTCGACCGCCAACTGGCTCCATGTCGCGGCGTCATCGCGACTCTCGACACGGCATCGGTAGGCTCGGGCGGTCCTGATCGCCAGATCCGCCTGGCGCCTCGACCCCGTCGCCGGAGAGACTCCGCATGCTCGTACCACCGCCTCGGCACGGAGCATGACCGGCAGGCTCCGCTCACGGGCAGCGGCCAGGGCGGCAAAGTCGCGGCGCCGATGGGCATCCTGGGCGACGGTCGCGTCCACCTCGAGGTAGGTGGCGGCCATGCGGGCCATCAGCAGCCAGTCTTCGGTGTCGCTGACCCGAAGCCAACCACGATCCGCGGCCTTATGAGCGTCGATGAGATCTTCCTGCCAGAGCGCGTACTCCGCCGCAGTCTGCTGCGCAGGCACGGAGAATTGCGGGTCCTGGACCGTTTCGATGGCCAGCAACTCCTGGCCGAGAAGCCGACCGGCCGACTCGCCGGCGCTCATCGCGACCTCGAGAGTGGCCAGGTTGTGGAGCGGCGAGAGGAACCAGATGCCCACCGGGTTCCAGCTCAGGGCGTCCATGCAGAGCCGGCGGCACTCCGACCAGCGGCCCAGGAAGAAGAGCGACTCGGCTGCATTGGCGC
Source organism: Chloroflexota bacterium (assembly GCA_003156975.1). Lineage (GTDB taxonomy): Bacteria > Chloroflexota > Limnocylindria > Limnocylindrales > CSP1-4 > Fen-1039. Next base: position 94,290 of record PMIE01000082.1, on the reverse strand, counting down.
GCAGGAAGTTGCCGTAGACCGTGGCCTGACCGGCCCGCTCCGCCTCGGCGATGCCTTCGTAGGCGATCGCGATGGCCTCTTCGCGGCGACCCAGAAGGTCCAGGACGGTGGTCAGGTTCGCATAGACCCGGAAGAGGTCGTCGAGGCGGCCGAGGTCCGCCGCCTCATCGCGGGTCTGCCGCAGCTTCCAGACTGCCGGCTCGGGATCATCCCCCCAGGCATCGGCGACGGCGAGAGTACAAGTCGCGTGGAGCAACTCCTGTCGCGCCTCTTCGCCGACCGCCGTGGCGACCTCAACCGCTTCCTGAGCGTAGCGCTTCGCCTCGGAGAAGACGCCCTCCAGCATGCGGAACTGGGCGAGCGACGCGAGAACTCGAGCCCGGGCGGCGCTTGGTTCCGGCGGCACGAGTTCCACGGCGCGACGGTAGGCGACGAGCGCTCCGTCGTGGTCTCCGGAGGCTCGCCGGTACCCGCCGAGTTGCTCCATCGCAAGGCCGAGAGCCGGCCTCTCGCGCGGATCGTCGAGAGTGGCGGCGGCGGCTTCGGCATATGCCGAAGCGCGAGCCGGATCCCCTGCCGCGAAGGCGGCCTCGGCGGATCGCAAATACAGATCCGAGAGGCGTGCCGCCGACTCTCCAGGGCGAACGACCTCGTGGAGACTAAGAGCCGTCTCGTAGTGGGCCAGAGCGTCGGCCCCGGCATCCAGGCCTTCCGCGACCGCCGCCGCGTCGAGCGCCATGATCTCGGCCTCTACCAGTTCGTACGCAGCCAGGTGGTGATCCAGGGCAGCGGCCGGCTGCGGGTTCGGTGCGTTGCCACGGGCCGCCGCGAGGGCGGAATGGTAGCGACGGCGAGTTGCCGGCAACAGGTCCGCAGCGATAGCTTCGGCGATCAGTTCGTGCCGGAAGCCGATGAGCCGCTCGTCCGTCGTTTCCGCAGGGGCACTCGGGGCGATCGAGCGGGAACTTGGGCGGGCCGCGCGGCCGAGCGCACGGCCACCTTCGGGACGCCCGGCTGCACCGCCGGCCCGGCGCGCAGCCGCGCCGCGGGCGGCTTCTTTCGGCGAGTTCGGCTTCGTTTGCCGGTCGCCCCGGGGGTCTCCGCGGGCCTGCTCTCCGCCCCACCCACGCAAACCGCCACCGGCCGCACCGCCGGCTCCGTCGAACGTTTCGATCAGGAAGCCATGCTCCAGGGCCTCGGCCACGCCATCCGCGAAATCCGATTCCATGGCGTCGCCGTGCCGCGCCGCCGAAGCGGAACGGGGCGGCCGGGATGTAGACCTGGACTCGAATTCCGTCGCCATCGACATGAGGGTCGGTATGGTGACCATGGAGCCCGTGAGCGATAGAAGTCGGAGGACACGGCGACACTCCGGAGAGCGCAGCGAAGCCCGGGCCGTGACGAGCCGGTCCATTGTTGCCGCCAGCGACACGCCGAGCAGCTCCCGACGCGCGGCCAGCAACTCTTCGGCGACGAGCGGATTGCCGCGCGAACGCTCGGCCACCAGGAGAAGCGTCGTCGACGATGGCCGCGCACCCTCGATCGCCTCTATCAGCTGGCCGAGGTCGGCCCGATCCAGCGGCTCCACATCTGCGATGGTGACTGAGGGCGAGGCCGCCAGGGTCGACAGGGTCGCCCGCAACGGATGAGACCGCCCCAGGCGATCGGGCTGGTAGGTAGCGATCAGCATGACCCGCTGGCCCCGCGTGACGCGGGCGAGGAATGTAGCCAGTCCGCGAGTGGCGGCATCGGCGTAGTGGAGGTCCTCCAGCAGAACGGCAACCGGCTGGCGCTCCCCGAGCCGCTCCAGGAGACCGAGGACGGCTTCGAACATGCGCGCTTCGCGCCATTCCGTGGCGGCGATGCGCGGCCGATCGGGCAGCAGTTCCAACTGCTCGAGCCGGGGGTAGAGTCCCGGCACCAGCCGCGCAATGGCATCGCCGGTGGGTCCAACGAGTGCCGCGAGCGTCTCATCGGAGAGCGGCGCAAGCAGACGTTCGAGCGCGGCCGACACCGGCGCATATGGGACGCCGGAGGTGGCCGGCATGGCCACGCCGTGGACCGTGGCGAACGGCTCGGCCAGCGATTCGACGCGCCGCCGCGTTTCGCCGAGCAGGCGCGTCAGGCCGGTACCCGCTGCACCCGACAGCACCAGGGCGGTCGGCTTGCCGTCGGCGACGTTCTGCAGCCCGATGGCGATTCGTTCCAGCTGCCGCTCACGACCGACGAAGCGGTCGCTCCAGAGCCGCTTATGCGGCGAGCGCCCGTCAAAAGTGCGGCCCGCGCCGCCTCGGTCGTGAATTGTCGCAGCCATATGTCGAGGTCCCAGAGCCGGCGCCGCACAGAGCGGCACCTTATCTTCCCCTCGATGCTGTCAAGGGTAACCGGCCAGAGCATCCGAGCGGGCAGCCATTTCGTACCAGGTGCACCCGCCGTCCGACCGGCCGGCCGATCGGGCGGGATTCAAGACGTGGACGGCGGATACCCACTAAGCTCGGCAGATGAGCCCACGACACCCCGGCAACACCCTGAACGAGCTTTCAGGCGAGGAGTGGCTCTACTTCACCAAGTCCGTTTGGGGAACGGCCTATCCGTCCGAACTCGGCCACGCCGTGCGGAAGCAGCACGGCGCAAACAAGCCTCCCCGACTCATGGCCCGCCTCATCGAGTTCTTCACCACCACGGGCGAACTCGTCCTGGACCCGTTCGCCGGCGTCGGCGGGACGCTCCTGGGAGCGGCGATCGCCCGTGGCCCGCGGCGCGGTCTCGGGTTGGAGATCGAGCCACGTTGGGTGGCGGTCTTCGAGGCGCTCGTTGCGGAGCTCAAGGCCGAACGGGGCGGCCTGGGACCGCTGCTTGCGGACATCGGTTCGGCGGATCCGGTCGGAGAACGGGGCTTCGACCCGTCCGGTTTGGAGATGCGATTGGGCGATTCGCTTCTGCTGCTGCCTGAGCTTGAGTCCGACAGCATCGACTTCGTCGCCACGGATCCCCCGTACAACATCCAGCTGCCGATCACCATGTCCGGCGGCAAGCTGGCGGAGGAGCACGCGAACCGCCGCACCGACTACGCAATGATCACCGAACACGCAGGCGATCTGGCCAACAGCGCCGACTACGCCACCTTCCTGGATCGCATGGAAGAGGTCTTTGCGCAACTCGTGCGAGTCCTGAGGCCGGAGCGCTACGCGGCAGTGATCGTTCGCGATGCCTACCAGGAGGGGCGCTACATCTTCACCGGATCGGACCTGGCAGGCCGGGCGACCCGGGCCGGGTTCACCGTGAAGGGCGACGTGATCTGGTACCAGGCCGGGACCCGGTTGCGGCCTTACGGCTACCCGCATTCCTATGTGCCGAATATTTCTCACCAGCATGTCCTGGTTCTGCGGCGGGAGACTCGGCGGAAGGTGGCTCCACGGTCGGAACGGGGCTAGCCGGCGCAGGATCGGCTGCGACCTCGACGACAGGAGCCGGCACGTCGGCGACTGGGGCCGCAAAGGTAGCTCCCTGGAACGCGGCGAAGGTTGCTGAGGCGTCGCTTGACCCTTCGGGCGCGTCCGACTCGTCGGCCGCCATGGTCCGTAGGACGTCCCGACGGGCGATCATGTACGCCTCGAGCAGCCCATCGCTGCCCGGTTCTTCAGGGTAGGCCTCGACCTCCGGCTCCGGGACATCGTCCATGTATTGCGGCATTGGATCCAACTCGTCCTGCAGCATCGCAGCACGGGCCGGATCGGCCAGCGTCATCCGGTGGATCCAGCCCTGCCGGCCATCCGGGCACAGGATCAGCCAATAGACGCCGTGGCGCTGCAGCAGCTGGACTTCGTCACCCTGGTCGAGAATGCCAATCTCCCGGGAGCGGAACTCGTCCGGCGAGTCGAGGAGGCGGACCAGCCTGTAACCGATATTCCGGCGTTCGAAGTTCTCGAGCGGCCGGACGCCGGCGGACTCGAAGGAAAGGCTCGGCGCAGCCTCGGCGGCTCGGAGCGGGTCCGTGCGGCGAACTTGTTGCAGCGAGGGCCTTCGCCAGCGCGGCAAGAGCGACTCATCGACGGCCTCCAGGCCGGGAGCGGCGTCGGCTTCGTACCCGACTCCGGCCGCCGCGGCGAGGAGCCCGTCGTCCGTCTCGTCATCGTCACGTCGCCGCTTGCCGAAGAAGGCGAACGCCGCCCAGGCTGCCGCCCCCGCACTGGCAGTGGCGATGGTGGGCAGGAGCTCGGTCACAAGCTGATCGAGCGACGCCGTTCGACTGCGATACAGGTTGGCCACCACGGCCGCGGGCAACTCACGACCGGAGGCACCCTTGGTTAGCTGATACGCGGTCAGGTCGCCGACCGCACCGGCCGGGCCGACGGCATTTGCCATAGGAGCGGTAGGCGTGCCCTGGTCGCCGGGCCCGGCCGCAAGCCCGCCGGAACCCGGTGCGGGGCTGGTAAAGACACCACCGGGCGCGGTGCTGGTTGGTTCGGGATTTGTGGCTCCGCCATCGGTGCGAGGCTCAGATGTGGCGGGGCCACGAGCCGGGCTCGGGGCCGGAGTGATGGCGGGGTGTGCGGTTGGCTTCGGCGTTGGCTTGGGGGTCGGCTTTCGGGTTGGGGCCGGAGTCGGCGCGGCAGCCGGCTTGATGACCAGGCTCACGGCTTCGGACTTTTGAGAATCGCCATCGCCATCGGCATCGACGGCGCGGAAGTAGATCTCATGCGTGCCGACTGCCGGTTTGGCCGTGGCGCTGAACCTGACGCCGTGGGAGTAGTCGGATCCGCTGCCCGTCATCGCCGTGGCAACGCCATCGATCACGACCGAGACGGACTTGGGCGCATTGCGTCCGGTGTACGTCACACCGAAGGAAACGGCCGCGCCGACAACCGCGGGGTTCGGTGAAATCGCCGCTGCGGAGAACCGGTTCTTCGTCGAGTGGCCGGCTGCAGTCCCTACGGCAAGGGCCAGGAGTAGCAGCGTCAACGGCAACGCCACGATCAAACTGATGTGGAGTCGGCCGGGGCGCTGGACAGTAGCGTCCGTCATAGGAGCGAGGATGGGACGGCAGGGGGGAGGGAGCAATGGTACGGCGGTCCTGCCACCCAGGACCCTTACGCAGATTGAATGGATCGAGGGAGGCTCGACGGGCGTTGTAAGGCCCATCGCAAGGCACCCTAACCGCCCTCAAACGCACCTTTCCGACCGCAGCGCCCGAGCCTCCCGCCGATGGGGCCAAGCGCTCCGAGTCCCTTCGGACGGTGCCCTTCGTCACCGTGGAGAACGACCGTTGACGCGCGGCACCCGGTCATGGGACCTAGCCCGATCGCCTCAGCCNNCTTCGCGCGCCCATTGGCCCTACTCGCCGCGTGCCCAATCCGGGAAGCTCTCCCGACGATCGCTGACGACCCCTGCAGCGCCACTCCGGTGCGAGTGCATCCGCACGTCGGGCCCCGCACAAGGCCCCCTGATGAACGAAGGCAGCAGTATGAGCACGACCTACTCCCCGCGAGACATCGACGTAGTACTCCGAGACGGCTCGTCCGTACGGATTCGAGCGGCCAAGCCGAGCGACGAAGCAGCCGTCCTAGCCTTCCTCGACGGCCTCTCGGAGTCGTCGCGGTCGCTGCGATTCGGGTCCAAGGCCTTCGACGCGGCGGCGACGGCCAAGCTGTGGTCGGGCGTCGAAGACTGCCTTGGCTGCTGCGTCATCGCCGTCCAGGGCGGCGAAATCGTCGGCCAGGCAAGCTACGACCGCACCGCCGCCGATCGGGCCGAAGTGGGGTTCACCGTCACGGACTCGTTCCAGGGCCGCGGCCTCGGGACACTCCTCCTCAAGCGAATCGCCGAAGCCGCGGACCAGGACGGCGTGGCCGTCTTCGAAGCGGTCGTTCAGGCCGAGAACCACAACATGCTTGAGGTCCTGCGCGAGAGTGGCTTCGGCATAACGATGAAGAGCGAGCCGGGCCTCGTTCGGGTTCAGTTCGCCACGTCGCTCTCCGCCGAAGCACGGGCTCGATTCGAGGCCCGCGAGCAAGTCGCGGCCACCAACGCCGTTCGCGGCATGCTCGCGCCACGTTCCATCGCCGTCATCGGCGCCGGCCGAAAGCGCAAGACCATCGGCGGCGAGGTCTTCCATAACCTGATGGACGGCGGATTCAACGGCCCCGTCTACCCGGTCAACCCCGGCGCCGAAGTCGTCCAGTCGGTGCGCGCCTACAAGTCGATCCTGGACATCCCGGGCCCCGTCGATCTCGCCGTCATCGTCGTGCCGGCCAAGCTCACTTTGGATGCCGCGCGTGAATGCGCCGAGAAGGGCGTCCACGGCATGGTCGTCATCACGGCGGGTTTCGGCGAGACCGGGCCTGCGGGCAAGGAGTTGCAGAAGGAACTGCTCGGCATCGCGCGCGAGGCCGGCATGCGGGTGATCGGCCCCAACTGCATGGGCGTGATCAACACCCACGACGACGTCCGAATGAACGCGACGTTCTCGCCCAACGCACCGATCCAGGGCAACGTCGGCTTTCTGTCGCAGTCGGGCGCCCTCGGGCTTGCCGTCATCGAGTACGCGAACACGCTCAATCTCGGCCTCTCGACCTTCATTTCGGTCGGCAACAAGGCGGACCTTTCGGGCAACGACTTCATCCAGTATTGGGCCGAAGATCCGGCCACGGACGTCATCGCCCTCTACCTCGAGTCGCTCGGCAATCCGCGCAAGTTCGCCCGCATCACGCGCCGCGTCGGCCGTCAGAAGCCGATCCTCGCGGTCAAGAGCGGTCGTTCGTCCGCCGGCGCCCGCGCCACCTCGTCGCACACCGGTGCGCTGCTCGGCGCCTCGGACGTGACGGTGGATGCGCTGTTCAAGCAGGCCGGCGTCATCCGAACGGACACTCTCGGCGAGTTCTTCGACGTGGCGACGCTGCTGGCCAACCAGCCACGCCCCAAGGGCAATCGTGTCGCGATTCTTACCAACGGCGGCGGCCCCGGCATCCTCTGCGCCGACGCGTGCGAGGCGGATGGCCTCGTGGTGCCGCAGGTTCCGGACGACCTCAAGGCCAAGCTGGCCGAGTTCCTGCCGGCCGACGCCGGACTCAACAATCCGGTTGACATGATCGCACCCGCACCGGGCGAGGCGTACCGCAAGGCCCTCAAGCTCCTGGCCGAGTGGGACGGCATCGACGCCATCATCATCCTGTACGTACCGGTTCTCGTTACCAACTCCGAGGAGATCGCCGCGGGCGTCCGCGCCGCCTGCCTCGAGATCGAGCGCGAGATCCCGATGCTGTCGGTCTTCCTGTCGGCCAAGGGCACGCCGGATACGCTCAAGACCGAAGGCCTCTCGATCCCGTCCTACCCCTTCCCTGAAGACGCCGCACGGGCCCTCGCCCACGCCGTTCGCTACGGCATCTGGGCCGAGACGCCTGAGGGTGTCGTCCCCCAGTACAACGACATCCGCACCTCCGAGGGCAAGGCCCTCATCGCCGATGTCCTGGGCTCGCTGCAAGGGGCCGAGGACGAAAAGTCGCGCTGGCTCCTCCCCGACGAAGTGGCGAAGCTGCTCGGCTGCTACGGCGTGCCGATGGCCGCGTGGCGCCTGGCGGCCACTCCGGCAGAGGCCGGAGCCGCGGCCGTGGAAATCGGCGGCAAGGTAGCGCTGAAGGGCGTCGCCCCCAAGCTGATCCACAAGACCGAGGCCAAGGCCGTCGTCCTCAACCTGCAGGGCGCTGCCGAAGTCCAGCAGGCGGCCGTGGAAATGGCCGCTCGCATCGCCGCCCAGGGCACTACCGTCGAGAAGTTCTTCATCCAGCAGATGGTTCCGGCCGGCGGCGTCGAGATGCTCGTCGGCGTCGTCCACGACAAGCTCTTCGGGCCCGTGGTGGCATGCGGCGCCGGTGGTACCGCGGTCGAGGTCCTCAAGGACGTCAAGGTCCGCATCACGCCGCTGACCGATCGCGACGCCCACGAGATGGTCACGTCGCTGCGCACGTTCCCGCTACTCGATGGTTTCCGCGGTGCACCCAAGTGCGACGTGGCGGGCCTCGAGGAGTTGCTCCTGCGGGTGGCGGCAATGGTCGAGCAGCATCCGGAGATCGCCGAGATGGACTGCAACCCGGTGATCGTCCGGCCCGAGGGCGCGGTCATCGTGGACGCGCGCATTCGCATCGAGGCGCTCGAGAACTAGGAGGGCAGAGTCGAGGGAGGGGCCGGAGCGGACTCTCCCCGGTGGGCGCGGGTGGTTGCCACTCGCGCCTGCGGCTCAGGTCGCGGTGCTGTCCTCCGGGAACTCGATTCGCAGGGCGCCCCAGCGGCCACCGAACTTGAGCGGAATCTCATAGGTCCGGCCGGCTTCGACGTCTATCGGCACGGTCCTGGAGTTGCCGCCGAGAATGACCGTCAGCTCATGGGAGCCGGGCGGGACTTCCAGCTCGAATCGAAAGCCCTGGCTGACCTCACCGGGGAAGTAGACCTGCCTGTCCAGCGCCACCAGCACTGCCGGCGTCGTCCCGGAATAGGAACGCCAGCTCCAACCGGGGAATACCAGGACGACCGTCGCCTGGCCCTTCGCGTCGCCCGTCTCCGCAGCCATTGATCCTCCGCCGACAAATGCCCCTGCATTGTGGCTCGTGGCCGTCTCGCACGCCATCGGTCAAACGGGGGACCCTACCGGGACCCGCGGCGCCGGAATCCCTCGCGGGCCGGCGCGGACACGCACCAGTCGCGAGCTACCGCCGATCAACCAGAAGGCGGCCGTCGACCCAGCCGCGCCACCCGTTGGCCGCCCGGACCTCGGCCCAGGGGCCGTTGCGGGCTTCCACGACCACCTCGAGGCGCTCGGGCAGGACGGCGGCGGGGAGGCGCGAGCCATCCGGCGTCGGCCACGCTGCGATCCCGCCGCTGGGAACGAAGTGGATCGCAGTGGCCGGCGAGGCGACGGGCTGAGCCGGCGCGTGCAGACCGGTCGCCCCAGACGACGAAGCCGGCGGCGGACCGGCCATCGGTCGGAGCATCGCCGGCATGAACGGGGTTCCCGCCAGCTGCGCCCGGATCCATCTGATCTTCATCCGCTGTGTGTCGAGCGCAGGATCGGTCAGGGAGTCGGCCTTGCTCCTGACCATCGCGTATTCGATCTGGGCAGCCTGAAGCCGGCCGACCAGCTGAGCGGCAATCGGCCCGTGCAGTCGACCCGCCGCAGATCGGGCCGACCGTCTCGCCCACAGACTCCCGAGCGACTTCATCTCGTCGTCGGTGACCACCATCGGGTCAGGCTCGCCGGCGACGATGGCCCGATAGTCGCGCTCCTCGTTGCGCGTGGCCAGATAGACCAGCACGCCCAGCAGAATGAGGAACGGCATGCCCTTGAGGGCACCGAACAAGATCCACTGCAGCACGCTGGGATCGGCCCCGCCGGAGGTGTCAAGAACGAAGTCCGTCAGGGGCGAGTTCCAAACCGCGTGGGCGGCCAAGCCGGCGGCGATGCAGAGCGCGGCACCGGCGATGCGCCTGGAAAGTGCCACCCGATGCTGGGTCACGAGGTAGGCAAACCCCATCCCCGTCAGGCCGGTGAACAGGACGTGGCCGTAGAGACCGCCCGCGCCGACGCGGACCAGGAACGTATCGAAGACCGGGCCCGCCTGATTCACGGTGCCGGGCATGGCCGCGGCGGCGATGAAGAAGTACGACAGGTCTTCCACGACGGTGAAGCCGAGGCCGATCATCGCGCCGTAGACGAAGCCGTCCATGACGCCGTCGAATTCACTCGACGCGATGAGGAAGAGAGTGACCACGCCCATCAGCTTGAGCGTCTCTTCGACGCCGGGGCCAACGACCGCCGCTCCCCATTGGGCGGCGAAGTCCGGCGATGTGACCTTGCCGATGACCGACAGCCAGGCCTCGTTGGCGAAGACCGCGACCCCGGTCGCGATGACGCCACCCCAGAGAATTGCGCCGGCCAGCATCGACTTGGGTTCGCGCTCGAACAGATCGAGCCGGTAGATGAGAAGGCCGACCGGAACCGCATAGACCAGCATGAGGGCCCACGACAGCAGCCACGCCGTCGTGAGGCCGGCCATGGCGGCCTGCTCCAGGGCAAAGACGAGCGCCCCGAACAGCAGCAAGGCGGAGAAGAGCCAGAAGGCCGGCTGGCCCATCTGAATGAGCGAAGCCTGCTTGCCCCAGCGCGGCGCAGCCGATTCCTCCGCGCCGGGAGGAAGTCCCGGTCCGGTCATCCGTGTCATCGCGCAGCCTCCACGCTCTCGAGCATCGCGGTCACGTCGTCGATGACCGGGTCGAGTTCGCCTTGCTGCGCGGCCACGACGATCACAACGGCGTTGCCGTTGACCACCATGCAAATCAGCTCGCCGTCGACGGTGCCCGGCCCGTGGCCAGTCGTCACCGTTGCCTCGAAGACCACATATGTGGTGTCGTGGCCGCTGACGGAGGTGGTCTGGGCATCGCCGTAGCTGATCTGCGCCGTGTCGCCGCTGAGCGAGTCCTTCTGGGCTGCGAGCATGGCATTCGAGTCGCCCGAGTAGCTCGACGAGACCACCTCAGCGGAGAGGACTGCGCCGGACCTCCGGAGCTCGATGCCGGACGAGGAGGCGTCCTGCGACGGCTCGAGGACCCAGCCCGGGCCGGCGGTCATGGTCACCGAGCCACCGATCGTCACGACCCCGGCGCTCGGGGCGGGGATCGCGTTGTCGAGGCCGATTCCGCCGAGAACGACGGCGGCGATGACGAGGGCGACGCCGAGTGTCGGCAGCAAGCGCGACCGATCGAATCTGAAAGACCGCCCCAACGGGACCCATCCCGGCCCCCACCCGACCTGACCCCAGCCCGGCGCAACCCAGCCCGGGGGCGGGCCCCACGCCGGCGGCGGCGCCCAGCCCGGCGGCGGCCCATAGGCGGCCCAGTGCGCGGGCGCCAAGTACGCCTGCGCCGGGGGCGCCGCTTGCGCCGGTTGCCCTGAGGACGGCCCGGAGCCTCTGGTCGGCCCGGGCGTTGCGTGCCCCTGGGGAGGCAGTCGGCTCATAGGGTGAGGTCTCCAAAGTCCGCGGCATTTGGCATCGCCAATCGTAGTGGGCAGCGCTGGTCGGCGGCTCGTCGCTCGGCATCGTCGTCGCGCCAGCGTCGGCGCCAGCACCGGACCGCCGCACCGGGCACAATGGCGAGCGTCCGAAGCGAGGGGCGACATGACTGAATCCGAGCTCGAGAAGCCGGCCACCGACCCAAGGCTCACCAGGATTGCGGGAATTGCCGGCCTGATTGCGCCCGTCGTATGGGCGGTCGTGGTGGTCGTGGAGCTGGCCCACGCCAGCATCGGCCATTCCCTGACTGCTCGACCGGAGCGATTCTTCAGCGACTCGGCCTGGCACGTGCCGCTTGTCCTGGCGGTCGGCGCGATGGTCGTCGCGCAGTTGGCTGCGGCTCTCGGGCTGCTGGCGGCATGGCCGCCACGACGACCCGCGGCCGTGGTGGGCGCGCTGCTCGGCCTGGCTGCCGGCGCTCGCTTCGCCCTGGCACTGCTGCTGCCGACCGACCCGCACGGCTACTCCGTGAGTGCCCAGGCCGCCCTGGCGGCGAATATCGTCCTCGTCGCCCTGCCCGTCGCCCTGCTTCTGGCGGCGCTTCTGACCGCACGGCACGATCCGGGCGTGGCATGGCTGTCGGCGGGGATCGGGGTGGTGATGGTTTGGATCGCCCTCTGGGCCACAGTCTGGGCGGCCCGATCTGCCGCAAGCCAGCCACAGCTGCTGGCTATCGAGCCGGTTGAGGCACTGACTTCGATCTGGACGGCCGTCGTGGGAGCCTGGCTGCTCGGCCGGCGGGCAATATCGACAACGGGCTCGAAGTCGGGCCCGAACCGGCCGGGAATCCCAACGCCGGGCCGAAAGGCGGCTGCGGCACTTGCTCTGCTCGCGGTGGCCGGAGTGGTCAGCGCCTCGGGTACGTTCGTGTGGGCATACCGGACCACGATCGCGGCGCAGCTGACCGGCCGGACGCGTGTCGAAACTATCCACGCCGACGCGGTCGACCGAACGTATCGGATTCATCGAGGCTCAAAGGAGATCGCTCGGCCGGGCCTCGTCTTCGTACTGCACGGCTCGTTCGGGGGCGGCTTCCAGATGGAGTCGGACTCGGGCTTCGACGCTCAGGCGGACCGGCTTGGCTGGATCGCCGTCTACCCCGATGGCGTGGCCGACGGCTGGGACACCTTCGGCAGCACCGACAAGTGGGGCAAGCACCCCGGCGCCGACGATGTCGCATTCATCTCGGCCGTCATCGACCGGCTGGAGGCCAGCGACGGCGTCGACCCCGGGCGCGTCTACGTGACCGGCCTCTCGCGAGGCGGGATGATGAGCTACCGCCTGGGCTGCGCCATGTCCGATCGCATCGCGGCCATCGCTCCGGTCTCGGGCAACATGGCCACGGTCGGCGGGAGCGCCGACGTCCCGTGCACCCTGGCGAGGCCCGTTTCCGTACTGGCGATCCACGGCACCGCCGACGGCGTCATCCCGATGGGCGGCGGCAAGGTCGACATCACCTTCTCCCCCATGGCCGACGTGATCGCCAGGTGGCGCTCGCTCGACGTCTGCGAGCCAATCCCCTCCACCTCGGTCGACGGTCCGTCAACCACGACGAGTTGGGACTGCGCCAAAGGCAGCACCGTCTCGATGCGAGTCGTGACCGGCGGCTGGCACACATGGCCACGGGCATCGGGCGTGCTGGCCTCCGCCGGCGGCTCCCCCGATTCCTTCGACGCCTCCAGCCTCATTGCGGACTTCTTCGTGGCTCACCCTCGGGTGGTGGCCGGAAGTTGAGGCATGACGGCCGCGAGCAACCCTGCGAGCAGCCCGGCAGGAAGTCGAGCCCGCTGGAAGTCGAGACCGCCCGAAATCGTCCGACGATGACCACACCTATCACCCGCTTTGCCCTGGGCCTCCCTCTATAAGTTACGCAGGAGGAGGAACGGCATTTGGTAGCAGTGGCTTTGGCCGACACGGTCTCGGAGCTGGGCATTTCCGACATGCTCGCCCAGCACGGCCCGACGCTGTTGGCGGCGGCCCGCCTCATAACCATGGACGAGGCTGAGGCGCAGGACGTCGTCCAGGTGACTTTCGAGATCGCGCTCCGGCGCGGTCACACGCTCCGGGACGTTGGTTCGCTTCGCGCCTGGCTCCTCGCCATCGAAACGAGGGAGGCTGTGAGGCGCGTTCGTTCGATGCGCCGTTTCCTCTCTTTCACGCCACGTCTCCACGACATCGCCTCCGCCGAGCCGGCCCACGACCAGACGCTGGCGCTACGGGAAGGCCTCAGGGCACTCCCCCGCCGCGTCCGCGCCGCCATCACCCTCCACTACCTGGAGGGCTACTCCGTCCACGAGACGGCGACGGTGCTGGGTGTGAGCGACAACACGATCAAGACTCAATTGAAGACGGGCCTGGCCCGTTTGCGGAAGGACCTCCGAGATGAATGACTGGCCTGCCGACCCGAAGCTGGATGCGAGCCTGCGTGACCTCGTCAACAAGGAGCTCGTGGCCGCTCGAACCGACTCCATCGGAATGACTCTCCGCAAGCCGGTTCGCCGGCGGCGACAGGAGATGGCATTCGCAGTGGTGGGGGCGCTGGCGGTCGTGGTAGTCGTGGGATCGCTCGGGCTGCGCGGGATGCACTCGGGCGCGGCGTCCGACCAGCCCAGCGCCAGCGCCAGCGTGCTCGTCTCCGTGCAGACCAGCTCAGCGGCGACTCCGACCGCGACCGCTCCGGCAGTCAAGCTGCCGACCACCCAGCCCCTCTCCAGCGCGCCGCCGTCTCCTTTGTTCCGCCCGACTGGCTCGATGATGACTCAGCAGGCGATCTCGGCGGGCCTCGCGGATGGCCGGATCCTCTTCATCGGCGGGTTCGAGCAGCCGGCAGGCGCCGTCCGGAAGGCCGAGATCTACGACCCGGCGACCGGCAAGTTCACCGCGACCGGATCGCCAACGGTGGCACGCTCCGACGAGACTGCGACCACGCTCTGGGACGGCCGAGTCCTCGTTGTCGGCGGACTCGACGCCGTCAGCGGCAAGCAACTCGACTCCGCGGAGCTCTACGATCCGAAGACGGGCAAGTTCACCGCGACCGGATCGCTGAACACCGCTCGCCAGTTCCACACGGCCACCATGTTGATCGACGGCCGAGTGCTTATCGTCGGCGGTTACAACACCAACTCAACCGCCGCGGCGCCCGTCGTCGAGACGATGGCCTATCACCCCGTGTCGGGGGGCCGGGGCACACAGCCGGTGGCGGCGGTCGGTGACCAGGGCGAACTGGCTTCTGCCGAGATCTACGATCCGAAGACGGGCAAGTTCACCTTGACCGGATCGCTGCACAAGGTCCGCGCCGACCAGACCGCGACGCTCATGCTGGACGGCCGCGTGCTCATCGCCGGCGGCCAGATCGACCCGCCGGTAGTCTCGGCGGAGATCTACAACCCAACCACGGGCACGTTCACCCTGACCGGATCGATGTCCAGCAGCCGCTGGCTTCATACCGCGACCGTTCTCATGGACGGCCGCGTCCTCCTCACGGGCGGCCGGGCCGGCGACGACAGCATCTACTCCAGCGCGGAGCTGTACGACCCCAAGACCGGCAAGTTCACGCGCACCGGCTCCATGACGACCAACCGCCAGGAACACACCGCGACCCAACTCCCCAACGGCCTCGTCCTGATCACGGGCGGCCTGTCGGGACCGGCCACGACCGCCAACGCAACCAACTCGGCCGAGCTGTATGACCCGAAGACCGGCAAGTTCACGTCCGCCGGGACGATGAATGCCTCGAGGATGGACCAAACCGCCAACCTGCTCTCCGACGGGTCGGTCCTGATCGCAGGTGGAACCTACATCGGCGACGCAGGATGGGAGCCAGTCACCACGGCCGAGCTTTACCTTACGCAGCTGAAGCCGACGATCTGCTCTCCGACGACTCAGTGCTGATCGCGGGTGGAACCTGCTACGGCAACGGCCGCCAGGCCTTGCCCAGCAGAAGCGCGAGGGCGGACAGCAACCCGCCGAAACCCACGAACACGAAGCTGACCTCTGTCGCCTCGTGCTTGAGGATCAGGTTGGTGGGCAGGTTCTGGAAGACCGACTGGAGCTGGCTCGCGCTTTCGGCCGGGTAATACTTGCCGCCGGTCATGTCGGCGATCTTCTGGAGCGTGGCTTCGTCGATGCCGCGGCGGAAGTTGCCGCCTCCGCCACCACCGCCGCCGCCACCGAATCCGCCGCCGCCGCCACCGAAGCCACCGCCACCGCCCTGGCCGGCCCCCGGCTCGCGACCCCGGAACTGGGGTGCGCACGTGGCGCTCTGAGCCCCGCCGTCTGCCGTCCCGAAGCCGATGGTGAAGACCCGCACGCCCCGATCCACGGCCTGCTGAGCGGCGTCCAGCGGCTCGGTCCCGGCGTTGTTCACGCCGTCGGTTAGAAGTACGTCGATGTCCGGTGCGTATGCGCCTGGGGTCACCGGCGCCGGGGCAGTTCCGGTCGATGAATCGGTCTGGCTCCTGGCAACAGACGGATCGATCTCTGAGATGGCATCGATAGAGGCGAGGATGCCGTCGCCAATTGCGGTGCGCCGGCCGGTGGCCAGGCTCTGGAGGGCAGAGAGAAGGGCGGTCTTGTCGTTCGTGGGCGACTGGATCACTTCCGCGAATCCACTGAACGCGACGATGCCGATCCGCGTCGTGGCCGATTGGCTGTTGATGAACGCAGACGCCGCCGCCTCGGCAGCCTCGAGCCGGCTGGGCGGGATATCGGACGAGCACATGCTCCCCGAAACGTCGATGGTCAGGATGATCGTGGTCTGGTTCGTGGGCACGGCAACGACGACGACCGGCCTGGCCATCGCCAGAACGAGAGCGCCCAGGGCCGCTACGAACAGCGCGAAGGGCAGGTGGCGCCGCAGCCGCGACGACCCGCGGACGGCATCGCGGACGAGGGACAGGCTCGAATATCGGACTCCTTCCGGCCGGCGCCGGCCAAGGCTCCACACGTACGCACCGACAAGCACAGGCAGCAGCAGAAGAAGCGCAAGCAGGTCAAACCACAGGAAGTCCATCTATCGCCGCCCTGTCATGGCAGTCGTCCCAGCCACAGAAGCGAGGCCGCGGCGCCCGCGAGCAGCATCAGCATGCTGATGCCGGCGAGGAGCGCGGTGATCTCGATCATCTGGGATTGGATGACCAGCTGGGTGTCGAGGTTGTCGTAGATCGAGCGGAGTTGCTGCGTGTCCGCGGCGCCGTAGTAGGCACCGCCGGTCAGATCGGAGATCTGCTGGAGCAGCGCCTGGTCGAGCTGGGTGTGGAGCTGGAACCCATCCACGGTCACCGTGGTGCCACCGGGGCTGCCGATGCCGACGGTGTAGATCCGCACGCCCTGGTTGGCCGCGGTCTGAGCGGCAGCGACCGGATCCGGCGACTCGTTGTTCTCGCCGTCGGTCAGAAGAACGATCGCGGCCGGGGCGTGGGTCCCGGACGGCACCGGCGTGGGGGTCGGCGTCGGCGAGGGAGCCGGCGACTTGTTCGAGTAGTAGTCGTTCGCGAAGGGCCCGGCCTCGGCGATGGCAATGGCCTTGAGCGAGGCGGTGATCCCCTGGGCGAGCGAAGTGCCTCGCTGCGGTGCCAGGCGATCGATCGCGGCGTCCACCGTGTCCCTGTCGTTGGTGGGAGTCTGGACCGAAACGCCCGAGTCGCTGAAGGCCACGACCCCGATCGTGACGCCCGACCGCTGACGTTCGACAAAGTCCTTCGCGGCCGCCTTGGCGGCATCCATTCGCGTCGGCGTCAGATCCTTGGCAGCCATGCTCGACGAGACATCGAAAGCGAGGACGATCGTCCCAACTTCCTGGGGCAGACCCACCACGGCCTGCGGCCTTGCCATCGCAACCGGCATCAGGACCAGCCCACACACCATCAGAACCGGCGCGATGCGACTTCGCACGACCCTGCGACCCGGCGTCGCGTGGCTCAGTCCGGCGCCGCCGTAGAGTGCGAGCCGCCGGCGGCGCCTCCGGTCGAGGAGCAGGTAGAGCCCGGCACCGATCGGGAGGAGCACCAGCGAGAACAGCATCCACGGCCAGATGAACGACATCGCTACCTCCGCCGCCGGCGACGGAGCGTCACCATGCGCACGATTGCGCGGACCAGGTCGTCGTCCGTCGAAAGCGATAGGGCTTCGACACCGGATCGGTGGAAAGCCCCGTTGATCTCCGTTTCACGGCGGCGGGCCGCCTCGGCGAATCGGCGGCGGAACGCGGCATTGTGAGTGTCGACATACAGCTGCTCGCCGGTCTCGGCGTCCTGCATGATCAGCGGCCCGACATCGGGAAGCTCTGTCTCGCGCGGGTCCGTAAGGCGGACGGCCACGACCTCGTGCCGGCGATTCAGCAGGCCGAGGGGCCGCTCCCACCCGGCGACACTGATGAAGTCCGAAACGACAAACACAAGCGAGCGGCGTTTGATTGCGTGCGCTGCCGCCTGAAGCAGTGGCGCGAGATCCGTGAATGGGGCGTTCGGCTGAGCGGGCCGGAGGCGCAGGTCGTCGATCAGCCGCAGAACCTGATCGCGTCCGCCGCGGGCCGGCATGACCCTCTCCACGACGCTGCCGTAGAACATCGCCCCGACACGGTTGCCGCGGCGGGTCATGAGCCTCGCCAGCGTGGCCACGAAATCGGTCAGGACGGTTCGCTTGAGCCGCTCCGAATCCGCGGTGCCGAAATCCACAGAGGGGCTGAGGTCCAGCAGGAACCAGGCCGCCAGCTCCCGATCCTCGACGTATTCGCGAACGTACGGCGTGTCCATCCTCGCGGTGACGTTCCAGTCGATCGCCCGCACGTCATCGCCGGGCTGGTACTCACGAAGGTCCACCATGTCGATTCCGTTGCCGCGGAAGAGACTCCGATAGTCGCCCTGGAGAACGCCGTCGAGGCGCCGGATCACCTGCCAGTCGAGGCGCTGGAGAATCTGCTCCGGGGCGGACATGGGTCGCGCCGAAGCCGGTACGGGCGGTGCGGAATACCGCGAGGCTTGTGGCATCTCGGGACCGGGCGGCGTCTGGTCGAAGAAGGGCCGGACCCTGGGCGGAACGAACAGGTCGCCCTTGGATTGAGCTCGCCTGGACGCGGCCGGGGCTTTCGGCGGAGCCGCCGGGGGCGAAGCGCCCTGCGGTCCTGCGGCCACACTCGGCTCCGGACGAGCTACCTCGACCGGATCGGGCTGCGGGGTCCAGACGACGCCCTCAGGCGCTGGCGCGGACGTTGGAATGCTCCCGCAACGGCACCACCGGCACCGGAATCCGCTTGAGGACCGTCGTCAGCACGTCGTCGGCGGTCACGTTGTCAGAGAGAGCCTCGAACGACAGGACGAGGCGATGGCGCATCACGTCGCGGGCCATGTCGAGCACGTCCTGAGGCAGGGCATAGTTGCGGCCACGGACGTAGGCGAGCGCCCGGGCGGTGAGGATCAGGTTGATCGAGGCGCGCGGGCTGGCGCCGTAGGTGATGTACCGCTGCAGGTCCGGCATGCCGTGCAGCTGTGGGGCGCGCGTGGCCGTCGCCAGGCGCACGGCATACTCCATCAGCGCCGGGTCGACGTAGACGCGATCGGCGTCCTGCTGCAACTCGAGCAGGCCCTTGGTCGAGAGCACTTCCTGGACCGGATCCAGGGGACCGGTCATCCGCTGGACGATGGCGAATTCCTCAGTTGCGCTCGGGTATCCGACCAGGACCTTGAGCATGAAACGGTCGACCTGGGCCTCCGGGAGGGCGTACGTCCCTTCGGTCTCGATCGGGTTCTGGGTCGCGAGGACCAGGAACGGGTCCGGCACTTTGTGCGTGTCGTGGCCGATCGTGACCTGCCGTTCCTGCATCACCTCCAGCAGCGCGCTCTGGACTTTGGCCGGCGCACGGTTGATCTCATCGGCGAGCAGCAGGTTGGTGAAGACCGGGCCGAGCGACGTGTTGAACTCGCCGGTCTTCTGGTTGTAGATGCGAGTCCCGATCAAGTCGGCGGGGACCAGGTCCGGCGTGAACTGGATCCGCTTGAAATCGCCGCCGATCGCTCCGGCGAGCGTCTTGATGGCCATCGTCTTGGCCAGTCCGGGCACGCCCTCGACCAGCAGATGGCCCCGCGCCAGGAGAGCCACTGCCAGCTGCTCCAGGAGGTGGTCCTGGCCGACGATGACCTTCTTTACCTCGTACAGGACGCGTTCCATCGGCTGGGATGGCGTCGTGTCGGCCTGTTCGTGCACTGGTCTTGGCCTCCTGAATCCTGCTGCGTGCGCCGGACCGTTCTCGCGGCCTGTGGCGGTAGATGACATCAGTCGGGCGGCAAGCCGGCCGCCCCGCCGGCCACGTCGATCGGAACGGCGAAACCGATACCTATGAATACGTTCTGACTGGTGGGGTTGACGATTCCGGTGACAATCCCGATCACCTGGCCGGCGCGGTTCACCAGCGGGCCGCCCGAGTTGCCCGGATTGATGGCCGCGTCCACCTGGATCAAGCCCACCAGCTGCGTGCCGTTTGCCAGGGTGAAGCTCCGGTTGAGGCCGGAGACGACTCCGGCGCTGAACGATCCGGTGAGGCCGAAGGGATTGCCGATCACGTATGCCTCGCTGCCGACCTGGACGCCGCGCGGATTGCCGAGCACGGCCGGCACGATCTTTGAAGGGGGATTGTCGGCCTGCAGGACGGCGATGTCGTCTGCGGGCTGCGTCGATGCGATCTGCGCCGACGAGGTAGTCCCGTCGGCGAATGTCACCTTGATGGATGTCGCGCCATCGACTACGTGAAGGCAGGTCAGGATGTCGCCGGCGGCGTCGACCACGACTCCACTACCGAGACCGTTGTCTGCCGCGCCGAGGCCGGAGGGGCCCGGGGTGGCGGAACTGCCGGGAACGGCGGGGTTGCCCGGAGCGGCCGAACCGCCTGGGGCTGCGGAACCGCCCGGGGCGGCTGAACTGCCCGCCCCAACGGTCTGGATCACGACCAGCGACGGCTCCACAGCCTGAGAGGCAAATTCGGAGAAGGGCGGCGCGGGCGTGACCGAGGCCAGCGCCGAGGCGATCGCCTGCGCCACGTCGCCGCGGCCGAGTGGCTTGGGCGGCGGGGAGATCACGCTGAACAGGAAGATGGCAATGAAGGCTGCGACGATCCCCAATCCAAACGGAGTGCTCCGCCGCACGCGGCCGGCGAGGCGCGCCCGGCCGCGGGAGAGTCGGTCCGACCATCGTCGGCCGGTTCGTGGTCCTGGCATTTCTTGCGGCTGTGTCATCAAGCAGACCGTGTTCGGGTCGAGCCGGCGGCGCGAAGAGGCGTGAATGGCCGTCGGGCGCGGAACTACCGCAGACAGCGTCGACCATAATTCTGAAAGCCGCTTGAATATGGATGCAATCAGAAGGTGAGGTGCACGGACCGGCACGCTCGGGACATAGCGCCCGACTCAGTCTGCGTCCGGCGGCTTGCGTGCGGCGGCTCAACAACTGCTCAACAGCAGTGGGCTCGAAGAGAGTGCGTGGCCTTCCGCGGGACTAAGATCGACTCCATGGAAATCACGCGAGCGGGCGGTCGGCTGGCCGGTTTGGCGCGTCTGACGCTGGTGGCTTCGACCATCGCGGGCGCCCTGGCCGCGGCGACCCTGGCGATCGCGCTGGCGGCGCAACTGGGCGTCACCCACGCCGCGCCCCTATACCTGCTCGCGGTAGTCGCCGTGGGCATGCGCTGGGGCACGGTTCCGGCCGTGATAGCCTCAGTGGCCGCGTTCCTCGCCTACGACTTCCTGTTCGTCCAGCCTCTCTACACCTTCACCATCAGCAGCCCCGACGAGTGGCTGAACCTGTTGCTCCTTCTGGCGGTCGCGGTCGCCATCGGCCGCCTCGTGGCCGTTCAGGCCGAGCACGCCCAGGAGGTGGCCCAGCGGGCGCGCGAGGCCCAGGCCCTCTTCGGGATCAGTCGAGCCCTCGCCGAAACGCGGACCGTCGAGGAGGCAGGACCGATGGTGCTGGAGCGCCTGGCGGCCGCGGCGGCTATGGACCGCATCTGGTTTGGACTGGGCGCGACGCCGGCCGAGGAGAAGACCATCGCCGACACGGCCTCGGGTTCGCCGCTCCCCGTCCCGGCCTGGCAGGTTGTGTTGCAGCGTTCGCCGGGCGACGAGCCGGCCCGCTGGGTTCGCGTGCACGTAGCCGCAGCCATGGTTCGCCGCAAGGCCGACCGCGCCACCGTCCACCGGGTCCGAGTCGAGGCTTCAGGTGAGATCCTCGGCTCGGTTTGGGCCCTGCGGGCCCGAGAGGAACGCGAACCCGATCGAGCGGAGACGCGCATCCTTTCGGCCGCGGCAGACCAGCTCGGCCAGGCAATCGTCCGAGACCGGGTCGACACGGAGCGGACCAACGCCGAGATCGCGCGCCGCAGCGAGGCCGTCAAGTCGGCCCTGCTCGACTCCGTGTCGCACGACCTCCGGACTCCGCTGGCCACGATCCGGGCATCTGCGGGCAGCATGCTGGACGAATCCGTGGCCTGGACCGCGCAGGACCAGCGGGAGGCCTTCCAGGCGATCGACGCCGAGGCTGAACGGATGGGCCGGCTCATCCGCAACCTGCTCGACCTGAGCCGGATCGAAGCCGGAGCCCTCAAGCCGGAGTTGGAACCCTGCGATCTCGACGACCTGCTGGCCCAAGTGATCAGGCGGGCGGGCGCTGCCACTACCAAGCGCATCCTTGTGGAACTGCCCGACTCCCTCCCGCCCGTACTGGCCGATCAGCTCTACCTGAGCCAGGTGCTGGCCAACCTGCTCGAGAACGCCATTCGCCACGGTGGCGACACCATTCGAGTGCGCGCCTCCCGCCGGCCGGGCGGTCTGGTGGAGATCAGCGTCGAGGACGACGGCTCCGGCGTGGCCGACTCTGCTCTGCCGCACCTGTTCGAGAAGTTCTTCCAGGCTGGGCCTGCGGGCGAGGGCAAACGACGCGGCATGGGCATCGGCATGACGGTCGTGGAAGGCCTCACGCGGGCAATGCGCGGCGATGTCGAGGCGAGCCGGAGTGAACTTGGCGGCCTCCGAGTGGACGTGCGGCTGCTGCCGGCGTTCGTGCCGGACGACATCGCGAACGTGGCGGAGTCGGACACGGACGCCGCGCCGGAGCAAACCAGGGCCAACCCATGAGCGGCCCGATGATCCTGCTCGTCGAAGACGAGGCGCCCGCCCGACACACGCTGGCAGACTACCTGGGACACCGCGGCTATGAAGTCCGCGAAGCGGATACGGCCCACGAAGCCATGCGCCAGTGGGACGCTCACCGCGCCGACCTGGTCCTGCTCGACCTGGGCCTGCCAGATCTCGACGGCGTGGACGTCATCCGGCGAATCCGTCGCGAGGCCACGACGCCCATCATCATCCTGTCGGCCCGTGGCGACGAGCGCGACAAGATCGCCGGCCTGGAAGCCGGTGCTGATGACTACCTGACCAAGCCCTTCGCCACTGAGGAGTTGAACGCCCGCATCCGAGCCGTCCTCCGGCGAGCCGGCGGTCCGGATGCAGATGCGCGGGGCTGCCTCCGCCTCGGCCCGATCGAACTCGATACCGTCAGACGAGAGGTCCACGTCTCCGGCGAGCCGGTCCGACTCACGCCCCGCGAGTACGAGCTGCTCAAGGTCATGCTGTCGAGCCAGGGCCGCGTCCTGACCAAGGCTCGTCTGCTGCGCGCGGTCTGGGGCCTGGCATATGCCGACGAGAGCACCTACCTCCACGTCTATGTGAATCGGCTCCGCCGCAAACTCTCGGCCGCCGCCCCGGGCGCTGTGCTGGAGGGCCTGATCGAGACAGAACCGGGCATCGGCTACCGCATCGCCGACGCCGAGGCGCTGTAGAAGAGGTCGTTCCAGGCCCCACTCGTTTAGAGGGTGTTTAGCCCCTCCGCGCAGGCTTGCTCCACGGCCTCTTGGGCCAGAGCTGATCATTGGGGCATGGATCGCAGAGCAGCCCATCAGACCACGACCCCAGACCCGGAGGAAACCGGGCGTCGACTAACCTCTGAAGTGGCCGAGGTTGAGAGCGCCATTGCACTTGTGGCGTCGGGCAGCGCCTCGCGAGTCACCCTGACCGGCCTGAAGTTTGGGGAACAGGTCGCCAGGCGCTTCCGGGCGGAGGCCCACTCGAAGGGCGTCGTACTTGAGCCCATTCCCTGGCCCGAAGACGCGGGCTGCGACCTGATCGTGCGGAGGATCGATGAATAGCGGTGTCGCCAAGGCCAGAGTTCTGATGATCGAGGACGACCTCACGCTGGCCGCGATCGTGTCGAAGCACCTGAAGGCTCGAGGCCATGAGGTGCGGATTGCCGTCTCTGCGGAAGAGGCGGCGGAAGTCGTCGGCTCGGGTTACCGGCCCACGATTGTGCTCCTCGATATCAACCTGCCAGGTGACTCCGGCTGGAGCTTCCTCCGCGGCGGCACCCTTGCCGCGGTCGGAGCGCCTCCGGTCTTCGTAGTCAGCGCCACGGCGGTTCCACCGTCGCGGCTACGGGAGTTCAACTGCGCGGGCTACCTGCCCAAGCCATTTGCCGTTCCGACGCTCATAGAGATCGTGGAACGCCACCACGCCGAGGCGGATGGTCCCGAAACACTCGACCCCCAGGGAGGACTCGATGCTCTTTGATCTGGCGATGCTCGCCCTGATGGCGGCCTGTCTGCTGTTCTTCATGGGCCTGATCTGGGCCTGCGAGAGATTGGCACGATGAACGGCCAGGACATCTTGGGCGGCGTGATCGTCCTCCTACTCGGCATCTATCTCATGTTCACCCTCCTGCGAGCGGAGAAGTTCTAGATGATCCCGTCGCTGCCCGGCCTCCTCCAGGCGTTCAGCCTTTTCGCCGTCGTCCTCTTGCTTGCGCGGCCGCTGGGCGGCTACATGCGCAAGGTCTTCGACGGCGAGCGAGTCTTCCTGTCGCCGGTCATCCGGCCGATCGAGCGCGGCGTCTACAAGGTGATGCGCGTCGACGAGACGGTCGAGCAACGCTGGCCCGCATACGCGGTTTCCGTGCTCGTCTTCTCGTTCGTCTGCATCCTCGCCCTCTACCTGCAGCAACGGTGGCAGACGTACCTGCCGCTGGCTCAGACAGGAGCTTCGGGCGTCGGCAACGTCCCGCAGGACCTCGCCTACAACACCTCGGTCAGTTTCGACACCAACACGAACTGGCAGAACTACCTGGGCGAGACGACGATGACATACCTGACCCAGATGGCCGGGCTCGCGGTCCGCAACTTCACCTCGGCCGCATGCGGCATCGCGGTGGCAATCGCCCTGACTCGCGGCCTGGTCCGCAAGTCGTCGCCGACCATCGGTAACTTCTGGGTTGACCTGACGCGCACCACCCTTTACATCCTCGTGCCGATCTCCTTCGTGGCGGCAATCTTCCTGGTGTCTCAGGGCGTCATCCAGACGTTCGCAAGTTCCACGAGCATCCACACTCTCCAGGGCGCGGTCCAGACAATTCCACTCGGCCCGGTTGCCTCCCAGGAGGCCATCAAGGAGCTCGGCAACAACGGGGGCGGCTTCTTCAACGCCAACTCGGCTCACCCCTTCGAGAACCCCACCACCATCTCGAACTGGGTCGAGATGCTGCTCATTCTCTTGATCCCGTTCGCTCTGACGAATACGTTCGGTCGGATGGCCGGCAACGCCCGCCAGGGCTGGGCCCTCGCCGCGGTCATGATCGTCGTCCTGTCGGCCGGATCGCTGGTGGCAATGTCCAGCGAGGAACGTGCCAACCCTTCCATCCCGGCGGCAATCGCGCAGAACATCGATCAGTCGCGCGGGAACATGGAGGGCAAGGAGGCGCGCTTCGGCGCCGACACGAGCGGCCTCTTCGCCACGGTCACGACCGGCACGAGCACCGGCGCCGTGGACTCGATGCACGACAGCTTCCTGCCGGCCGGCGGCCTGGTGCCACTCTTCAACATCGAACTCGGCGAGATCACTCCCGGCGGCGCCGGGGCCGGCCTGTACGGCATCCTCGTCTTCGCGATCATTGCCGTCTTCATCGCCGGCCTGATGGTCGGCCGGACGCCGGAGTTCCTCGGCAAGAAGGTCGAGGCCTACGAGATGAAGATGGCCATGCTGGTGGTCCTCTTTCTCGCGGCCAGCATCCTGGGCTTCTCGGCCCTGGCGACGGCCACTGCGGCCGGCAAAGCAGGGCCGCTGAACGGCGGCCCCCACGGCTTCAGCGAGATCCTCTACGCCTTCTCCAGCCAGACCGGCAACAACGGCTCCGCCTTCGCCGGACTCACCGGTAACACCCTCTTCTACAACCTCACCGGCGCCTTCGCCATGATGCTGGGCCGCTACGCGATGATCGTGCCCGTCCTGGCCATCGCCGGCTCCATGGCCGGCAAGCGCCGCGTCGCGGCGTCGCTCGGCACGTTCCCCACCACCGGTCCCATATGGGTCGGGCTTCTGATCGGCGTGATCATCATCGTCGGCGCACTCACGTTCTTCCCCGCGCTGGCACTCGGCCCGATCGCCGACCAACTCCTCAACAACGCCGGGAGGCTGTTCTAATGGCACTCGCCGTCATTGACACCATGCGCGGCGGACGTCGTCTGGCACGCGAAGCCCGCGGGGCCGGATCCGGATCCGCACCGGGTCCCCGGAGCCACGGGGTCTTCAGTCCCCATATGCTCCGTGGCGCTCTCGGCCCCGCCGCCCGAAAGCTCGACCCGCGCCAGATGATGCGAAACCCGGTCATGTTCGTGGTGGAGGTGACCGCCGCCCTTGTGACCGTCATCTTCGCTGGTGATCTGCTGGGGCTGAGCCACGGAGCGGCGCGCGAGGTTGGTCGCGAGCCGGGCTTCGAGCTCCAGATCGCGATCTGGCTGTGGTTCACGGTGTATTTCGCCACGTTCGCGGAGGCTCTGGCCGAGGCCCGCGGCAAGGCCCAGGCGGCTTCCCTGCGGAAGACGCGATCGGAAACGTTGGCCCACCGCCGTTGCGACGACGGATCGATAGAGGACGTCGGGTCTTCGCTGCTCCGCTCCGGCGACATCGTCGTGGTTCGCGAAGGCGAAACGATCCCGGGCGATGGCGATGTTGTGGAGGGCGTTGCCTACGTCAATGAGGCGGTCATAACCGGCGAATCGGCGCCCGTCCTCAAAGAGCCCGGCACGGACATCCGCAGCACGGTTACAGGCGGTACCACCGTCACCAGCGACACCCTCACCATCTGCATCACCGCCAATCCCGGCGAGAC
>PMIE01000082.1:0-67990 GCA_003156975.1 Chloroflexota bacterium | reverse complement strand
GGCATCGCCGGCATGGACCGCGTGGCTCGGTTCAACGTCCTGGCGATGAGCGGCCGGGCCGTTGAGGCGGCCGGCGACGTGGACGTGCTCCTGCTCGACAAGACGGGCACGATCACCTTCGGTAACCGGCTCGCGTCGCGGATCGTCGCCCTCCCGGGCGTGACGGAGCGCGAGGCACTCGAAGCGGCCCTGCTAACTTCGCTCGAGGACGAGACGCCTGAAGGCCGATCGGTCGTCGAGCTGGCAAACGCACGGCTCTCCGCGCTCGGCACGGCTACGGGTTCGGGCGCCAAAGCGGCGCCCTCAAAGTCGGCTGCGGCGGCTGCGCCCGAAGTCGCCACTCTGGTCCCCTTCTCCGCCGAGTCGCGGACCAGCGGCGTGATCCTCGCCGACGGCACGGTCGTGCTCAAGGGCGCCGTCGACGCCATCGTGGCCGCACTGGACGGCGCGGCGCCGCCGGAGCTGCAAACGCTCTCCGACGAGATCTCGTCGCTGGGCGCCACGCCCCTGGCGATCCGCCGCAACGGCCGGCCGCTGGGTGTGATCGAACTCAAGGACACCGTCAAGCCCGGCCTGAAGGCGCGTTTCGATGAACTGCGCCGCATGGGCATCCGGACAATCATGGTCACCGGCGACAACCCGCTCACGGCCAAGACTATCGCCGCCGAGGCAGGCGTCGATGACTACATGGCCCAGGCCAAGCCGGAAGACAAGATCGCCCGCATTCGCGCCGAGCAGGCCGACGGCCATCTCGTGGCAATGACCGGCGACGGGACCAACGACGCTCCCGCCGTGGCTCAGGCCGACGTGGGACTCGCCATGAACAGCGGCACTTCCGCCTGCAAGGAAGCGGCCAACATGGTCGACCTGGACTCCGACCCAACCAAGCTGATCGAAGTCATCGCCATCGGAAAGCAGCTGTTGATCACGCGCGGCGCGATCACCACGTTCTCTATCGCCAACGACGTGGCCAAGTACTTTGCCATCCTGCCCGCCATGTTCATGGTCGCCTACCCGCAGCTGAACAGCCTCAACGTGATGGGCCTGGCTCGGCCGGAGTCGGCCATTCTCTCCGCGGTCATCTTCAACGCCCTGATCATCATCGCCCTCGTCCCGCTTTCTCTGCGAGGCGTGGCCTATCGGGCCGCCCCGGCGGCGGAGCTACTGCGGCGAAACCTCCTGATCTACGGCGTGGGCGGAATCTTCGCTCCGTTCATCGGCATCAAGGTGATCGACCTTCTCATCACCGCCATTCACCTGGCCTAGGAGTTCACGATGCGAACCTTCATCAAGACTCAGCTCTGGCCGGCGGTGGCGATCCTGCTGGTGTTCACTGTGATCACCGGACTCGCCTATCCCGCGGCAGTCACCGCGGCCGCTCAAACGATCTTCCCGGGCCAGGCCAACGGCTCGATGATCACGGTCAACGGCGCAACCATCGGCTCGAGCCTGATCGGCCAGTCGTTCGACGACCCGAAGTACTTTTCCGGCAGGCCGTCGGCGGCCGGGGCCGGCTACGACGCCACTCTCTCCGGCGGATCGAACCTCGCCCCCACGTCGCAGGTTCTGATCGACCGGATCACCGCCCAGGTAGACGCGCTTCGCAAGGCCAACGGAAATGCCCCGATCCCGGTGGATCTCGTGACGACCTCGGCCTCGGGACTCGATCCGGACATCAGTCCGGCCGCGGCCGAATACCAGGTCCATCGTGTTGCGCAAGCCCGAAGCATGACCGACGATAACGTCCGAGCGGCGGTCGCGCGCCATACCTCGCAACCGTTCCTCGGGTTCATCGGCGCTGCGAGTGTCCACGTTCTCGAGCTCAACCTGGACCTGGATGGACTCCTGAGATGACAGCCGAATCGACCGACTCTCGTCGTCCAACCGGCGACCAGATGATGGCGCGGCTCAATGCCGAACAGAGGCCCACTCGGGCCCGACTCCGCATCTATATGGGAATGGCCCCCGGCGTCGGCAAGACCTACAAGATGCTGGAGGAAGCCCACCGGCGCCACGACCGGGGGACGGACGTGGTCGTGGGCTTCGTCGAGACCTACGGACGGCGCAATACGGCCGCCCAGCTCGACGGCCTGGAGATCGTGCCGCGGCGGCGCGTCGAATACCGTGGCGTCGCAGTTGAGGAGATGGACGCGGACGCGATCATCGCCCGCCACCCAGAAGTCGCCCTCGTAGACGAACTCGCCCACAACAACGTCCCGGGCTCGGCCCGGGAGAAGCGCTGGCAGGACGTGGAGGCGATCCGCGACGCCGGCATAGAGGTAATCAGCACCTGCAACGTCCAGCATGTCGAGTCGATCGCCGACGCGGTCGAGACGATCCTGGGCGTGCCCGTCCGCGAGCGCGTCCCCGACGAAGTGGTGAGGGCTGCCGACGAGATCGAGCTGGTCGACATGAGCCCGCACGCCCTTCGCCAGCGGATGCGCCACGGCAACGTCTATCCGGTGGAGCGCGCGACCCTCGCCCTGGACCGCTTCTTCACCGAGCCGAACCTGACCGCTCTGCGCGATCTGTCGCTTCGCTTCGTGGCCGGCAAGGTGGACGATCAGCTCGAGGACATCGTCAGCGAACGTGGCCTTCACGTCGGGCCGGTCACCGAGCGGGTCATGGCGCTGGTCGACGAGTCCGTGGAGTGCCGCCGGGCGCTCCGTCGAGCGGCCACCATTGCGAGCGCCCTGCATGCGCCGCTTCTCGCACTGGCCATCGAAACTCCGGGCGTCGGTCTTTCGCGCGACCGGCAGCAGAACATCAAATCCAACGCGGACTACGCCACAGACCTGGGCGCGGAGATCATCCGCGGCGAAGCCTCGGATGTCGCTCGCGGATTAGAGCAAGTGGTGCGCGACCGCCGCGTCACGCATCTGGTCCTGGTCCACCGGCCGCATCGAGGCCTCAGCGTCGGGCGGGCGTCTCTAGCCGATCGGTTGCTGGACGCTGTCCCCGGCCTGGAGATCCACCTGGTGGGCGAACCGGCGCAAACCGCGCACTGACGCCGCGGCCGGATCCACTCTGTCCGCATGGACGCACTGACGATCTTCGGGGCGCTAGCCGTAACGGCGATGCTCGTCTTCTACTCACTGGAGGCGCGGTCGGCATGGTTCGTCATCGCATTCGCCGCGGCATGCGTGGCTTCGTCGGCGTACGGCTTCATGCAGGGGGCGTGGCCATTCGGCGCCGTGGAGCTGGTCTGGTCCGTAATCGCGCTGCGCCGCTGGCAGGTGCGCCGAGCGGCAGGCGGCTAGCGGGGCGGACTCACGGAGGGACTTGGTAGGGGAGGAAGGACTCGAACCTTCAACCGGGGCTGTATAAGAGCCATGCTCTAACCAATTGAGCTACTCCCCCGCCGGGCGCCGCGATCGTACACCAATGAACGGGCCGGGCGGCAGACATGTCCTGGCCGGGCGCGTTGTGCCCTCCGGCGGTAGCACCCTTCGCAGCAGCTCGCCGCACCGGCGCCGACGCGCGGTCCCAGCCGATGGGCGGACATCTAGTCAAACTTGAATCCCAGGAAAGTTGGGCGGAAGCGGCGCTGCCGGCCGCCTCCATCCTTCCGGAGAACCAGCGGCCGGGGCTCGAACCAGTGGTCGTGCGCCGAATCCAAGCGTGAGTTCGGCCGACCGGCGGGGCAAACTCGGCCTGCCCACCGCCCCCGCGCCGCGATCGGATGGCTAACTTTCACTCCAGGCAAGTTTGACTAGAAAGCGCGGCCCAACTGGGGCCGCCGCCCCGGGACGGGGAATGGGATCCCCGCCGGGCGATCGATGGCGGGTTCCGCGGCCGAGGCGCTCCGCGTCCTGCGCCGCGCCGTGGGCTCAGTCCACTCCCCCGCGCAGGACCTCGATGTGGGGGCGATGCGGGATCGTCTGCGGGGTGTTCTCGGCAACCAGCGCCACGCCGTCGCGGAAACGGCGCAGTTCGCCGTCGGTGTTGAAGAAGCCCACGCTGATGCGGATTGCGTCGAGCGGCGGGATGTTGCGGGCGATGCACAGGGTGCGCTGCGATAGCTCGCGCAGGGCGGCCAGAGAATGCCAGCCTTCGATCCGGAACGAGACCAGGCCGGCCATGTTCTGGCGCGGGGTCAGGACCTCCACGCCGGGCACCTCGGCCAGCATCGACGCCGCCTCACCGGCGAGTCTGGCGGTGCGCTCGTAGACCCACGGCAGCCCGACGAACATCGACAGCCAGGCCGCACTTCGGGCGAAGCCGAGCACCGACGGCCCGTGAAAACCGGCACCCTCGAACCGGCGCGCGTCGGGCCAGAGATTGCCGTTCCCCTCGAGGTCCATCGACTCGAAGTTCGAGTAGCCGGCAAATGTCAGGCGGGGTCGATCCATGACCGATTGGGCGCAATAGACGGCGCCGATCCCTTCTGGACCGAGCAGCCACTTCTGACCTGGGACGGCGTAGAAGTCGACGCCCAGCTCCTCGACCGAAACCGGGATGGCACCGACCGCCTGGGCGCCGTCGACCGCGATCAACGCGCCGCGCGAATGCGCCAGCTCGGCGATCTCGCGGATCGGCAGGCGGGCACCGGTGGCCCACGTGACGTGAGAGACGGAGACGAGCCGCGTACCCGGGGTTATCGCGCGGTCGAAGGCCGCGAGGATCGGCGCGGGGTCGGCCGCGACCCCTTCGGCCGGGCCCTCGGCGGCCCCCATCCCGATATCGGCAATCGCCAACTCCACGCCCAGGCGCTCGCGAATCGCCCACACCGGGCCCAACGCGCCGACATGTTCGAGGTTCGTGGTCACGACCCGGTCGCCGGGCTTCCAGTCGACCGCCCACGTCGCCACGTTCATTCCGTCGGTGGCCGCGTGGGTCAGGGCGATGTGGCTCGGGCTCGTGCCCAGGATCGCCGCGATCGACGCCCGCGCCTCCGCCTTCCGCTCAACGGAATCCCTGTAGAAGTTGACGTCGGCCCGGCCCGTGCGCAGCTCCCACGCCTCGGCCTCGGCCATTGCCCGAGCCGTCTCCCTGGGGAGTGGCCCGGCCGTGCCCGTGTTCAGGTAGATGCCCGCGGCCGTGGCCGGGAGCGCTTCGCGAATCGCGGGGATCTTCTCGTCGTCGGGGAGGAACGGGGTCACCACGATTCATATGATAGGCGGCGGTCGCGCGCACCCACGCGGGCCTCTACCAGGGGTTCGAGCCGCCGCCCGACCCGTGGTCCGGCGGCGCTTCCTTGCGCCACTCGACGCCGACCGGAACCGCGAAATGCGCCCGAGCATGGTTGAGCGCGAGCAGATCGACGTGGTTGGGCGATTCGGCAACGCTGTAGGCCCAGTAGCGGGCCCTCGTCATGGGCACGAAGCGCCCCCCGAAGCCGTCGAGAGCCTGGTGCAGTTCCGCCTCATAGGGCAGATGAATCTCGCCCTCAATGGTGAAGATCGAGATGAACACCGTCGCCCGGATCGGTTGCTTGGGCATCCGCATCTCGCCCCCCGATTCGGTCGGAGAGCTCGCGTGGACGAAGAGCACGTCGTCCAGCTGGACCTGGGCCACGGCCGGCCCGGCCACGATTCGCCGCGATCCCACCTCCATGAACGTGGCGTCGAACAGGATCAGGTGCTCGGCAGACGGCTCGTTGAGCACGTCCGTCAGGCGGCGCAGCCTGGTCTGGAGGTTGCCCTGAACGATCAGCTGAGATGTCACGACCGTCAGCGGCAGCGACTGGACTGGATTGAAGGTGCCGAACATTGGCGCAGGATAGCGGGCGCTACGGCTCTTCGGGATGGGCCATACGGGTGCCTGCCAATGGCCAATTCGAAGGGTGGCGACTCAGGCGCTCTCGGCAGGTCCAGTCGGGGACGCCTTGGCGTCGGCCGTGACCAGATACTCGGCCCCGAACTGCAGGTCCCGGTGCAGCCGTTCCACGTTGGCGAGCGTGTCTATCTCCGTCGGGCTCTTCTCGATCCGGAGGCGGACGATCCGCGGGAAGCGCAGGGCGAAGCCCGACTGGTGGCGATTGGAGCGCTGGATGACGTCGAATGCGACCTCGACCACGACCACAGGATCGACCTGCCTGAACCGGCCGAGCTGGCGAACGGTGTGGGCCTCGAACCAGCGAGTCATCTCGGCCAGCTCCACATCGGTCAGGCCCGTATAGGCCTTGCCGATCGTGACCAGGCGCTCGCTCGATTCATCGCGAACGGCGAACGTGTAGTCGGATAGAACGCCGTGCCGCTTGCCGTGGCCCGCCTCCACGCCGACGACGACACAGTCCAGCGTCGCGAGGGCACGCTTCAACTTCAGCCAGCCGAGACCGCGGCGGCCGGGCGCGTAACCGCTCTGCGGATCCTTGACCATCAGGCCTTCGTTGCGCCGGGCTCGAGCCTCCTCGAAGCGACGGTCCAGCGCCTCGACCGAATCCGCAGTTACCAGATGCGAGAGCGCGAAGCGGCCTCCGGCGGCAACCGCGGGAAGGCTCAGCGCCTCGAGGCGGCGACGACGCTCGACCAGCGGTACACCGAGAAGCGGCTCGACGGCGGGGGACACCGACGCCGCGTAGAGTCCGTTGCCGCCGGCAGAGTGATGGCCGTTGCGGGAATCGTCTGTGCCCTCGGAGCGCGGCCCAATGGCCAGCAGGTCGAAGGCCACGTACGCAACCGGCACCTCTGCCTGGACCCGCACCGAGGGATCCTTCCGGCCGAGCCGCGCCTGCAG
This sequence comes from Chloroflexota bacterium, assembly GCA_003156975.1. Classification (GTDB taxonomy): domain Bacteria; phylum Chloroflexota; class Limnocylindria; order Limnocylindrales; family CSP1-4; genus Fen-1039. Next base: position 61,312 of record PMIE01000082.1, on the reverse strand, counting down.
CGTCAGGAACGGCAGAACGTGGCCGGCGGCGAAGGCCAGGATCTCCCCGTCAAGGATGCCGTCCCAATCCAGCGGCCGGGCCGCCTCCACGATCTCCGGGAACTGGCCGCTGATGTCGTGCAGGTCCCGGCTGTACAGCCGCACTTCCGAGCCGCGGCGGTGGAGCTGGGCCCGAATGCCGTCGTACTTGTCCTCGACCCAGACCGTGGGTCCAAGGCGCGCTAGCACGTCGGCGGCGTCCTCGGCCGGAGAGGCGAGCATGAACTTGAGCGGGTGGAGCAAACGGAGGCGGGCTTCGTCGAGACGGTCCTCGAGGGCCAGAACGGCGGCCTCGCCCGTGTCTCCGGTCAGCATCAGGGCCATGCCTACGGCTGCCTGGGGCCGCTCGAACGCTTCGGCGACGGCCGCCTCCAGGAGCCCTTCGCGCAGGCCGATTCGCAGCTCCCCGGTCAGGATCTTGACCACGTACTTGGCCGTGAGCGGATCGCAGCGCTCAAGAAGCGCCGCGAATGCCCCGGCCGCGGCAGCCTTCCCCGTCGCGGCCTCGATCTCGGCGAAGGCCTCCGCAACCTCCTCCAGACTCGGGGAGTGGCTCGGGTCCGGCGGATCCGGCCGCAACGCCAGCACCTCCGCCACGGCCATGCCCAGGTCCGATGAGTGGTCGTAGGCGGCGCCCAATGCCCCGGCCGGCGTACCCGCCAGTCGGCTGACGACGGCCGCTATCGTCGCCCAACCCAAACCAACTGCCCGCTGATCCGATTCCGCGAACGGCCGCCCCGCCAGGAATGTGGCGGCGACGCGCAGATCGCCGGACGGCAACGTTGCCAGGTATCGAGCGAGCAGCGAGGTCTTCTCCGAAGTGCGAGTGGTCCCAGCCACGCGTTCGGCCAACTCGCTCCAGCCACGCATGGCCGCGATGGTATACCTTCCCTCCGTGAAGCCTGCTCGGCGCCCCTGGACCGATCCACTCTGGCGAACCGGAGGAAGCGATGGCCGCTGCGCCTGAACGCGAGTCGTGGCGACCCGAGGCTCTCGTGGGCCGGAAGGTTATTCTCCGCCGGCACCGGGCGGAGAATCTGCGCTCGTTCACGCGCTGGTATTCGGACCCCGAAGTCGCCCGCCTGACGCGATACCAGCAGACGCCGCTGACGAATGACGAAATCCAGCGCTTCTTCTACTCGCGGATCATGGGCTCCGACTTCCTGGCAATGGCGATCCACGTCCGCGAGACCGAGCAATTGATCGGCACTTGCGCCTTCAGCCAGCTCGATGGCGACAACGGATCCACTCTCTTCCACATCACCATCGGGGAGTGCGACGCCTGGGGCAAAGGCTACGGCACCGAGGCGACCGAACTGATGATTGCCCATGCCTTCAGCAGCCTCGCCCTGCATCGAGTCGCCCTGACCGTCTTCGAGTTCAACTCACGGGCGATTCGCGCCTACGAGAAGTGCGGCTTCGTGGTTGAGGGCCGCGCCCGCCAGGCCATCTTCCGCGACGGGCGGTTCTGGGACGAAATCCACATGAGCATCCTGCTCGATGAATGGGAGGCTCGTGTCCCAGGGGCGCGCTGAAAACGGCGGTGCGACAAGCCCTGGGTCTTACCCGGCGGCGGCGGCGACGACAGGAGCGGCAGTGGGAGCGACGGACTGCTTGGCCTTGTAAGCGTCGACGATCCCCTGCAGAGTCGCCCCGTTCAGCTGTTCGAGGATGGCCTTTTCGGCCGCGTAGAACACGTCGTGGACGCCGCATTCGCCGTCCTGACCGCATGCCGTTCCGCGCATTACGCAGATCTGGCGGTGCGGGTCTCCCTCGACTGCCTCAATCACCCGCAAGAGGGTGACTGTGTTGGCCTTCTCGGCGAGCTGGTACCCCCCGGACCGACCCGGATGGGCACTCACAAGCCCGGCGCGAGTGAGATCGCCCATGATCTGGGGCAGGAATCGCGGCGGGATCTTCATCTCTTCGGCGATCTTGCGGCTGCTCAACAGCCCGTCTCGGGCCATGGTCAGGGAAAGCATCGCCCGGATGGCGTAGTCGCTTCGCTTGGTCAGGTCGAGTCGCATGATGGAAACAGTATCGCTCCGACGTCAGGACGCAACCCCTGCCGTTGGTCCCGCCGTCAGATGACGCGCGGCAGAAAGAATACCGATTTAGGAAGGCATTTACCCCGAGAGCGGGCGGGGGCGACGGAAGGCCGCCCCCGCGACGTTCAGCACCGTTGGCTCAGCCGATGAGGTAGCTCACCGTGACCTGGACCACGATGTCCGTAGTGCCGGTCTGGATAGGCGTCGAAACGCCTGCGGCCTTGGAGTCCATGGCGGCCGAGTAGTAGACCGGGCTTGGCTGAGTGGTCGTCTCGGCGATGGTGGCGACGCCCTTTACTGCCACGCCGGCCGCGGACGTAAGCGCATCGGCCTTGCTGCGAGCATCGGCCATGGCAAGCTGGCGAGCCTTGGTCTGGACCTTGGACGGATCGTCGAGTCGGAAATCGATGCCGCCGATGGTCGTGGCTCCGGCCGCCATTGCGTCATCCACGACTGCGGCGAGTGATGTGAGATTGCGGACCGTGATCTTGACGGAGTTGGAGAACTGCTGGCCGATCAGCCGAGGAGCCGAGGAGCTGTAGTCGTAGACCGGACTCAGACTGATATTGGTGGTGACGATGTCCTTCGCGTCGACGCCATCCTTCTTGACGGCTGCGATCACTGCGGTCATCGAAGTGGCGGCAGTGGCCTGGGCCGCGGCCACCGTCGGCTTCTGGACGGTGACCCCGATCGATATGTCGGCGACGTCCGGGGCTACGCTGACCTCCCCAACGCCCGAGACGGTGACCGTGTGTTCGGGCGTGGTTGAGGTGGAAGCGTCCGCGGCGAGCGCAGAGTGGCTGCCCAGGATCGGCCCCACGATCACGCCGATGAAGAGGCCGGCGGCGGCGGTCAGCGCAATCACCCGCCCCAGAGTGATGGGACCGGCGCGGCGTTCGATCGGTCCGGGCGTTGTGTTCGCTGACATTTCACTCATCGTCGTTCTCCCTTTGCCCCTCGGCTAGTGCCTCGGGCCGTACGAGGAGGAGACGCCGCGACCCCGGCATCGGTTCCCGATCGCCGCTGCTCCCGACCGCGCGGTCCCCGACCGCCCGACCGGCGGCCGCTACCATTGGGCGATGAGTTCGAATGAGCAGAATCCCTGGCGCCGCGTCTCGCGGCGAGTCGCGTATGAGAACCCGTGGCTCGAGGTTTTCCACGACGACGTGATCCGGCCGGACGGAAAGCCCGGCATCTACGGCGTGGTCCACTTCAAGAACCTGGCGATCGGCGTCGTACCGGTCGACGAGACCACCGACAGCGTGCTGATGGTCGGGCAACATCGATACCCAATGGGCCATTACTCCTGGGAGATCCCGGAAGGGGGCGGCCCGATGGGTGAGGACCCCGAGGCGGCGGCCCGCCGCGAGCTGGTCGAAGAGACCGGCTACCACGGCGGAACCTGGCGCGAGATCTGCCGGGCCGAACTCTCCAACTCCGTCACGGACGAAGTAACGATTCTGTTCCTGGCGACCGGTCTCGAGGCCGGCCCGGCCTCGCCTGAGGGAACGGAGCAACTGCAGATGCGCTGGGTACCCTTCACGGAAGCGATGGCGATGATCGGTCGCGGCGAGATCGCCGACGTGATGACGATCCTCGCCCTGCAGGCAGTGGCCCTGGAGCGGGCGAAACGGCCCTAGAAAGGTGGAACCGCCGGCGATTGCCGGCGGTTCCACACACTGCGTGTGATTGGCAGCAAAGCCGCCATGGGTCTACCTGATCGTTATGAAACCGGACCTCAGAGTCGATGAGCCGATGCCGTATGCCGTGTTGCTCGCCGAATCGAAGACGGTGAGCTGGATTGCGTCCGGGCGGCCGTCAACTACGACCAGGAAGAAGCGATACCCAGACATGCCGTTGACCTTCCCGGCTCCCTGGATCATCGCCGTGCCATTTGCAGCCACGAACCACTCCGCACTCGTGGCCACGAAGCTGAAATCCCTGGCGGCAAACGAGGCCGAGACTGTGGGCGTCGCGGCCTTGCCGTACTTCGCGCTCACCAAGAAGGTCGCCGTGGAAGCGACCCCACATCGCGTGGTCATGCGGCAAGCGCCGGTCGGCGAGGCAACCGAGCCGGACCCAGAGAGTGTCCGAGCGGGGTCATATACAACGAGGGAACGACTGGCCACGGAGCTGCCCGAACCGTCACTTACGGTCAGGTGGACTTCAAACGACCCGGCCTTCACGTAAGTGTGACTGGCGGAAAACGATCCGCTCGATGACCCGAGCGACGCTGTCGTGGTCTTGCCGTCTCCCCAAGTCCAGGTCGCCTTGTAGCTCTCGCCGGCCCCCGGGTCGCTGAACGTAGCCTTGACCTTGACCGTAGTCCCCACCCCCGCGAGAGACCCCATCGACATCGTGTTGATGACCGGCGGGACATTTGCGACCGAGATGGACGTGGAGGCAGAGCCGGAAAGACCGCTGGAGCCCTTCACTTTCACGGTGATCGTGAAGGTGCCGGAGCGGGCAAACAGGTGGGTCGGCCCCTGGCAGATCGAGCCCGGGTCCGTGCCGGTCAGTGTCCCCGCCACGGGCCCCGCGCCATCGCCGTAGTCGACAGTACAGGTGTACGTCTCCGCCAGGCCGCTCGGATTGAACGGCGCCGACGCCGAGCCTGCGGATCCTTCATCCACTGAGCCCGGTGCGGATACCGGGAAAACGGTGATCGCCGGGGCGGCGATGGTCTCGATGGCCAGGCTCGAGCCGGTTTCTCCCGCGCTATCGGTTGCCGTGGTGGTGATCGAGTAGGTTCCGGGCGCCTTGTAGACGTGGTCCGGCCCGACGCAGCGCGGCAGGCCATCGCTCCATCCGTCCGGGACATAAGTGCCGGCCTGGACTCCCGATCCGTCACCGTAATCAACGGTGCATGTGTAGGTCTCGAAGGCTCGCCCCGGATCGTCGACGGCGGCGACGTCTTTGAGTACGGCGCCGACCACGTAGGGCCCGACGAGACTGCCGCCGACCCACGGAGCCCAGTTCTCATACGTGGCGCCGGTTAGGCCGGTCCCCGTCGATCCCTGGCTGTCCCTGACGGACACCGTGACCGTGTAGCTTGCGGAAACCAGGTACTGATGGAGGGGGCCGGTGCAGGTCAGCCCGGAGACGACACCCGGAACCACCGTTCCGTCGCCGTAGTCGACGCTGCAGGTGTAGGTCTCAGAGGTGGAACCAGGATCCGTGAAGGTCGCGTAGGCATTCACGCTGGATGGAACCGTGGGATCGAGGTGCCACTCACGCGGGTTGTAGTCCGACATGAAGGCGCTGACGATCGGGGCAACGTTGACCAACGTGTAGGGCAGAGCGCTCGATCCCGTCGCGCCGTTCGAATCGGTGACGGCGATCCTGATCGTGCCGGAACCGGAAGTCCCGTATGTGTGCACTGGGCCGTAGCAGATTCCCGGGTCGAGCTCGCCGGCCACGGGGCCTGCGCCGTCGCCGTAGTCGACGGTGCAGGTGAACGTCTCGGCCGCGTCGATGCCGCCCGGATCAGTGAATGCCGCGTCGACGGCCACGCTTCCGCCTTCGCGCGGCTGGCCGTTTGTCACGTCGCCGTCGATGTTGATCGGCCCTACCGACGGCGCTCCATTCACGACGGTCACCGGGACGGTGACGGTCGTGATCAGGCCGCCACGATCCCCAACCGAAACAGTGAAGGTGTGGCTGCCGAACGTGGTGTCGTACGGCACCTGGATCGGGCCCGGTGCCGCGACATCCTCGTCGCTCTGCAAGCCGGGGCCGCCGTCAATCCTCACATGCCACGGCCCGACGCTCGCGTCGGTGAATGTGGCGAGAGTGACCTGGCCCGAGAACCCTTCCGGAACGTTGACCGGCGATGCAGTCACGACGGGCGCGAGGTCGATAACCGGCTCGGGCCTGGATCCCGAGCCCGTGTGGCCCAGGGAGTCGGTCACCGTGACGGTAGCCGTGTAGACCGTTCCTCCCGGGTGGCCGGGCGTCGGGTCTGAAGCGGCGTAGGTATGGGCCACGTCCATATTCGCCCCGTTCGAGTTCGACAGATCCTTGGAGGTGCCGTCGCCCCAATCGATATGGATCGCCCACGGGCCGGCTGCGTACGGGTCGAAGTAGCCGAACTGGAGGGAGGTTGGCACGCCCTCCGTCGCGACCACCACCGGCGCCATCTCGATGAACGTGTCGCCGGCCACAGTGACGTTGAAGTAGGCGTCGCCGGACCAGCCGCTCGCATCCGTAACCACGATGTGGGCTCGATAGGTACCGGGCATCAGGGGCCGGCTCACGATCAACGGGCCCTGGGACGTAGCGGTCCCGCTCCAGCTGTAGCCGGGCGCCCATGCGACCGTCCACTGCCAGGGACCGGCGGATGCGCCATCGGGATCGGTGAAAGAACCGAGCGAGTACGGGTACGAACCGTGGTATGCAGCCGCCTGAGCGCTGGAGACGTTCTGGTCGGCGGGCGGGATGACTGAAGGGCTCGACGGAGGTGAAATCTTGATAGTCGACGTCGCGGAACTGGATGCGCCACCACTGTCCTTCACCACAGCAGTCACCGCGTAGTTGCCGGCCGCCTGGTAGACGTGATTGGGCCCTATGCAGGCCGGGTACCCGTCGTAGTCCCAGATTGGGATATAGGTTCCGGCCTGTACCCCGGAACCATCTCCGTAGTCGAACGTGCAGGAATACGTCTCGAAAGCCGTGCCGAAATAGGCGCTGCCGTAATCCCAGAACGGCGCGGCGGCGTACGCAATGTGGCCCGCGTCGTGGGCGCCGAACATCGCGACCCCGCCCCCGATGTACGGCGCATCGTTGGTGTAGTTGACCCCCGTCATCCACGCCCCCGAGGCGCCGCCACTGTCGGTGACGGTGACGAGGATCACGTAGCTGCCGGTGACCAGGTATCGATGCACGGGCCCGGTGCAAGTCAGACCCGAGATGGTCCCGGCAACGAGGGCCGTTCCGTCTCCGTAGAGGATCGAGCACGTGTAGGTCTCACTCGCGGACTCCGGGTCCGTGAAAGTCGCGGACGCGAACACCGTCTGCGGCTCTTCAGGTTTGGCATTTGAGACGGTGGCCGTAACCGACGGGGCCACGTTTGGGTCGGCCGCTGCGACAGCGGGGGCCAGGGCCGGCGACGCCGCCACTACGAGCGTCAGCAACGCGGCCGACATCGAGGCAACTCGACGAACTAGACCGGATCTCATGGTCCCTCCTTTAGCCTCGTCCCGGGGCGGCCCACCGCCATTCTCCCGGAGCGCAAACAGTCAGGCGCATCACGCCTGTACTCGCGCGGGGATTATGCGCCATCGAGCCGCCCGCGCCGTATCGACTTTGCGACAGTGTCCGGTCCGCCAGGCGGATCTACCCGAGTCCCCGAACGGGCCAGAGGCCGGTCCCTCGCGCCGGATGTATGATGCCGATGCCATGCAGGGTGCATAGGGATTATGCGTTGAGCGATGGCTGCCAACTTCACCTGCAGAGACGGAAATAGTCCGGAGGCACGCCATGGTCGGGTCCAAATCTGGCGGTCGAGACCTGGCGTCGAGCCGCGTCGAGACGAGTTCTCCGGAGCGGGCCGTCGCCGGCATTCATCCCGCAAACGCAGCCCATGAGACACCCTTCGTCAACCTCCGCGACCCCGCGAAGCGGCTGGGCCCGGACGGCAAGCCCGCCGTCAGCCGCCGCGCGCCGATCTGGGCGGACGTGCCCGACGAGAAGTGGAACGACTGGCGCTGGCAGCTCTCCAACCGCGTCAACACGGTCGATGAGATCGGCAGCGTTCTGAACCTGACCGACGACGAGCGCGCCGGGCTCTCCACGCCGGACAATTTCCGGGTCGACATCACCCCCTACTTCATCAGCCTCATCGACCCCGACGATCCGGACGATCCGATCCGGCGCCAGGTGATCCCCACCGACTGCGAGCACGAAGCCTTCACGGCGATGATGGAAGACTCGCTGGCCGAGGATCGCCACTCCCCGGTTCCAGGGCTCGTGCACCGATATCCGGACAGGGTCCTGATGCTGGTCACGACCCAGTGCGCGAGCTACTGCCGCTACTGCACGCGGTCGCGGATCGTCGGCGACGCCACGCAGAACTTCAACCGCCACGATATCGAGGCCCAGCTGGACTACCTGCGCCGCACCCCACAGGTCCGTGACGTGCTCTTGTCCGGCGGCGACGCCCTAACTCTCAATCCCAAGCTGCTCGAATGGATCCTGCGCAGCCTGCGCGAGATCCCCCACATCGAGATCGTCCGCATCGGCTCGCGAGTGCCGGTCTTCCTGCCACAGCGCATAGACGATGAGCTGTGCGAGATGCTGGCGAAATACCACCCGTTGTGGATGAACCTGCACTTCAACCATCCCAACGAGATCACACCCGAAGTTGCGCGCGCCGCCGACAAGCTGACTCGGGCCGGTATCCCGCTCGGCAACCAGTCGGTTCTACTCGCCGGCATCAACGACTGCGTCCACATCATGCGGGCGCTCGTCCATCGCCTGGTCGAGAACCGGATCCGGCCGTACTACATCTACCAGNNTCTACCAGTGCGACCTGGTCGAAGGCTCCGGCCACTTCCGCACGCCGGTCGGCAAGGGCATCGAGATCATGGAAGCGCTGCGCGGCCACACCTCCGGCTATGCGGTCCCGACCTTCGTCGTCGACGCTCCAGGCGGCGGCGGAAAGATCCCGGTCATGCCCAACTACCTGATCAGCTACTCGGACCACAAGGTCATCCTGCGCAACTTCGAGGGCTATATCACGACCTACGAAGAGCCCGAGCAGTACACGCCGCACAACAAAGCCCACTGCACGTACTGCCAGAACCCGCGCCCCGAGCCGGGCCAGGGCGGCGTCGAAGGACTGCTCGACGGCAACCAGATGTGGATCGCGCCATCCGGCTTCGAGACGGCTCATCTGCGCGGCCGCACCGAGCCGCACCGGCTGCAGGATCCCTCGAAGTGGATTCCGTACGGCGTCGGCCCGATCGAAGGGACGGCCGGAAAGCCACTGGCCGAGTTGGAGCCGGGGTCGGCTGCCGGGACGCCGGAGGACGCGGTCGGTGCACCGGGCGGCAAGATCGAGCCCAAGTTCGAATACAAGCCCGGCGAGGAACCCCGCCCGCGCGAAGGCGAACCTACCGGCTGGTCGCACGGCGAGCTGCTCTAGGCGACGCTCAAAACCCGAGTCGGCGAGCGCCCCAGCCGACGCTGCGCGGCCCGCTACAATCACACCGATTGGATCGAACGGAGCGAGCTGAGGGAGGAGCGAGCATGATCGCGGGAACGTGGCCGTCCGACTATGGCAGCCCCATATTCATTCGCAAATACGAGGGCCGCACCTACGAGGACTTGATCCAAGCATTCCACGACGACGCGACTCTGCTCTTGTCCGAGGGCTACGAGCCAACCGGGCAGCATTACATCGAGGGCGAATGGAGCGTGTTCCGGGCCGTCGTGGCAACGGTGCTGCTCTTATTCATGGTCGGGATAGTGCTCTGGTTGCAGATGCTCCTCTGGCGCCCGGTCGGAACCCTGACGGTGACGTACGTCCGCCGAGGCACGACGAGGTAGCGATGCCGCGGTCGCTCTTCATGTGGGAGTCGGCCGCGCGGTGTGCAACCAAATAGGAGCTACCCACACCCATAGCGCGCTCATCCCCGCGGAGCAGTCCTCGTCGTGCGTGCGACCGATGCGCTTACAGGTCGGGCAGCGTACCTTGCATACCATGCAACGCGAGAAGGCAACCGCGGGCCGCGGACTCGGGCGTCTTCACTGGAACCAGGACTACGCCGACGTGGTCATGGCTCTGGTGCTGACGGTGGTGGGGTTCATCTCCGCCTACGACAGTGGCGCCCGCTTCGACGTCGTCAGCGTCCCGCTCCTGATCCTCCAGACGATGCCACTCATCTGGCGTCGCCGGAACCCGATCCGGATCCTCTGGATCACAGGGGCCGCGATCATCTTCTACAGCATGCTCGGGTATCCGGTCGTCACGAGCGGGTCTCTCGGCGTCTTCGTGGCCTTCTACACCGTCGCCGCCAACGAATCGCGGCGCCGGGCAACCGTTGCGGCCCTGGCAACGGCCGGCGGCGTCCTCATCAGCTTCGCGGCCTACGCCGCGGTGGGTTCGATGCAGGGCTGGCAAGGGGAACTGACCAACACCTACCTTACGTATGGGCTGGCCTGGCTCATCGGCGACAACCTGCGGGTCCGTCGGGCCTATACGAGGCAGCTCGAAAGCCGAGCCGTGGAACTGGAGCGCGAGAGAGAAGAGAAGGCCGACCAGGCAGTGACTGAGGAGCGTGCCCGGATCGCCCGCGAGTTGCACGACGTGGTCGCCCACTACGTCAGCGTCATGGTCGTCCAGGCAGCCGGAGCTCGCCGAGTCGTCGACAAGGACCCTGCCGCGGCGAAAGGCGCGCTCGAGGCAGTCGAGTCGGCGGGCCGGACCGCCCTGGCGGAGATGCGCCGCATGCTCGAGGTCCTACGAGCGGACGATCCGGGCATGGGCCCGCAGCCCGGCCTGGGCGAAATCGAGAGGCTCATCCAGCAAGTACGAGACGCCGGCCTGCCCGTAGAGCTATCGATCGAGGGGTCGGTCTGCTGCCTGCCGGCCGGAATGGACCTTGCCGCGTATCGCATCGTCCAGGAAGCTCTCACCAACACGGTCAAGCACGGCGGCAGAGCCACGGCGCACGTCACTGTCCGGTACGCGGCCGACACGCTGGAGATACAAGTGATCGATGACGGCCGTGGCGCTGCGGCGCTGCTGCTATCCGACTCAGATGGCCGCGGACACGGCCTGATCGGCATGAAGGAGCGCGTCGCCTTGTTCGGGGGCGTGCTCGAAGCAGGGCCGATCCTGACCGGCGGCTACCGCATCTTCGCGCGGATGCCGCTCGAACCGGACGACGTCGCCCGAGCCAAGTCGGAGAGGGAGGCGTCTCTTGCTGCGGTCACGGAAGCAGCCGCTCGCGAGCGACGCGAAGCCGCCCATCGCGCCGCGATCCGGCATCAACCACCTGCGAAGACAGGCACTGCGCTGCCGATTATGGTTCGGCTGGTGCCGCCACATCCAAACGAACAGACCCGGCATCGCGGCCGCGGAGAGATAGAGGGCGACTTATGACGACGCGCGTGCTGCTGGTCGACGATCAGCCGCTCCTGCGGACCGGCTTCCGGATGATCCTTTCCGCCGAATCGAACCTGACGGTTGTCGGCGAGGCCGGAGACGGGGCCGCGGCCGTGGAGCTGGCTCGCAAGCTGCGGCCCGACGTGGTTCTGATGGACATCCGTATGCCGGGCATGGACGGCATCCAGGCCACACGCGCCCTGGCGGGCCCGGGCGTGGAAGACCCGATCAAGGTTCTGATTCTCACGACCTTCGGGCTCGATGAGTATGTAGTCGAATCTCTCCGAGCCGGCGCCAGCGGCTTCCTTCTCAAGGACGCGCCCCCGGAAGACCTCGTAGAGGCGATCCTGATCGTCGCTGCCGGAGAGGCGCTCCTGGCTCCGTCGGTGACTCGCCGCCTCCTGGACCGCCTCGCCAGTCGACTGCCACCCGCCAACGAGAACGCCATACCGGCGCTCTCCGAGTTGACCGATCGCGAGCTTGAGGTGCTCAAGCTCCTGGCTCGCGGCCTCTCCAACGCCGAGATCGCCGAGCGGCTGGTCATCTCCGAAACGACGGTGAAGACGCACGTCTCGCGCGTGCTCTCCAAGCTCGACCTGCGCGACCGCGTTCAAGCGGTGATCCTCTGTTACGAGACGGGCCTCGTATAGCCGGTCGCGGCAACCGTCGGATGCGACCGGCGGTTGAGTGGCGGTTCCGGCAGCCGCCCGATCCCTTCGTTGCCTCCTGCGCTCCTCGCTGACGAGTTGCGCGCCCGTCATCCGCACGCCGCCTCGCCGGTCGCTCCGTCATCCGGAGGGATGACCCGAGGTTCACTCCCCTGGACGACCGCCCAGTAACCGTCGCGGACGACTGCAAGGCGCGGCTCGGCCCGTAGCTTTCTCCATGACGAGACAGACGCAGGCGCAGCGTCCTCGAACACATGAGAAGACCAAGCAGCCCCAACCACTGAAGGAGAGACCCAAATGCGACTGGTGCGCGACCTCGGCCGCCGCAAGCTCCGCTCAACGCTGACCATCACCGGCATCGCCATTGGCATCATGGCCCTGGTGGTGTTCGGCTCGATGGCGAACAAGATGAACGCCCTCATCGGCGGCGGCAGCAAGTACTACCAGGACAAGGCCATCGTTTCCGTTGGCTCGATGTACTCCGGCAACATCCAGCCGCTGGCGTTGTCGGACGTGCAGAAGATCGAATCCATCGACGGTGTGGCGGCCGCCACGCCGACCGTCGACATGCTCCTGTCTTCCGAGGGCGGCGCCACGAGCATGGGCACACCCGAGATGATCACGGGCAGCATCCCGGGCGGCGACAAGGGCCTCGAGACATTCAAGATCGATCTCGCCTCAGGGCGTGAGTTGACCGCCGCCGACGCCGACAGCAAGGTCACCGTCCTCGGTTCCGACCTGGCACGAAGGTTGAACGTCAAGGTGGGCGACAAAGTTGCCCTTCGCGACGTTCAGTTCACCGTCGTCGGCATCTGGGCTCCGACGCTCACTGCCCCGGACAAGGAGGCATACGTCCCGCTTGCCGCCGCTCAGGACCTCTTCGTCAAGAGCCTGCCGCCGCTCATCCAGTCGAAGATCGTCGCCTCCGACATCGCCACGGGCATCACCGTCTACCCTCAGAAGGGCGTCTCGCCCGAGACCATCAAGACCCGCATCGAAGACCTGCTCGGCAAGGACTACACGGTCATGACCGGCAAGGACTTCGACGCCATGCTGGGTTCGTTCAGCGCCATCTTCTCGCTGGTCCTGACCGGCATCGCACTGCTGAGCCTCCTCGTGGGCGGCCTCTCGACGATCAACACCATGGCGATGGCCGTGGCCGAGCGAACGCGCGAGATCGGTATCAAGCGAGCCATCGGCGCATCCCGCTGGCGCATCCGGCGCGAGGTCGTCCTTGAGTCGGCCGCCATCGGTCTGATCGCCGGCCTCATCGGACTCGTGATCGGCGCCGCAATGACCACTCTCTTCAACGACCTGGGCCGCGAGTCGGGCAACGTTCTCTTCGAACTGACCCTCGGCACCGCCGCCACCGCGATCATCTTCGCAACGGGCCTGGGCGCCATCGCCGGCTTCATCCCGGCCTGGCACGCCTCCCGTCTCGACCCCGTGACCGCCCTCCGGTACGAGTAGCGGTCAGGCACCGAGTCCACCACTGAGCACACTGCGGGCCGCAAAGCGCGGCCCGCCAAGGAGATCAACCCTCATGGCACTTCTCGAAGGCAGCAACCTCCGCAAGACCTATCGCCTCAGCAAGCGAAACACCGTCGAGGCCCTCAAGGGCGTCGAGATCTCGATCGAGGCCGGTGAGATGGTCGCGATCATGGGTCCCTCCGGTTCCGGGAAGAGCACGCTGATGCACATCCTCGGCCTGCTTCACACTCCTGATCCGAACCACGGCCCCGCCCCGGAGCTTCGGCTCGCTGGCGAGAACGTCGCCTCCCTGTCAGACAATGCCAGGACCAGGATCCGCGCTCGCCGCATGGGCTTCGTGTTCCAGGACTTCAACCTCGTGCCTACACTCACCGCGCTCGAGAACGTCCTTCTCGCGTGCGAATACGCCGGCATCAAGGGCAAGGTCGCCCGCGACGCCGCCATCGAGGCCCTTGGGCTGGTCGGCCTCGCCGATCGCGCCGACCACAAGCCATCCGAGCTTTCCGGAGGCGAGCAGCAGCGCGTGGCCATCGCCCGGGCCCTGGTCAACAAGCCTGAGATCATCCTTGCCGACGAGCCGACGGGCAACCTGGACTCCGACAGAAGCACCGAGGTCCTGGCACTGTTCCGTCAGTTCAACCGCGAGCACGGCCAGACGATCGTGCTCGTGACGCACGACTCCGAGGTCGGCGAGGCCTGCGACCGCGTCGTGAAGATGCGCGACGGGCGGATCCGTGACAGCGGCCTGCGCACCGGCACACCGGTGATGGCGGTTCCGGCGGCAACGGCCCCAGCCACGGCCTGAGCATCGCTCGGACGGACTCCAAGACAAAGCAGCGGCCGCCATCTGACTCCCCGAATCCAGGCTCGCGGGAGGCGGCGACACCACGCGGCGTTCGCGTCATATCATTCGGGTAGATGGGGCGGGGCCCCGGCCGGTCAACCGGTTGGGGGCGAGGAGCCTTCGCCGCACTCTAGCGGTCGCCGTTCTCCCGCTCGATTTCGTCTTCATGGGGCGCCCAGCTTCCCCCTCGGCNNTCAGGCTCGCCGGACCGCTCTCGGGTCGCTACCATTCCTTTCGTGGGCCGCAGCCTATTGCGGCCAGCGGCAGGCACCGGAAGCGGCCGGAGGCGCATGGATCAGAGCACCCAGGGCGTGCCGGCATCCGGCAGGGATCGACAGGTCCCAACCCCCGATCCGATAGCCCGGGACTACATTCTGCTGGCGCTCCGGCTGGGCAAGATGATGCCCGGCCTCGTGGCCGCCTACTTCGGTCCGGAAGACCTCAAGGATCAGGTCGACACTGAAACGCCCTACACCGCGACGAAGCTGCGCGAGGATGCCTCCAGAATCGAGGCACGGCTGGCGCGGGAGGTAACCGCGGCGGATCGGCGGCGCTGGCTGCAGGCCCAGCTGGTCGCCATCGAAGCCCAGGCATTGATGCTGACCGGCGATCCCCTGCCGTACCCGGATTACCTCACCTGCCTCTTCGATCTCACGCCCGAACAGACGCCTGAGTCGGTCTTCGATGCTGCCGCCGACGATCTTGCGCGGCTCCTGCCTTCCGGTGAGATGCGCACAGAAACGCTGGCCGATCGACTGGCCGCCTGGGACAGGCGCTTCATCATCGCCAGCGATCGATTGCCGGCCATTGTCGATTGGCTGGTCGGTCAGGTTCGAGATCGAGCGGATCGGCTCGTGGGTCTCCCGACGGGAGAGAAGGTCGAGTTCGAATACGTTGCCGGTGGACCGTGGAGCGCATTCAGCCAGTACGAGGGCGGCCTGCGCACTTCCATCGAGATCAACACCGAGCAGCTGTGCAGGCCTGCCGACCTGGTCCGCATGGCGGCCCATGAGTGTTACCCGGGCCGGCACACGGAACATGCCTGGATGGAGCGCCGAATGATCGGGGACCAGGGCCGGATGGAAGCCAGCATCACCCTGCTGAACACTCCCGAAACCGTGATCCGCGAAGGGGTGGCCTTGCTGGGAGAGCGCCTCGTCGCACCCGACGATCTGCTTCCGGATCTCCTGCTCGAGCTATACGAACGGGGAGGCCTGGCGGTTGCCGCCGACCCGGCCGCCGCCCGCGAAGCCGCCAACAAGCAGGTTCGAATCGGACGTGCGCTGGCGAGCCTTCGGGCCGTCGTGGCCAATGCCGCCTTTCTGCTGCACGACGATGGCGCCGCCAGAGAGAGCGTCGCCGCATATCTGCGCCACTACCTTGTGATGAGTCCCGAGCGTGCCGATAGGCAACTGGCCTTGATCGAGGACCCGATCAGCCGGGCGGAAGTCGTGGTCGGCAGCGAGGGCGAGCGCCTGTTGCGCCGCTGGTTCGAACTCGGTCCTTCGGGTGAGCTTGTCGACCGGTTTGGGCGCCTCCTGCGCGAGCAGCTGACGCCCGGTTCCATCTCCGCCGATCTCGCCGCCGTCGGCTTCGGCGGCGCCTGGTAGGCGCTACCGCGGCGCCGTCCCATCAGCGGCCAACGGCTCCGCGGGCTAGACTCTGCGTCGTGACCGATAGCCGCATCCCAAGCCCCAAGCCGTCCACTCGGGTCGCCGGCAAGTCGGCACCCAAGGCCGCCGTCAAGGTCGCCGGCAAGTCGGCACCCAAGGCCGCCGCCAAGTCCGCCGCCAAGTCCGCGGCGCCGCGCAAGGCGGCGACAGTTGCCGCGGTCGTAGAGGCAGGCCACGAGCGGGTCTTCCACCACCCCAACCTCGGCCTTGCTCCCGCGGTCATGACCGCTTCACACGGCGCCGCGGCCGGAAAGGTACGCCTCGACGCCGCCCGCATTTCCGTCGGAGCCCTCGAGGCCGTGGCGAAGGCAGACCCAACGATCCGGACGCGATACGACGACATCGGGCTGCGGATGCTGCTGCGTGACGGCGAGCTGCTGATCGAGCGGCTGGCGATGTGCCTCGCGGGCGGCCAGGACAGCTGGCTTACGGACTATGCCGAATGGATCGGGCCGATCCATCGCCGCCGAGGCGTCCCGTTGCGCGACCTGGCCGCGCTCTGCGCCGCCATTCCGGGGCAGATCGAGCCCCAACTCGGTTCCGACGAACTCGCCGCGGCCACTCGCTATCTGGACGCCGCGGCCGCCGTACTCAACCGCAACGGCCGGGTTGGCGGCGACCGCCACAAGCGCAATGCGCTGCTGAAGTGGATGTATCGCGGCGTCTGACCGCGCCAAACCGTGGGCCGAAGCGAGCGCCCCGTCCCGCAGAACCGGAGGCCGACATGACGATCAAGTGGGTGAAGGTCGATTCGCTGGTCATGCGCGGCGAACCGTTCTGCTACAACACGCGGCTGACTGTTCGCCAGCTGTTGGAGTTGAGGCGCGACGGGCACGGCGTAGCGCAGCTGCTGCTGGAGCACCCGGAACTGCGAGTCGTCGGTATCGCCCAGGCCTATCGCTATGCCTCCGAGCACCGGGACAAGTACGGAGAGTTCTTCGGGCGTGACGGCGCCCTCGCCGGGCCGGGCCTGACGGACGAGGAGGCCGCCGTTCTGCCGGACGATCTGCGCCTCCCGGGCGTGGTCACCGCCAGAGCGAAGCCGGCGGGCCGAGCGAAGGGCTGAGTCGGATGGTCGGGCGTGACGGTGCCGCCGGTCCACGTGCCGTGTCCACCGGCCCGCGCACCGGTCCGGATTCGACTATCCCGACGAAACTGGTAGGATATAGAATGTTATGAACGACCCGATCGCGGCGCTTGACGCCGCTCCAACTGACCCCGCAACCGTCCCTGCAGATGCCGAGGCGGACCCCGTTTTCGATCCCACCCGCCGGGCAACCGAGCTGGCCATCCTGGATGCTCTCCGCTCCGTCGTCGACCCGGAACTGGGCATGGATGTCGTCGAGCTGGCCCTGATCCGGCAGATCATCATCGGCAGCGAAACGGCGGAGATCAGAATGGTTCTGACGACCCCGTTCTGCCCCTATGCCGGTTCGATGATCCAGCAGATCAAGGATGCGGCCGAGTCGGTGATGGAGCATCCTGTCAAGGTCACCCTGCTGGCCGAGCGCTGGGATCCGCGCGACGCCGGTCTCACGTGGTGACGCGCTAGCAATCGAGGGGAGCATGCCGGACAAGCCCCAACGCAAGTCAGCAGTCGCGACCCGTCGCGGCGACGACGGCACCACCGGCCTCCTGTTCGGCAGTGCGCGCGTCTTCAAGGACGAACCCCGAACAGAGGCCTACGGCGACGTCGATGAGGCCGTAGCGGCCCTGGGGCTGGCGCGCGCCGAACTCGGCCTGAAGGCTCAATACGGAACCCTGCCGAGAACACTCGACGGATTGCCCGACCTCATCCTGAGGCTGCAGCGCGAACTCTTCGTGGTCGGTGCGGAACTGGCAACTGATCCCGCGGCGCTGGACCGCCAGGTCGCGGGCGTGACGCGCGTGACCGCCGCGATGGTCGATGGCATCGACGCGATCCTCGCGGAAACGGAAGCCGCCGTTGAGATGCCGCGCGAATTCGTCGTTCCCGGCGAGACTCGCCTGTCGGCCGCGCTCGAGCTGGCTCGAACCATCGTTCGGCGGGCCGAGCGGCGGGCCGTCGCGATCCGCCGGGCCGAACCGATCCCCGAAGATCAGCTCGTCCCATATCTCAACCGTCTCGCCGATCTACTCTGGATCCTCGCCCGCGCCGCCGAGCAGGGCGAATCGCGAACTGCCACTCCCTCCAGGGCGGAGCCGGCGCTGCCGCGCGGCCAGGCCGGCGACTAGCGACTATCGGATCGACCCCTTTGAACGGCGCGGCGCCGGGACTGCTGGCGTACGATCAACTCGAACGACGACAACTCGCCCATCCAGGGAGCGGTCCAAGCAACGCGCTTCGCCGCACTGACTTCGATCGGAGAACACGGTGAACAACGGCTTTGGATCCCCATCGAGCGGTTCGTACGAGCACCTTGGTGTGCGGCCTGCCGCCCGGCTGTCGGCCATGTTCCTCACACAAGCCTTCATGTGGATGTTCCTCGGCCTGATCCTGAGCGCATTCGTGGCGTTCCTGGTCGAAAACAACCTGGGACTTGGCGAGACCGTCCTCAGCCTGTGGCTGCCTCTGATCATCGTCGAGATGGTCATCGGCGTCGGCCTGCAGGTCGTCATCAAGCGCATCAACGCCACAGTCGCCCTCGGGCTGTTCCTCGTCTACGCCGCGATCAACGGCCTCACGTTCGGCGTGATCATGCTCGCGTACACGGCCCAGACGGGCGGCGCGGCGACGGTCGTGGAAGCGTTTGCAAGTGCCGCCGCCATGTTCGGCGGAGCTGCTTTGTACGGCGCAGTCACGCGGCGGTCCCTGGCGTCCATGTACGGCTACCTTGCCATGGCCACGTGGGGCCTTCTCGTCGCGATCGTGCTGAACATCTTCCTGGGCAACGGCACGCTCGACATCATCATCTCGGTCGTCGGCGTGATCATCTTCACTGCCCTCACCGCAGCCACGGTCCAGCGCATCTCGCGCGGGCAGTTCGCGGCAATGACCGGGTCGATGGAGAAGGCATCCGTGATCGGAGCTCTCCTCCTCTACCTCGAATTCGTGAACATCTTCCTGTTCATGCTCCGGCTATTCAGCGGTGGCCGTCGCTAGGAGCGCCGGCGCCAAACCCGCTCCGGGGTGCATCATTCGAGTCGTGACTCCAACTAGCCGCTTGCCCGGCTCTCACTTGCCCGCCCGCCTGGCTGCGGCGTCGATACTGTTCGTGGCCGTAGCGGCCGCGTGCGGCAACGCAACGCCCACGCCGACGCCGGGCGGTACAGCAGCAACCGCGACGTCTTCGACGCCGACGCTGGCGCCGGGCGCCACCGCCACGCCGAACATCTCCATCGTGCCCGCACCGACCTCCAGGCCGGCCGCCCCGACCGCTTACACCGCCCACCTCGATGCGGCGACGGCTGCGACTCTGCAGGCGGACCTGAGCGGCATCCGCAGCGCCGGCAAGTTCCCGGGCGCATCGGCCGCCGTCATGTTCCCCGATGGCTCGATCTGGAAGGGCGTCTCGGGAACGGCGGTTGCTTCCTCCTCCACTCCCGTTACGTCCGACACCCTCTTCTCGGTCGGAAGCATCACCAAGACCTTCATATCGGCGCTGATCGGGCGGCTCGCCCAGGACGGCACGATGGGCCTCGACGATCCCCTCTCCAAGTACGTCCCGGATTTCGCGAACGCCACCAAGATCAGCATCCGCCAGCTGCTCAGCCACACCGCCGGCATTCGGGATCTCTTTGACAGGTCCTCGACCCTGCCCGCTGCCGTTGGGGCGAACCGAGCCAAAGCCTGGACCGCAGCCATGGTTCTGGCCACGGTCAAGAGCCCCTATTGGGCCCCGGGCAAGGGCTACTTCTACTCCAACACGGACTACGTCCTGCTCGGGATGGCCATCGAGAAGGCCACCGGCAAGAAGGTGGCAGATCTCGTCCGTTCGGACTTCCTGAAACCGCTCGGAATGACCCACACATTCCTTCAGACCGAGGAGACGGCAACCGGGCCCAAGGCTCACGGCTACATGGCAGCGACCGCATCCTGCAAGAGCCCGTGCGACAACTTCGCCGGGGCGATGATTCCCTACACCGCCGAGGCAACCGTCGCCGGCTTCTCCGGCGCATACGTCTCAACCGCGTCCGACCTGGCCATCTGGGCCAACGCCCTGTACCGCGGCTACGTGTTGGACGAAGCCACTCTCGCATCGATAGCGGACCTGACTCCGTCGATGTCCTTCAAGACCAAGCCCACCTTCCCTTACGGTCTCGGCTTCGAGGAGACGACCGTCGGCGGCCAGGTTGCCTGGGGCCATCGCGGCCACCTCGACGGCTTCTGGTCTGTCATGGAATACCTGCCCGCCAGCCACGTCACCGTAGTGATTCTGGCGAACGCGGACTGGGCCACAAATCGGATCCTGCCCGGGGCGGGGACGCTCTCGCGAGCCGCTACCGCCGGCAAGTAGCCCGCAGGGCGGCCAGATCGGTCCCCGAGTCTCGCCCAACGCCGCCATGCCCAAGCACGACCGCCCCGGAATCAAGAGCCCGGCGATTGCTCGCCGGGTTCTTAGCGTTCTTATGAAGGCCTCGCGGCCCGGCGCTATGCGCGGCGGGAGGTGAAGCAGTCGCTGCAATAGACCGGCTTGGTTCCGCTCGGGCGGAACGGGACCTGAGCCTCGCGTCCACAGCTGGAGCACGTGGCCGAGAACATCTCGCGCGGGCCGGAGGAGTAGCCGCCGCGGNNCGATCCGCGTAGAACTGCTGCTCGCTCGCGCTGAAGACGAACTCCTGGTTGCAGTCCTGGCAAACCAGAGTCTTGTCCGATGCGTACAAAGAACGCTCCTTACTCGTGCGGCCTCAGCGACACGTCTGTCTCGCCGAGAACCGTTGAGAGGAGCGATCGTGTGAGCCGCTGGATTCGGGGCCTATTGGCCCGTCGGGCGGAGGTTACCACGTCTCGAAGCCGTTTTGTCCAGTAAAGAACTACGAGACTGACCCGATTTTTGGAGCTTCAATACATGATCGCCATGCTGCCGCCGGCCGCTTTGGCGCGGTACATCGCCTGGTCCGCGCGCCGTATCAGCACTCGGCCATCGCCGGTGGCATTTCGTTGCCAGCCGACCCCAACACTCACACCGACTTGCAGCCTGAACGCGTCCCGATCTGTCAACGCCGCGAGGACCCTATCGGCCACAACCTGGGCCTCGCTCTCCACGACATTTGGGAGAACCACGGCAAACTCATCGCCACCCATCCGGGCGATGTCGTCCGTTTCCCGAACGACGTCCCGCAATCGATCGGCAACGGCAATGAGCATCTCGTCGCCAACCTCGTGGCCGAAGATGTCGTTGACCTCCTTGAAATGATCGAGGTCGATCCACAGGACGGCGACACCGCGCTCGCTGACTCGGAAGGCATGGTCCAGGCGCTCCTGGAACATGGTCCGGTTGGCCAGACCGGTCAGGGGATCGTGCAGCACCCGGTATGCCAGCTCGCTCTGCAGTCGTGCCTGCTCGCCTAGGAGTCGCTGCAGCTCCTCATTTGCGGCGGCGATCTCCTGGTTGGCAGCCTCGAGCTCGGCGTTGGCGCGCTCGAACTCGTGTGTGCGCTGCTCGACCCGAGCCTCCAGTTGAGTGGCGAACTGGTGCATCCTGTCCTCGGCCTGCTGGCGATCGGCGATCTTCCAGACCACGTCCATGATCTGGGTCAGCTGGCGAACGTCGGTGTCCGTATACGGCTCGGCCTTGTTTGCAACTCCGACCACGGCGACCATCTGGTCTCGACTGACCACTGGAATGGTCATGAACCTCGTGACCGGGACGGCGCCATCTGCGTCCGGCTCTGTCCGATCCGGTGGTTGCAGGTCGTTGACTACGATCGGCTGACGGTGGCTCTCGACTTCCGCCCAGATGCCGGACTTGGCCAGCTCGTAGGTCCACGTCGGATCGCCGATCTCGCTGGCCTCCGTTTCCTCCCGAGACCACGAATGGAGTGTGAATACGCCGCGGACTTCGTCGTAGGCGTATATGTAGCCGAAGGCGCTGTCGCTCAGCGCAACTACCTCTGCGAGCGTGACATTCAGCAGGTCGGGGACGCTGTCGCACTCCACCTCCGAGATTCGCAACAGCGACCTCAGGCGACGTTCCTCGGCAAGCTGTGCCTCTTCCGCGCGCTGGCGGGCAGTGACATCCCGCATGATGAGCTGGCGTTCGCCGTCGCCGAGCCAGGCCACGCTGACGTCGATCGGAATGGTCGAGCCATCGCGGCGAACGAGCTGGCGCTCGAAACGCATCGAGGAACCCGGCGGCTGCTGGAGGCTGGCGCGACCCAGCTCGCGATCTTCGGGCAGGTACGTGTCGAGCAGGTCGAGCCCGACTACCTCCGGGGCGGAGCAGCCCAGCATCTCGCAAGCTCGCGAGTTGGCCAGAGAGACCCGGCCACCAACGTCGACGACCACGATGCCGTCGGCGGCCTGCTCGATCATGGCGCGGAAGTGGCGTTCGCTGTCGGCCAGCGCCACGAGGATCGGGTCGAGATGAAGCAGGCCGGACGCAACAGGCTGGTTGGACTGGTCGGCCAGCACTCGCTGGAGCCGCGGCCCGCTGCCCGTGTCTGAGCGGCGACGGCGGGGCGGCTCTGCGGGTTCGCCGGAGTCGGCCGGAACGATGGCCCTATTGGGCGGAAGGACGTATGGCGCGCCCGAGAGCGGCGTGGTCGGCGTCGCCGTCGGCGCGAACGGGATCAGCGACGATTTCGCCCCCGAACCGGGCTCCGCCTGGAGCGCCAAGGCGGCGACGCCCGCGCCAACACGCGAAGCGGAAACGCCGGCACGTCGAGGCATAGTCGTTGGGCCCATCCTGATACGACTGGCTGCTTTAGTCGTCGGGCCCAGGAGGCGTTGACTTGATGCCCCCGGCTCACGCAGCAGGACTAGAGCGGCATGCCCTTGTCGAGAAAGTCGATGGCCTTGTCTGCCAGTTCGAAGAAGTCCGCCTTGGGATCCTCGAGAACTGGCACAACCGCAGCGATGAAGGCACCGACCAGCGCGCCGGCGAAGACCCGAACCTCGAGATCGTCCGCCGGCCTGCCGGTTCGCGCAGCTATCTCGTCCATCATCATCTGGGCTGATCTGATCAGCTCACCGATCGCCGCGGAACGCAGATCCGGCTCCGAATACAGCAGCTTGCCCCGGCTGACCATCTCGGCTCGGGCCTCAGGCGCAATGTTGCCGAAGACCACTTTCATGGCATCGCGCATGGCCGCCAGCGGGGTCAGTCCGGCCGGCTGTGCTCGCCACGCTTGGAGGATCAGCGGGTCCAAGGCGTCATACGCGACGACCTCTTCCTTCGACCCGAAATAGCGGAAGAACGTACTCGGCGAGACCTCTGCCGCATCGGCGATCTGCTCGACGGTCGTGGCCCCGTAACCCTGCTCACCGAAGAGGCGCATTGCATGTTCCTGGATGAGTGCCCGCGTCTTGGCCTTCTTGCGCTCGCGTAGGCCCGGTTTGTCGATCTCCGACGATTCGCTCATTGCCCCATTCTCGCGCCTCGGCGCACTGTTGTGCCGGCCAACCTCGAAGCTACGGACTCCCCGGCTTCAGCCTGGTCAGCTCGCGGTCGGCCCGTGAGATGGTTCGCAGGACCTGGGCCTTCTGCTGGTCCACGCGATCCAGGGCGGCGTAGACCTCGCTCCAGGCGTCGCGGAGCACGGCAACTCGCCCGCTCGGGCCGGACGAGCCGTCTTCCAGCGCAGCGACGTGGTTGGCCATTGCGCTGGTGGCCTTCTGCGCTGCGTGGAGCTGGCCCAGGGCAATCCGCTGGCTCGCCGCCGCATGCGCCGCCATAACGGCCGTTCGCATCGCGGTCGTGGTGGTCGTGATCGCCGTGGCAAGGGCGTGCACCACTTCGGCGTTGCTCTCCTCGACGACCTGCAGGGCCGCGAAACCCTGGGTCACGACCGCCAGCTGCACCAGGATCTCCTGGCGCCGCCGGCGCACGACACTGAGAAAGCTCGTCATCAACGATTGGGCGCGGGCAGGCTCGGTCGCAGCCATGGCATCGATGCGAGCGCTAGCCAGTCGATCGATCCGTTCGGCGAGGTAGGCGTACTGGCGCAACGTCTCCAGCTCGATCTCCAACGACGCCTGTTCCTGGACGATCGCGGCGTTGTCCTGCTCCAGGAAGAGGCGGCCTTCAGCGAGCCGGCTGAGGATCTCCTGCAGGGCCGGCTGCAACCTGGCGAAGCGCTCGAAGTAGCGATCGAGATCGCGGATGTCTTCCTCGGGGGAGCGGCCGCCGTCCAGGCTCAGCTTCGACGGGTCTATTCGGGCCGCGAGCTTGCGCAACTCGGCGAGCTGCCGCGCAATCGGGGCCTTGCTTCCGAGCACCGCGTCCACGGCGCGAAAACGACGATCCAGCAGCCGCCCGCTGATCGCCGCGGTGACTACGAAGTCACGCTCGCCGAGTCGGTCGATCGCGGCAATCGTACGTGCCGACTCGGGGTCGGACGGCTCTGCCACTAGAAAGGCGTCGACATACTCCGTCGCCATGCGCTCAATCCCCGCCACCGATTCGGGCTCGATCTCGAGGTTTGGAGGCGTGGCCAAAACAGAGCCCGGCGAAGCCGTTGCGGGCTCCGCCGGGTTGAATGACTTGCTCGGTTTGCTCATTGAACCAACGAGCGTCTACCCCTGCGGGGCGTCGGGCGCGACAGGCGCGTCCGCGGACTTCGCCGCGTCGGGCGCCTTGGGCGCATCCGCCGGTCGTGCTGCGCGGCGCGCCGCCGGTGCCGGGGCGACCGGCGCGGGCTTCGCAGCGGTCCCGTTTCCGGAGCCGTTCTTCTCGTCCGGCGCGAGCAGCGGAGTGATGGTCCGGCGGGCGATGCCGACGAGCGCACCGGCCTGCTGGATGACGTCGCCGAGAGCGCTCGTGACGCCCTGGGCGCCGTTGAGGACGGTGAACTGCCCGACGTGCTCGAACGGAGAGGCCGCCGCTCGGACGATGTCCGGCATGGAGACGGCGATCTGCTGGGCGATGACCGCTTCCTGGTTCTGGCTGAGGGCTGCCGCGCGGCTTTCGATGCCGGCCGCCTCGGCCATCGCCTTGGCCTTGATCGCGTCCGCCTCGGCAAGACCGCGAGCCTTGATGGCGTCGCCGTCGGCCTGGCCGTTGATGCGAGTCGCGTTGGCCTGAGCCTCGGCCTGGACCTTGACCGCCGCCGCTTGAGCTTCGGCCGCCAGGCGGACTTCCTGAGCGGCAGCTTCAGCCTGGCGAATTCGGACGTCGCGACCGGCCGCGGCGAGTGTGGTCTGTCGATAGGCCTCGGCGTCGGCGGGCTTGCGGACGTCTACCTGGAGCTGCTGTTCCTTCTGCTGGGCCTGCAGCTCGGCGACGCGCGTTTCCTGCTCGACGACCGCCTGGCGAGCCTGAGCCTCGGCGAGAGGTCCCTGCTGCCCGGCTTGTCTCTGGGCCCGATCGATTTCTGCCTGGAAGCCGGCCTTCTTGATTTCGGTGCCCCGGATCGACTCGGCGATCTGGGCCTGAGCCGTCTGCTCTTGCGCGACGGCGGTCTGGTCCGCTTGAGCGCGGGCGATGCGGGCGTTCTGCTCGACTTCCGCCTGATGCGGAACGGCCAGGTTCTCGATGTAGTTGGACGGGCTGGTGATCGACTGGATCTGGAAGCTGTCGATGACCAGGCCGAAGGATTCCATCTCGAGGGTGCAGCGGTCGCGGACCTGCTGGGCGAACTTGTCCTGGTCGCTGATCATCTCCTCGACGGTCATCGAGCCGGCGATGGCGCGAAGGTGGCCGACGAAGACGTTTTGGACCTTGGACTCGAGCTCTACGGCCGGGCGGTCCAGGAAGCGGCGGGCGGCGTTGGCGATGGAGCGATAGTCGTCGCCGACCTTGTAGACGATGACGCCGCGAAGGTCCAGACGAATCTTCTGCTGGCTCACGCACGGCACGGAGATCTCGCTCTCGTGGGCCATGAGCGAGAGGGCTCGAACCTTGGACAGGCCCGGCATCACCATCGTGGCGCCGCCCGTCACGATCTTGAAGCGCATGCTCTCGCCGGCGACCTGGCCCGCCGAATGACCGCGCGAAATTCCGGAGATGATCAGGGCCTCATCCGGCTCGGCAATCCGCAGCGTGGACTTGATCAGGATGATCAAGACCAGCAAGACGAGGACGATCGCCCCAGCTATTACCGCCAGCGTGATCTGTTCTGTTGTCATCTCGGGAGCCTCACTGTATCGGTCGGTGCCACCTCAACCGTCCGTCCCCCCAGGCTACCGACCACCAGAACCTGGGCGTTCTTCTTGATCGTCGCCTCCGGATCCGCGGAGGATGCCAGGAATCGCTCGGTCCCCTGGCGGACCTCGATAAGCACCTCGCCGAGATGCCCCGGGGTGATGTCTGCGGTTACGCGCCCCATCTTGCCGATGACGTCGTACGACACGCTAGCCTCTCCGAACGCTGCCTCGTAATGCCTGCCCATGGTAATCGTTCCGCGGCTCGTAGTCGGGAGTAGTGCGCCACTCCAACGCCGGGTTGATGGGTCTCTTCACGCGATGCTCTCACCATAGATATGACCGTCGCAGAGCGCCCGGGGTTCGGTCTGCGTCGCGAGTCAGGGCGTACAAGAAGTGGCCCGCCCGGAGAACCGGGCGGGCCACGGAACCTGGCGAAGGGTCGGTCAGTGCGCGGGGATCTTCCCGACGGGGATCAGGGCCGCCTGAGCGGCTCCGTTGGCGTTGTCGAGGCTGACGACCATCCAGCCGAGTGCCGGAGTTGTCGCCTGCAGGCTCGCGGTGACGCTGATCGGCAAAGTCGCCGAGGCGCCCGATGCGAGCGACACGAACTGGCCGTTCGAGGCAGTCGGGGTGAAGGCGTTGTACTTCGCCGTTCCCGCAACCGCATCGACGGTGCCGGTGATGAGGTCCACGCCGGTGATCGAGTAGGTGAAGGTCGGCGAGCCGGCGGTGACGCCGATCTCGCTGGCGATGGCCGGCAGCTCGATGACCGAGCCGTTCATCGGCGCATCCGCGTAGTACGCCGCGATCAGATTGCCCCCGGCATCGAACTCGAACGAGGCCTCGACGCCGTTGAAGGAGCCGGTAGTGATCTCACCGAGGTCGAGGCCCACGACGATGAAGTCGGCGGACCCATCGTTGTTGGTGTCGATGCCGATGTCGTATTCGGCTGCCGCTGCGTTGGACCACTGGTGCCAGCCGTTGATCGCGAAGACGAGGCAGGCGTCACCCGTGGCCGCGCCGCAGGTACTAGCCGGCAGCGACTGCACGCCGACGGCTCGGATACTGGCGATGCCCGTCGTGTGGTCCTTGTCGGAGATGCCCCACGAGTAGACATCGGCCGTGCCGCTGTGCAGGCCTACGTTCTTGAGAGGCACGGTGGCGCTGGCCACGTCAGCGGTCAGCTGGTAGGGCGAGGGCGGGCCGGCGACGACCTTCGAATCGCCGCGCGGGACCAGCAGGAACGGAACGTGGAGCGAGTAGATGCCCGCGCCGGAGGCCGTGGGCTTGGCCGTGACCACGCCCTCAACGCTCAGCAGGGCGCCCGGGCCGACCCCGGCGAACGTGTCGGCCGCCGGCAGGGCCGCGACCGCCGCGGCGGACATCGACAGCGTCACCGCGACGCTGCGCGACTGGTGCGCCGGCACTGAAAGCCTGGAGGGCGAGACCTTGACCTTTGCCCCAGCCGAACCACCGACGAAACTCGCGGCGAGGTTGTAGGTGATGGACTTGAAGCCCTTGTTCTCGATGATGAAGCTCTTCACGGCCGAGAATGAGCCGCCGAGCGGCCGATAGCCGAACGCGAGGCTATCGAGGTGGTCGCTCGTCAGAGCAATCGCCTGGGTAGTGGTGGCTTGCTGAGCTTGCACCACGCCCGAGCCGGCACCGATTGGGTCGTAGCCGACGATCGTGGCCGAGGTATCGGAGGCCGTGCTCATGATCGCGGCCTTGACCTCATTCACGGACCAATGCGGATTGGCGGCGAGAACGAGGGCGGCAACTCCGGCGATGTGCGGTGTGGCCATGGAGGTGCCCGAGTCGACGAGGACGTCGCTACCCGTACCCATGCCGGCGGCCACGATGCTCACGCCCGGGGCGGTAACCTCGGGCTTAAGGGCGCTGTCGCCGAAGCGCGGCCCATAAGACGTGAAGTCCGCGAGCTGCTTGTAGGTGGGGTTGGTCAGCATGCCGGCCGCGACGATGGTCACGTTCGGGGTTCCGTCGGCAGCGAGGAGAGCCGCCCCGTCGGACTCGGAGACGCCGATGAACGGGATGGTCACCCCGGCAATCGGGCCTTCGAACGGCGGCAGACCGTCGCCGTTGTTGACCATGATCAC
Source organism: Chloroflexota bacterium (assembly GCA_003156975.1). GTDB lineage: Bacteria > Chloroflexota > Limnocylindria > Limnocylindrales > CSP1-4 > Fen-1039. The sequence goes on along the minus strand of PMIE01000082.1, from coordinate 33,098 downwards.
GGCCGAAGCATGGGCCGCCTGACCGAGCTGGGCTCGGAGGACGCGGGCGCAAACGCCTCGAGTCGTGACCACGATGTCGCCGGTGTGGACGCCGGAGTAATCGGAAGCGTCGCAACCGAGTCCGATGGCTCCGCCGGAAGTCAGGACGACCAGCTTGCCGGTGACCGGCAGCGGGCCGTTGTTGGCATCGAGCGCGGAGATCTTCGGGCTGAGCTGGATCGTCGCTCCGGGGAAGGTGGCGTTGGAGTCCAACGCCGCGACGGAGATCGTCCGGGAGCTGCTGGCCGGAGTTCCGGCCATGTAGGCGCTGGAGCCTTCGTTGCCGCTGGCGGCAACGACGACGACGCCGGCACGAGAAGCGTTCTCGGCGGCAGCGGCATCCGGAGTATCGGAGGTGCCGAAGTCCGACCCGAGCGACATGCTGATGACGTCGGCGCCGTCCTGGACGGCCTTGTTGATCGCTTCGGTCACCACGTCTGTGGTCCCGAGGCAGCCGAACACCTTGTAGATGTAGAGCTGGGCATTGGGGGCAACGCCGGGGCCGATCTTGAAGTCCTTGGTGCCGTAGACGGCCGGCGTATACGGCCCGTGGTAGGTGGACCCGTTGGCAAGCTCGCCGAAGCCTGCAGCCGTGCTGGCGGTGTGAGTGCCGTGGCTGTCGCAGTCGAGGGGGTTTCCGTCGGGCTGCGGAATGGTGGCGGGCGACCCGGCCGTGGCGCTGGCGTCGTAGGCATCGCCCACGAAGTCATATCCGACGGGGATCTTGGCGTTGGGGAAGGCTACTGTCGTGCCGTCGGCGTTCTTGGCCGGGACGGCGGTGTCGTGCGCAAGGCCGTACGTGTAGTCGGCCGGGTTTCCGGAGCCGCCGAAGTCGGCGTGGTAGAAGTCAATTCCCGTATCGATGACCGCGATCTTCTCCCCGGCGCCGGTCTCGCCGGTTGCGCTCCACGCCTGTGGCGCTCCCACATAGGGAACGCTCTTGGTGAGCATCGGCTTGTACGTGGTCACGAGGTGAACGGCCACGACACCCGGTAGCGCAGCAATAGCCGCGACGGAACCGGCCGCCAGATGGACGTGGACACCGTTGTAGGCATCCTGGACCTGGCTCATGACTCTTCCGCCATGCGCCTTGACGGCGGCGACGATGGGGGCCTGGCTGGTCTTGATCTTGGAACGCCAGGCGGACCGATCGGACGCGGTGGCGGTCGTGCCGTTGTCCGTGGCGTTGCCGACCTGAGCTGCTACCGGCTGGTCGGAAAGCTCGACCATTAGATTGAGCTGGCGGTTCTTGTCGATCATGTAGGGCAGGACCTGCGGGTCAACGCCGGTCACGTGGATCTTCTGGAAGCGGTGGACCGGGCTGGCCGCAGCGGCCGTGGTGGGGATCGCCGCCCCGAACACGAGTGCGAGAACCGAGAGCGAAACGAAGACACGACGTCTCATGCGACTCCTCCGTCGAGCATTACGTGAGTGGGCACCCTGGCAACTGGGACCCATGGCTCACGGTTGACGTCCCTCCGAGGCGCGACTGCACCAGAGAGCAGACAAAGACCGTACATCGCAGCCCCGCGACTGGTCAACGCCGACGAATTGCGTAGAGCCGCCCTGCGCGACACCGTGCCGGCGTGAAGGGAGCCTCGCGCGAGCATTAGCGCGCGCATCGGCGAGTGGTGGCGAGTAGTGGTGGCGAGCGTCCTCGGAGCGTTTGACACCCGATTTGGCGCGCCTATACTGATATCCGACGGGTTAGGTCGGAATTGGAATGGCCGCACGAGCTCACCCGAGCGCCGCGCCGCCGAGGATCGACCGCCGCACCACAGGAGCTCGACACTGGCCACAAGGACCTACCACAGCACCGGCGCCGTCTCCTTCTCCACGAAGGGCGAGTACGGCGTGCGCCTGATGGCCCAGCTGGCGCGGCGCCACGGCACCGGGCCGGCCAGCCTGACCGAGATCGCCGAGCAGGAAGACCTGCCGCGGGCCTACCTAGAGCAGCTGGTCATCAGCCTCCGCGACGCGGAACTGGTGCAGAGCACCCGGGGCGCCCACGGCGGCTATGAGCTGACTCGCCCTCCGGAAGAGATCGTCATGGGCGAGGTTCTGCGAGCGCTGGAAGGGCCGATCGCGCCGATGATCTGCGTGACCGACGATCCAACTCATCTGACCTGCGCGCGCAGCGGCCACTGCACCGTCAACTTCATGTGGGTTCGGGTCCGCGACGCCATCTCCGGCGCGCTCGACTCGATGACGCTGGCCGATCTCGTGCCCGTGGCCGGGCGCGTGGGCAGCCTGCCGGCCCTCGGCGCGAAGACGAAACTGGCGTCCGGTGCCGCCGGCCCTCTCCCGCTCGACTGAGCGAACACCGCCACCCGACCAAGGAGCAACCGAGCAACGTGAGCGACCAAGACCTCGTCATCCGCGACCTGCACGTGGCCCCCGCGGCGAAGCCCGATCACGAGATCCTCAAGGGGATCGATCTGACCGTTCGCAAGGGCGAGGTTCACGCCATCATGGGCCCGAACGGCTCCGGCAAGACGACGCTCGCCTACGCCCTGATGGGCCATCCGGCATACATCATCAAGTCCGGCGAGGTTCTCTGGCAGGGCCACGATCTCCTGAAGCTCTCGGCCGACAAGCGTGCCCGGCTGGGGATGTTCCTCGCCTTCCAGTACCCGATGGCCATTCCCGGGCTGTCGGTGGCGAGCTTCCTGCGCTCGGCGATAAACGCTCGCCGCTCCGGGCTGACGCCCGACCCCACGATCGACCCGACCGACGCCTTCCGCGGCGGCATCCCGATGGGCGAGTTCCGAAAGCTCGTCAAGGAGAAGATGGCCCTTCTCAAGATGGACGAGTCGATCGCGGCTCGCTACGTCAACGAAGGGTTCTCGGGCGGCGAGAAGAAGCGCCTCGAGATGCTCCAGATGGCGGTCCTGCAGCCCGAGATGGCGATCCTCGACGAGACCGACTCCGGCCTTGACATCGATGCTCTTCGCATCGTGGCCGAAGGCGTCAACGCGATGCTCAATCCGAACATGGGCGTGCTGGTGATAACCCACTACCAGCGGCTACTGGACTACATCAAGCCGGATGTCGTCCACGTTCTTGCAGCCGGCCGGATCATCCTCAGCGGCGGCAAGGACCTGGCCCTGCGCCTGGAAGAGGAGGGCTACGCGCCGATCCTGGCCGCGGCCGGACTCGAGGGCGTCGGGGACGAGGCTCCTGCGGGCGAGGCTCCTGCGGGCGAGGCTCCTGCGGGCGAGGCTCCTGCGGGCGAGGCTCCTGCGGGCGAGGCTCCTGCGGGCGAGGCGCCCGAGGTGGCCGGACCGGTAGTGGAGGCCGCCCGCTAGGCGGGCAGAGATGGCCGATATCGCCGCCCCCTCCACGCCGCTGGACGTCGCCCGGATCCGCAAGGACTTCCCGATCCTGACCACGGTCAACCGCCTGGGCAAGCCACTCATCTATCTCGACAGCGCCGCCACCAGCCTCAAGCCGCGGGCCGTGATCGAGGCCGTGGACGGCTACAACACCAGGTACTCGTCCAACATCCATCGGGGCATCTACGAAATCGCCGAGCGGGCGACCGGCGCATACGAGGCCGCCCGCGCCTCCACCGCCAGGCTGATCAACGCGCCGGAAGCCGCCGAGATCGTCTTCGTCCGCAACGCCACGGAGGCGATCAACCTCGTCGCCTATTCGTGGGGTCGGCGCAACATCGGCCGCGGCGACACCATCGTCCTGACCGAGATGGAACATCACGCCAACCTCGTGCCGTGGCAGATCCTGGTCCAGGAGAAGGACGGCGATCTCGAGTTCATCCCGATCACAGACGAAGGCCTGTTGCAGCTCGAGGTCTACGAGGCGCTGCTCCACCTGAACCCTAAGCTCGTGGCATTCACCCACGTCTCGAACATGCTCGGGACGATCAACCCCGTCCGCCAGCTGACCGAGATGGCTCACGCCGCCGGGGCGCTCGTCCTGATCGACGGCGCGCAGGCCGCCCCTCACTTGCCGGTGGACGTCCAGGCGATCGGGGCCGACTTCTACGTGTTCTCCGGACACAAGATGCTCGGGCCCACGGGCTCGGGCGCGCTGTGGGCGAGGCGCGAGCTGCTCGAGGCGATGCCGCCCTTCATGGCCGGCGGCGACATGATCCGCGAGGTCCACCTCCGCCGGTCCGACTTCAACGAGATCCCCTACAAGTTCGAGGCCGGCACGCCGGACATTTCAGCGGAGATCGGCATGGGCGCCGCCGCGGAATACCTGATGGCGCTGGGCATGGACAACGTCCGAGCACACGAGCAAGAACTGGCACGCTACGCCCTGGAAACGCTGCGGCGCGAGGTCCCCGGGATCGAACTGTATGGGCCGCAGGCGGACGCGCGAGGCGGAGTCGTGGCCTTCAACCTGCCGGGCATACATCCCCATGACGTGGCCCAGATCCTGGACCGCTCGGGAATCTGCGTCCGTGCCGGGCACCACTGCACCATGCCGCTCCACGAACGCTTCGATCTTGCGGCCACGGCCCGGGCCAGCTTCAACGTCTACACGATTCCCGAGGAGATCGACGCTCTGGCCGTCGGTCTGCGGGAAGTCGCCCGCGTTTTCGACCACTGAGGGTATCCTCGACGAGATGGACGATCTCTACCGCGACTACATCCTGGAACACTACCGGCGACCCCACAACTTCGGCGTCCTCGAGGATCCGACGGCGAGCTACGAGGGCGCGAATCCTTTGTGCGGCGACCGGATCACGATGATGCTCGGCATCAAGGACGGGATCGTCAGCGAGGTCGCATTCACCGGCCGCGGCTGCGCCATCAGCCAGGCCAGCGCATCCCTCCTGACCGACGAGATCAAGGGCAAGTCGGTCGAGCAGGTCGAGAAGATGACACCGGATACGCTGCTGGACCTGATCGGCATCGAGATCAGCCCGGCGCGGCTGAAGTGCGCCCTCCTCTCGCTCGACACGGTGGCCCACGCCCTGGCGGACGAAGCCGCCAAGGGCCACGACGAAACGAGCCGGCCGGGCTGACCGCGCGTCGTCAAGTCGCCGGACGAGTCTCTGTCGGCGCAACCCAACTCCTCGCCACGAAGTACCCTTCAGTTGTGGCCGTGGGCTCCCAGGGGTCCCGGCGGTTGACCACCTCTATGGCGGAGTGAATTGGTGCAAGTGGCGAGGGACGATGACGCGTTCCGGGGCGCTGGCCCCGGCGCGGTCGCCTGTTGCGGATGAGCCCATTCGGCACGCGCAGCGCCGCCCGCGCGGCTCGCATGTGGCACGAAGTGGCCGACAAGGTCTTCGTCCGTCGCTTCCTCGACTTCAACGTGAACGTCGGGCTTGTCGTCGGCGATAACGCCACTCTTGTGATAGACACCCGCGGCTCAGATCGTCAGGGCCGCGAGCTGGCCAGTGAGATCCGGTGGATCACTCACGGCAAGCTGGTCGTCGCGAACACACATCACCACTACGATCACGCCTTTGGCAACTCCGCCTTCCTCCCGGCCGAGATTTGGGGCCACGAGCAGTGCGCCGCTCGCCTCCGGTCGGACAGTCGGACAACGCAGTACGCCCTGGCCGCGGCCATGCCCGAATTCGCCGCCGAATACACCGACGCCCACATCACGCCGCCTAACAAGACCTTCCGCGACAGCGTCTCTCTGGAGCTGGGCGGTCGGAAGGTGGAACTGACCCACTACGGTCGCGGTCACACGGACAACGACATCGTTGCGGTGGTGCCGGACGTTCACGTGGTCTTCGCCGGTGACCTCGTAGAACAGGGCGCTCCGCCGTCGTTCGAGGACTCATACCCGATGGATTGGCCGGGAACTATGGGCCGGATCCTGGATGTTGCCCTCGGGCCGGTCATTCCGGGGCACGGCGAGGTAGTCGGACGGTCCTTCGTCGAGGGGCAGCTGGCCGACCTCTCGGCCCTGGCACAGCTGGCCCGCCGCGTCCGTTTCGACGGCGGTTCGGCCGACGATGCCATGCCCCTTTCGCCGTTCCCCGCCAGGGTGGCGCGTGTCGCCCTCACCCGTGCGTTTGCCCAGCTGGCCGGGGAGTTGTAGGAGCAGTTCAGCCGGGGCCGCTGCCCACAATTCGAGCAGCCTCTCGGGCGACGACCAGGTCCTCGCGAGCCACGATCCGCAGCACCGCCGGTGAGCCGCCGGCCGACAGCAGACCGTCTTCGGCGATTGCCGCGTCTGAGACGGCCGCCACGCCGATGGCCGCAAGCCGGCCCGTGATCCGAGTTCGCAGCCCGGCGGCGTTCTCGCCGATCCCACCCGTGAAGACGATGGCGTCCAGGGTCGGGAGCGAGGTGGCCGCGGCAGCGATGCACTCGGCCGCGCGCCGCACGAAGATCTGGAGTGCCAGCGCCGCCGGCTCGTCGCCCGCCGCCTCGAGCTTGAGCAGCTCTCGGACGTCGGAGGTCCGGCCGGAGACGCCGACGAGTCCCGAGTCGTGGTCCAGCTGCTCGGCCAGCTCGTCGGTGCCGAGGCGGCCGGTGCGGAGCAGGTAGAAGATGATCCCCGGATCGATCGACCCTGCCCGCGTCCCCATCATCAGACCCTCGAGCGGGGTCATGCCCATCGAAGTGGCCACGGAGCGGCCGCCGTCCACGGCGGTCACCGAGCAGCCGCTGCCCAGATGCGCGACCACCGTTCGCAGCTCCCCGACGGGACGGGCCAGGAGCGCGGCGGCGCGCTCGGCCGACCACGCCACCGACATGCCGTGGAAGCCGTAGCGGCGCATGCCCCACTCCCGATACCACTGCTCCGGTACGGGGTAGCGGTATGCGTCTTCCGGCAGTGTCGCGTGGAAGGCGGTATCGAAGACGGCCACGTGAGGCAGGCGTGGGATGGCAGCGAGTCCGGCGGTCATCGTGGCCGCGGCAACGCCATTGTGGAGCGGCGCCAGATCCCGCAGCGCCGTTACCTGTCCGATCACTTCCGGCGTCACTCGCACCGGCTGGCGGAAGATGGCGCCGCCGTGGACGACGCGATATCCAACCGCACCCAAGGAGGCCGTCGAGATGCCCGCGGCTTCGTACTCGGCGACGAGGGCGCGGATGTCGTCGGCAGGGTCGCCCCCGGCGGTCGCGTCCACGCCCCAGTCCACGTCGATCTGACCCAGCGGCGCCATCGACGCCGCCGGCGGGGCGGGCAAGATGCCGTTGAGCCCGGCGACGGGAATCGTCGACGTCTCGATCACGCTCGACTTGAGCGAGCTGGACCCTGGGTTCAGGACGAGAACACGCATCGGGCTAGGCTACCTGTTCTGAGTTCGGGGCGGAGTCGCCACCTCCAGCGCCGCCACGAATTCGCCGTCCGTCGGCGTAGCGCCAAGACCAAGCCGCGCCCCGGCCACGGCCGGCAGCGGCGGCTCGAGATACGCGGCTCGGAGCGCGCCCCACGCGGTTTCGGCAAACACCGCGTCCGGCGCCCCATCCAGGACCACACGCCCGGCCCGCATGACCACCACTCGCCGGAACGACTCCGCGACAAAGCGCATGTCGTGGCTGATGGCGATCAGCGTCCGCCCCTCGCCGGCCGCCCTCGCGACGACGCCACGAACCCGAGCCACTCCCCGCGCATCCTGGCCCGTGGTCGGTTCATCGAGGATCAGGATCGGCGTCCGCATCGCCAGGACCGACGCCAGCGCCAGCAGCTTGCGGCGCGAGTAGCCGAGGTCGTAGGGGTTCGTGGCCGTCTCCTCGCCCAGACCGACGTCCTCCAGCGCTTCCCGAACCCGCGCCTCCAACGCGCTCCCACGCAGCCCAAGATTGCGCGGGCCGAATGCGACTTCCGCGGAGGCGCTTCCGGCGAAAAGCTGGCGATCGGGATTCTGGAACGCAAGCCCGACCAATCCGGCCAGCCTGGCGACGTGCGTCTGCCGGATGTCTCGACCGTCGATGAGCACCCGGCCGGTGGCGGGGCGAAGAAGGCCGTTGATATGCCGGACCAGAGTCGACTTGCCCGAGCCGTTCTGCCCGACGATGGCGAGAGACTCGCCGGGCTGGATGCGCAGCTCCACGTCGGTCAGTGCCCGAGTGCCGTCGGGATAGGCGAACGAGACGGAGGCGAATTCGATCGAGGGAGCCGGCGCGGCCGAATCGGGAGAGGTCATCGGATCGACTCGGACATTGAAGCCGTCCACTCCACGCCGGAGTCTCGAACGGCCCGCTCGAGGCGCACGCCGGCCGGCGGCTCGACCCCCAACTCCGCCAGTCGAGGATCGGCGAGAACCGCCGCCGCCTGGCCGACGAGCGCCACGGAGCCGCGCTCCAGGACGACGACCTCGTCGGCGATATGAGCAAGGACGTCGAGCTTGTGCTCGACCAGGAGGATGCCGGCACCGGTTTCGGCCGCGACCCGCACCAGCGCATCGGCGATGAGCCGAGTTCCGGCCGGATCCAGCTCGCTCGTCGGCTCATCGAGGATCAGGTACTTCGGCCGCAGCGCCAGCACCGACGCGAGCGCAACGAGCTGCCCCTGCCCGCCGGAGAGGCGCGCCGGGTCGCGCGGCGCAAGGCCCTCCACGCCGACTGCGCCGAGCGCCCACCAGACTCGTTCGGCCACTTCCGCCACAGGCAGGCCAAGGTTGCACGGCCCAAACGCCACTTCCTCGAACACCGTGGCGGTGGTGTGGCTGAGCTGCGTATGGGCGTGCTGGAACAACAGGCCGCAGCGTTGCGCAAGTTCGTGCGGCCGGAGCGTCGCCGCGTCCACGCCGTCGATCCGCACCGATCCATCGAGCTTGCCGCCAATGACCGCGGGAGCGACTCCGGCGGCAACGACGCAGAGCGTGGACTTGCCCGATTCATTCGCGCCGGCCACGCCCAGCACGCGCCCCGGCTCGACGCGTAGCTCGATCGGTCCCAGGGCCGCCGACCCCGAGCCCGCGTATCGATACCGGGCAGACTCAAGCTCGATCGCCATCGTCAGCCGATCCTGCCGGTCAGCCGCAGCGCGACGATGGCCAGCACTCCTGCGAGCGCGAGCCAGCGCAGCACCGAATCGATCGTTCGATCCGGCGGAGTTCGAAGCAGCGTCTGGCGACCCGGCGCCGTGAATGCCCGCGATTCCAGGGCCATCGTCCGCTCCTCGACTTCGGCCAACGCACCGAAGACGACCGGTGCCGCCAGCGGGACGACGCCTCGCGCCCGCCGCCAGATCCGCCCTTCCGTATCCATGCCGCGGGCACGCTGGGCATCCATGATCTCCCCGACCCGTTCGATGGTCCGCGGCACCATCTGCACCGCCGCGCCGACAACGAAAACGCCTCGCCGGCCGAGGCCGCGACGCGACATGTCGGCCAGCAGGTCGTCGACGGGCGTGGTCAGGTAGGCCAGCGCCACCGCCGACGAGAACGCCAGCAGCCGCGCGGCAGTAAGCAGCCCGAACCGCAGTCCGCTCCACGTTGGCGCGAGCGGCCCGACATGGGCAATCGGGTCCGAGGCGCCGGGCAGCAGGAACAGGTTCACGACCATGATCGAGACGACCAGCGGCAAGGCCGCCAGCCCAACGACCATCAACCCGCGCAGGGTCCGGGAGCCGGCCGCGGTTGCCGCCAGCGTGGCGAGCACGAGCGCCGGTCCCAGCCAGCCGGAGATCGTGAAGGCGGCCACGACCTCCAGAGCCGCCACTGCCAGCTTGGTGGCCGGGTTGAGCGAGCGATAGAAACCACTCGGCCGGCGAGTGACGTAGTCGGGCAGGCCGAAGCCGGCCGCGGTGGGGGCAAGCGAGGGTGGCGTCACGCGGGGCTAGCTCGCCTCGCCTGCGGGCTCGGCTTCTGGCTCGGCGTCGGGCTCAGCGTCGGGCCCAATGAGCTTCTCGCCGTTGGGGAAGCGGGCAACGAAGCGACGCGACAGGCTGCCGACGAGGAAGAAGACCACGAAAGTCGTGATCATCTTGTCGATCGGGTCCGACAGGAGGCCCTGCTTGAGCGTGGACTGGTAGAGGCTGTCGCCGCCGGCCCGGAAGGCGGCGACGATCGCATCCGTGCCGCTGCCGGAAAGGCCGCCGTAGAAGAACGCGTAAATGGGCGCGGAGACCACCGCAGCCACGATGCCGGTGAAGAGACCGGCGCTGATCGCGAAAACGGCGCCGACGTCGCGGCGCAGCACCAGCGCCCAGCCGACGAGGACCACGAAGACCGCCATCACGACCAGGAAGAAGAACCGCGACTGGTCGAATGCGCTCGGGTCCTTGAAGGCGGCATTGGCAAACTGGTCCGGGCTGGAGAATGCCCGGCTGTAGGTGTATAGCGCCATGGCGCCGATCAGGACCACGGCCACAACGGCAGCGGCGGTGTTCAGGGCGTGGCCGCGGCGGGGCCTGAACAGACCCAGCTGGCCCCACAGGCCGGCCAGCAGACCGATGACGGCGGCGGTGATCGCGAACGGACCGATCTGCGACCCGGGGCCGATTCCGGGTGCGTATTGCCAGATCAAGTCCGACAGAGCGCCTGTGAACATGCCGGGCAGGGGCCCGCCGAGCACGCCCACGAGAATCGTGCCGATGGAGTCGACGTAGATCGGGAGCTTCAGACCACTCTGGACGGTGTAGCCAAGAACGATGTTGATGGCAATCGCCACCGGCATCAGAACGATTACTCGGGTTGTGAACTGGCGAGCTACCCAGCGGCGTAGTAGACCCATCTCTCCTGCTCTCCTGTACGGAACGCGGCCAGGTCGGATGAACGGGTGCCGCGCTGCGACAGCTTGCCAGGTCTGCAGGCTGGGCGCCACTGGAGGCTCGCCCGCTGCGCCGCGCCGGGGCCACGGGCTCGGAGCACTAACGCCGCGCGGCCAGGTCCCCCACCCGTTCGATGAAACGGGCCATGAAGCGGGTCGAGTCCGCCTCCACGGCTACATCAACGTTAGGCGGCCGGCCCCACACGCGCCGCCAGTCCGTCACGGTCTCGCCCGTGGTGAGGCGCCCGCCCAACTCCACGTCGACGGTGAGTGGCTCCGTCCGCACCAGCGTCGGATCCAGTGCCGTCGCGAGCGCGAGCGGGTCGTGGATGAAGGCGCCGTAGAAGCCGTCATAGCGGCTGTGGAACTCCATATAGAACCGCAGGGCGTCGGCGAGGTAGCGGACGATCGGATTGACCGTGCCATCCGGGCGGGTTCCGTCCGGAGCACAGCCCGCCCGGGCCGCCAGCGCGGCGAGGTGCTCGGGCAGCATCCTGGCCCGCTCGGTGACATCGAGCCCGAGCGCAGTCGGTCGAGTGGGATGGGTCGAGTCCGTCGGTTCGGCGGTCGAGGCTCGCGAGTCGACCTGCCTCGGCCCGAAGGCCTCGAAGACGATCTTCGCCGACTCGGGGTCGACGTTGACGTTCCACTCCGTTGTGGGCGCCGTGTTGCCCGGCGAGCGGTAGCTGCCGCCCATGATCACCAGGCCTCGCAGAAGTCGTGGCAACTCGGGTTCGCGCAGAACGGCCAGGGCTACGTTCGTCAGCGGGCCCAGCGTGACCAGCGTCAGCTCTCCGGGACGGCGGCGTGCCTCCTCGACTATCAGGTCCGGGCCGTAGCGCGGGGAGAGCGGCTTCGTTGCGGGCGGCAGCTCGGCATAGCCGATGCCACGAGACCCATGCGTCTCGGGAGTCGTGACCAGCGCTCGTGCCAGTGGCGTCTCGCGCCCGATCGCGACTTCAACGTCCGGCCGGCCGGCCAGCTCGAGCACGGCCCGAGTGTTCTCCGCGACCTGCCGCGCATCCACATTTCCGGCGGTGCAGGTGACGGCGACGAGATCGCACTCGGACGAGGCGACCGCGTACAGCAAGGCCAGACTGTCGTCGATGCCGGTGTCGCAGTCGACTAGAAGATGGGTTCCGGCGGTTTCGCTCACACCCGCATCCTAGAGCAGCCGCGGGCGGCGTGGGCCGGCGGCGCTATGCGATCGGCGCTATGCGATCGGCGCTATGCGATCGGCGGCTGACCGAGCTGCGCCAGGAGCTTGTTCACGGAGTCCCGGGCGACGGTGCGCGGGATGATGCCCCGGACACCGCCCGAGTCGACACCCATGTCGGTCGGGATCAGGAAGAGGGCACTGATGCGGGCCATGAGATTGGCGTGGATCCAGGCCTCGATGTGAACCGAGGAACCGGCCTGCCGGAACGAGAATGGCATCGCCCCGGTAAGGAGCCCGTTGCCGCGCTGGTAGTTGCGGGTGCCGTCCGGCGAGAGGCCCCGGAACCCATAGTGGTTTGCCTGCGCCCACGCGTCGACGACGGGCGTAATGTCGGCTCCCACCTGGAAGTCGCGGATCGTCCTGGCAGCCATCCCGTGTCTCCTCCCGTTCGATGTGGCCGCGCGGCGAATGCTCGGACCGAGCTGCGCGAACCTGCCGACCGAGTATAGGGCGGCGATTGAGACCCGACCGCCCTATCGGGCAAAGGCCTCGTTCATTTGGCGCACTCGTCGATCAGGCCCGCAGCACCACCGCTCGACGTGGCGCCGGCGGCGCCACCGCCAGTAGGGGTCAGTCAGCCACCAGACCTCGAACTCAGCCCTGGGCGGGCGGCTCGGCGGGCGGCGTAACCGGCTGCTGCGGCACGGTAGGAGCAGCTACGGGCGCCTGGTATACCGGTGCGACCGGCTGGGCCTGGTACTGAACCGGGGCCTGAGCGGGCGGCTGAACGGGCGGGGCCGGCTGCTGAGCGGTGGCCTGCTTGGTGTCAACGCCGTCCATCTCATTCTTGAAGCCGCGCAGAGCCTTACCGATAGCGGCACCCGTGTCGGGCAGCTTGCCCGGGCCGACGATTACCAACACGATGATGAGAAGGATTACCAGATGAGCTGGAGTGAGTCCCCACGGCATGGCTGCTTCTCCTTGAGGTCGCCCTCGGGAGCGCCTCGCTGATCTCGCTTCGCTGCGGCTGAAACTCGCAGCTCCGGGTGTTGTGCCCGCCGGTAGAGGCGGCTCGCAACCCGCAACCTGTTGGTTAGTGGGAACGACTACTGCACGTGCTAAGAATACTCCTGTGGACCCGGACGGGAGCGCGGAACGACAGTCGGCACGCCGCTTCTCCGGGACGTTTGGCCAATCCCAACCGCCTCTAGACTATGCAGTCATGAAATGGCTGTTGCTCATGGGTGCCGTTGCATTCGGGGCGTTTGCGGTGTGGTGGCTCGCGAGGGGGCGGCCCGGTCGGCCGGTTCGGTCGCGAACGCTCGCCGAGGGGGCGTTGGCCATCTTGTCGTTGGTATTGATCGTCGCGGCCGCATACGTGGCCCACGGCATGGGCATCTTCTCGCTCCCTCTCGTGGCGCTCGCGTTCCTGCCGTTCGGGGTCGCCACACGCTGGCTTCTCGTCTCGACACGAGAAACCCGCGGGCGCCGGACGCTGGACGGCCGAACGCCGGTTGCCGGACCCTGGGTCCGATTTGCTTTGCCGCTGATGGCCGTCATAGCCGTGGCGGCCGCGGTGGCCGGCGTAGTCGTCGGCGCCTGGATCGGACCGCACTGACCAGGTCTCGTTGAGCTACCGGTTCGACCCGATCGATTCGATCTTCCAGGACCACTCGTATGGGCCCGGGCCAAGGCGATACTGAGGCAGGGTGTCCGGGCCGCAACTGGCGGTTCCGAGGCCGCGGTGTGCGCCATCGACATGGATTACCGTCTGGGCACGCGGCACCAGCTCGACGTCATGCAGCGCCGCCGCCAGATCCTCCGCTCGGAAGTGGGTCGCCGACATCTGACGCGGCCGGTCTGTGGTGATTCGGAAGCCTCGGCCGGCATCGTCCGAAAGCTCGAACCAGCGAACCTCGCTGTGGCCTCCGTTCTCCTGCGGTCGAACGTATGGCACGTACTCGTTGGTGACGGTTGTATGCCAGCGCGCGATGGGGGCGCCGCGGCGACGGTCCGGATATGTCTCGATGGGTCCGCGACCGAACCACTCGGTCTGCTCCAGGCCGGCGACCGCCTCCATCGCGACGCCGACACGGGCCAGATCGGCCAGAACCTCGGGGATGGTGACCTTCTCTGAGACGATCACGCCGCCGCCGGCAATCGCCCGGAACCGCTGCTCATGGGGGACGACGATCCCGCCGGCGGTCCGTTCCTCGCTGAGGACGACGGTCGTCCCTCCCTCACGCCGCACGGAGAGAAGGGTCCGCGTGAGGTTGTCGACGCCCCATTCCAGCCATTGCGCGGCAAGGCCGACGATTCGATCGTTGTCCGTCGGAGCGCGCCAGAGGGAGAGGCGGGGCGGAGCCGCCAGGAGTTCGTGGACCAGCAGGCCGGCCTCGTCCAGCGTGACGACGCCGCTCTCCCGCCCGGCCAGATGCCGAGCTGGGTCGCCGGCCGAAAGAGGCAGCTGAGCCCAACAGATCTCGAAACCGGCCGGGGCCCAGGCCAGCGGCGCCTCGGTAGTGAAACGGAGCGTCAGCCACATTTCGCGGCCTTCGGGCTCTACTGCCGTCCAACCCGGCAGCCAGAGCGTGGCGCTCTTGCCGGGCGCGATAGCGGGCAACTCCAGCTCGCCGCTCCGAATGATTTCGCCGTCCGCTGCCAGCTCCCAGGTGGCACGCAGCCAATCCAGGCCCGTGAAGTCCTGGCGGTTCGAGAGCTCGACCGAGCCCCCGCTCAGGCCGTTGGGACCGGCAGCCACGCGAACCGGAGCGGCCAGCTGACGGTGCTCCCAGAGCGCCGGCTTGGGACGCCCGTCGGGCCAGACCAGGCCGTCCAGGCAGAAGTTGCCGTCATTCGGTTGGTCGCCGAAATCGCCGCCGTATGCCCACCGAGTCGTGCCGTCGGGAAGGCGTTGGACGAGGCCGTGGTCGAACCACTCCCACATGAAGCCGCCCTGCAGGCCGTCGGTGGCTTCGATGGCGTCCCAGTATTCGGCCAGGGTGCCGTTGCTGTTGCCCATCGCATGGGAGTACTCGCACATGATCAGCGGGTGGCGCTGGCGACCGGACGCAGCGTGGGCGACCAGCGCGGAGATCGGTGGATACATCGGGCACGTCAGGTCGCTGACTCGCTGATGGCTGAACCAATCCCACCGGATCGCGCCTTCGTAGTGGAGTGGCCGCGATGGGTCGTAGCGACGAACCCATCCCGCCGCCGCGTCCTGGTTGGCGCCGTGCCCCGACTCGTTGCCGAGCGACCAGACGATCACCGAGGCGTGGTTCTTGTCGCGGCGGACCATGCGCGACACCCGGTCAACCCAGGCGTTCAGGTAGCGCGGATCGTCGCAGAGTCGGTCGATGAACGCGTGCGACTCGATGTCGGCCTCGGCGACCACGTACATGCCCAGCTCGTCGGTGAGATCAAGGAAGATCGGGTCGTTTGGGTAGTGCGAAGTCCTGACGGCGTTGAACCCGAATTGCTTCATTGCTATCAGGTCGGCGCGCAAGGACTCGGGTGAGATCACGCGTCCGGTGTGCCGGTCGAAGTCGTGGCGATTGACGCCGCGGATCAGAACCGTGGCGCCGTTGATCAGCAGATGCAGGCCTTCGATCTCGACACGCCTGAAGCCGATCTTCAGGTCGATCTGCTCGGTCGCCTCGCCGGACGGCGAACGCAGTACGACCCGAAGCGGATAGAGACTGGGCCTCTCCGCCGACCACGGCTCGACGTTCGGAACCTCTGCCACGAGAATCGAGCGTCCATCGACGGGCGGGTGCAGCTGCGGTGCGAGCGCTTCCCATTCGGCCTTCTCGGCACCGGTCAGGCCCACCGAGACGAGCCGCGCCACAAGGTCGAAGCGACGGCGGCTCAGCGGCTCCGAGTCGGCTCGGCCGACCCGAGGTCCTGGTCCCGTGTTCGCGACCGGCACCACGGCAGTGAGGGGAGCGCGGTCGCCAAGTCCCGCTTCGATCGACCAGCCCGGCTCCGCCGCCAGCCCATCGAAGTCGATGTCGGCCTGCAGCTCGAAGGTCCCGGTCAGCAGGTCTTCCGTCAGTCCCGCGTTGACCCGAATCTCCGCGATGTGGGTCCGCCGAGTGGCATAGAGGTACACGGAGCGGGTTATGCCGCCGTGCCACCATTGGTCTTGATCCTCCACGTACGTGGCGTCAGACCACTTCACGACTCGCAGCGAGATGGCGTTGGACCCAGCCCGAACGAAGTCCGTCACATCGAACTCGGCGGCCAGATGCGAGTCCTTGCTGATGCCTACTTCGCGGCCGTTGACGGTGGCGATCAGAACGCTTTCCGCCGCGCCGACACATAGAACCACGCGGCGCCCGGCGAGCCACTCCGCCGGCGCCTCGAAGTTGCGTTCGTATACGCCGGTTGGATTGACCGCAGGCAGCTGCAGCGGATCGCCGGGGAATGGCATCTGGACGTTGGTGTAGTGCGGCAGGTCGAAGAAGCCCTGCATGGTCCAGCAACCCGGAACGTCGACTTCACTCCAGTTGGCTCCGAGGTCTTCCTCCGGCGTATGGAGCAACTGGAATCGCCAGCGGCCGTCCAGGCCGATCCGATCGGAGTGCGGGACGCTGTGCATCGCCAAACGGCTCACCGAAGTCAATTCCGGCGCAAGCCACGGTTTCGCTGTCATTGGACACCGACCTCCGTTTCGGGCCGCACCCTGGGCCACGTTGACCCTCAGGCAGGGCTCGCGAATCGGCAGCGGCTCGTTAGCGGCTGCTTTGACTGGCGGGTTCTTCGGCAACCAGGTCGAAGAGTCTGGCCGTGAAGTCGCCTGCGAGGCGCGAGTCGAGCGGATCATCGGATGCGATCAGCAAGCCGATGCGCATCAGCTCATCACCGCCGCGGATGCCCGTGTTTGCCTTCGAGACGCGGTCGTCCCCGGTCGGCCAGACGGAGACACGGTAGGTGGCTTTCGCATCCAGCCCACGCAGCCTCAGCCTGGCAGGTCCTCGGTGAGGCCGGTTCAGGACACGGTAGTGGCCCACGACCGCCCGCCGAGAATCGTCCGAAACGGTCATCCAGGCCGTCTCGTTGCCGTCACCCTCAAAGGGGCTTCGCAGCCTCACGAGTCGGCCTCGCTGGAAGAGCTCGCGGCGCGCCTTGTAGTAGGAAATTTGGTCGGCGACCGCCTTACGCTCCTCGTCATTCAACGCACCCGGATCGAGCTCGTAACCAAGGACGCCGAAGAACGCGACCGCCGCCCGGGTTGCGAGCGGCGTTGTCCGGCCGGTCTGATGGTTCGGCACGGCCGAGACATGCGCCGCCATGGAGCTGACGGGATAGCAGAGAGAAGTTCCCCACTGGATCTTCAGCCGCTCGACTGCGTCCGTGTCGTCGCTCGTCCAGGCCTGTGGCGCGAACGGCAGGAGACCCGGGTCGAAGCGGCCGCCGCCGCCCGCGCAGGATTCGAAGAGGACCTGCGGGAACGCACGCGTCAACCGTTCGTAGAGGTCGTATGTGCCCAGGATGTAGCGATGGAAGAACTCGCCCTGCCGCCGCGCCGGCAACGACGGGCTGAACGGCTCGGTGATGTTGCGGTTCATGTCCCACTTCACGTATGAGATGGGGGCGCGACCAAGCAGATCCGACAGGACTCCGAAAAGGTGGTCGACGACCTCGCGCCGGGACATGTCCAGGACCAGCTGGTTGCGGCCCTCGGTATGCGGACGACTGGGAACCCCGACGGCCCAATCGGCGTGATCGGCGAACAGCTGGCTGCGCTGGCTGACCATTTCCGGCTCGATCCAGATCCCGAACCGGAGCCCAAGAGCCTCTATCCGGCGGGCGACACCTTCCACCCCACTCGGAAGCTTGGCCTTGTTGGCCGTCCAGTCGCCCAGCGAGGTAGCGTCGCTGTCGCGTTGCCCGAACCAGCCGTCATCAAGAACGAACATCTCGACGCCGAGATCCCGCGCGGCGGTCGCGATCTCGACCAGCCTGGCATCGTCGAAATCGAAGTAGGTCGCCTCCCAGTTGTTGATGACGATCGGCCGGGGGGCGTCACGCCAGACGCCACGCGCCAGACGATCGCGATAGAGGCTGTGATATGCGTCCGAAAGCGTCCCGATGCCGGACTCGGAGTACGTCAGAACCGCCTCCGGCGTGCAGAATTCCGCGCTCGGATCCAGCTGCCAGGAGAAGCCTTCGGGGTTGATGCCGATGCGCAACCGCGTGGTCTCGAACTCGTCGACCTCGACCTCGGCAAGGAAGTTGCCCGAGTAGACGAGGCTCAGCCCGTACGCCTCGCCGCTTTCCTCGGTGGTCTGCGCTCGCTTGAGAATGAGAAACGGATTGTGCTGGTGTCCGGAGGCTCCGCGCAGACTTCCGATTGCCTGCGAACCCGCCTCCAGACGCCGCGTCCGGACGTGGCGTTCACGCGCCCAGGCCCCGCTCAGGTGAAGCATCTCCCAATCTGAGTCGGGCAGGTCCAGCGTCGCGCTCATCGCGCATCGGATCTGCACCGCATCCGATCCGACGTTCCGGAAGCGGACGCTCCGGGTCACCACCGGGCGATCGGCGTAGATCGCGAAGAAGACGCGAATCTCCAGGTTGGCCGGCGTGTCCACCAGAAGGATTTCGAGCGTTTCAGCTTCCTCGTATCCCTGGACGTAGGTCGAGGGCAAGCCGGGGATTGCGGACTTCCCGCCGAACACGCGATGGCTGACGAAACGGGGGTCCAGCGCGGTCGAACCGTCCGGCTGCTCGACAATCAGCCCTGGAACGCGGAAGTCGCCGATCCCCGGCGTCGGGTACTCGAGCGCGATCGGCTCGCCCAGGCGATTGGATAGGCCCAGATATTCACCGCCCGAAAGGTGGCCGTACGAACCCGACTCCGCCAGCGAGCCGCCAAAGTAGAGATGCCCAAGCGTGCCGTTCTCCAGAACGCGCATCACATAGCTGATCTTCTCGTTGCGGAGGTGGAACGTCCTCGACGTGTCGTCGTAACTGATCGGCATCGTGCTCCCACCTGGTCCGGAGAGTTGAAAGGCGGACGACTTTCGTCGTCCGCCTTTGAGAATACTCGTCGCCCGTTGGAACGCAGCGCAAAGGATCTCGGCCGGCTAGCCCTTGGTGGAACCAAGCGTCAGGCCGCTGACGAAGTAGCGCTGCAAGGCCAGGAACACCAGAACCGTTGGGACTGCGGCCAACAGAGCGGCCGCCGCGAGAAGGTTGTAGTTGGTGTAGTACTGGCCTTGGATCGTGTTCAGGGCAGCGGTGATGGGCCGCTTGTCCTGAGTCGACATCAATGTGAGAGCCCAGAAGAAGTCGTTGTAGATGAACGTGAACTCCAGAGTCGCCATTGCCGCGACTGCGGGCTTGCAGAGCGGCATGACGATGCTGGCCCAGATCCTGACCACGCCGGCGCCATCCACCAGGGCAGACTCGATGATCTCGGTGCCCAGCGTCTTCATGTAGTTGCTGAGCACGAAGACGACGAAGCCCAACTGGAACAGGACGTGGATGAAGATGAGCCCGATGTACTGGTTGTATAGAAGGGTGCCCCCGTTGTCAGTGAAAGGCCACGGCAACAGGTGCGTGCTGAAGAGGCGGTACATCGGCAGGATGATGGCCTGTTGAGGCAGCAGGTTTCCTGCGGTGAAGATCATGAGGACGAGCAGGTTGGCGCGCCAGCTGTACTTTGAGACGGCGTACGCAACCATCGACCCGATGAGGAGCACGATGATCACCGACGGTATCGTGACTATCAGCGTGTTCGCGTAGGCCTGCGGGAAGTCTGGTGTCGTGCTGCCCCAAGCTGTTATGAAGTTGTCGAGAGTCAGACCATGGGGCAGCGAGAATATGCCGTTCTGGATCACGTCCCCGTTCGTGCGCAGGGCTTCGTACACCGCGACCAGCAACGGCATCATCCAGATGAAGGTGATCGTCACCAGGAACGCGTATAGCCCCACGCGACGGGGTTTGATCCCACCGCGCTTCCGCTTCAGCACGGCTCCACGGGCGAGGGCTCGTTCCGTGGCACTAGCTGTTTCGCGATCCTTCGCGGCCGCGTCGGAAGCGTCGATTAGGTCGAACGGCATGTCCTTAGCGCGAGCTCTGGCAGCCTCTTCGCTTGGTGCGACGCCGGGCGTGAAGGCGGCGCCGGGTGTGGATTCGGCGTCGCTCACTTCTTCTCCTCACGCATCGTCATCGCCAGGAAGATCACGATCGGGACCAGCGAGACGATCGCAAGAATGACGGCGATCGCCGAGCCGAACCCAATGCGGGTCGATTCGCTAAGGGCGTTGTTGGTAATAAGGGTCGACAGCAACTCCAAGGGGCTGCGGCCGCCATTCGTGATGAAGGCGAGATCGAACGCACGCAGGGCTTCGATCGTCGTGATCACCACGATCATGATGTTGATGGGCTTCATCACCGGGAACACGACCTTGAAGAAGGTCTGCCGGGAATTGGCGCCGTCAATCGCGGCAGCCTCCCGGAGCGTCGGGTCAAAGCCCTTCAGGCCTGCCAGATAGAGGATCGTGACGTAACCCACGTGGCGCCAGGTAGCCGCGATGACAGTGGGAATGATGGACAGCGGACCGCCCACCCAGTCCGTCGTAGATACGTCCCGGAACCATTTGCCCACAAACGGAATGTCCTTGATGAGTGGCACCTGGTAGCCGAAGAAGTGCAACGTGCCGTTTATGAAGCCGCGGTCCCAGTCCGGCGCGTATTGCAGCTGCCAGATGATGCCGACGAGGGCAAGGGAGAGCACGACCGGCAGGTAGAAGACGGTCCGGTAGAAGGCCATGCCCTTGATGTGTCCATCGAGGATCACCGCCATCAGAATGCCCAGCGGTGTGGCCACGAACATGAGGAAGGCCAGCCAGAACACGTTGTGCAAGGCCGCCGTCCAGAAGAACGGGTAAGTTCCAGTGAAGAGCTGGCCGTAGTTGTTCAGGCCGACGTACTGGTGCCCTACCCCGCCCCCTGTGATAGCGCCGTTTCCGTGCCAGTCCGTGAGGGACCACAGGAAATCGACGACGATCGACCCCCATATCAGGGCGATATCGAGTACGAGCGGGATGCCCACCATCAACGCCAGAACAAACTTGTCTCGGCGTGTCAGAAGGTGCCACCGCTGGCGCCCGATGAACGGCATCCGGTTGAAGGGGAACCGATCAAACAGGCGCGTAGAAGGAGTGACAGCCGCCCCCGCCAGCCCGGGGTCACCGGGCTGGACGGAGGCGGCCGCAGATGCTGCTTTGTCAGGCATCAAACCGCTCAAAGACTACGAGGATTGAATGGCTTAGATCAGGCCTAGGAGCCCAGGGAGTCCTGGAAGGCCTGGATCTTCGCCAGGAACGGGGTCAGATCCTGGTCCGGCTTCGAGAGGAAGTCGATCAGGAAGCTGCCCATGCCGTTGGGGCCGGTGAAGGCCGGGTTGGAGTCGCGGTCAAGGAACTGAGTGAGCTTCTTGGCGGCGCCGATGACTGCGACCTGCTTCTTCTGAAGCGCGGTGTAGCCACTGGTGTCCGCGTCGCTCGCAACAGCGATGAGGCTCGAGTCGGCCTTGGCGTAGATGCCCTGGGTAGCGCCCAGACCGAAGAACGCGAGCAGCGTCTTGGCGCTGGCCGTGTCCGCGGCGAGGTTCGGCGAGTTCTTGGCGAGCATGAACCCGTCGATCGGCGCGTCGAGAGCAGCCTCGTCATCGAAGCCCTTCCCGTGGCCCGGCCAAGAGAAGAAGTCGAGGTCGGCCAGAGTGCCGGGCTTGGTCTTCTCAAGCTCGATGGCAACCTGAACGGCCTGAGGCTGAAGCATCATGCCTGTGGTCTTGGCGAGGAGGCCGTTGACGGCATCCTGCCAGTTTCGGCCTGCGGCGCCGGTCTGGTAGTAGGGAAGGAGGTCCTTCCAAACGTTGAAGACGTTGGCAACCTTCGGGTCGGTCCACTTGTTCTTGCCGGCCATCAGGTCGACGTGGAACTGGTAGCCGTTCTCGCGCAGGTCGATGATGTCGAACGTGCCCATGGCCGGCCATCCGTCCTTCTGGCCGAGGCCAATCGGGACGATGCCATCGTTCTTCATCTTGGCAGCGAGGGTCTTGAAGTCTGCGAGAGTCGTCGGGACGGTGTATCCCTTGGCCTTCCACAGGCTCGGAACGTAGTAGACCGTCCAAGCGTATGTGTCGAACGGAATCATGTACTGCTTGCCGTCGTACGAGGTGCACGCAGTCTTGACAGCGTCCGTGTACAGCTTGCCAGTCGCGCCGGCCCACAGGTCGGAGATGTCAACGAAGAGGCCCTGATCGGCGAACGCACGCATGCGATAGCCGGAGAACCAGGTGATGACGTCCTCAGGCGTTGCCCCAAGGTAGGTATTGAGGGTGGTCTGGAACGTGTTGTGATCGATCGTGTTGGTCGTCACAGTGATGCCCGGGTTCGCCACATTGAACGCGGCGACCGCAGCAGCGAGGGCCGCCTTGGGCGTGGCGTCCGAGAGGTTGGACCCGAGGGTGACCTTGCCGGTAGCCGCGGCCGGGGTCGCCGCTGGCGGGGGCGTGGCACCGGCCGGCGTAGCAACCGGTGCGGCGGGGGTGGATGTAGCCGTCGAGCTACTACTGCACGCGGCGATGACCGCCGGCAGCACGGTAAGTCCGGCTGCGCCGATCAGGCCCTTCTTGAGGATCTCTCGCCTCGATACCTGCCCACCAGAGAGCAAGCCGGCGCGGTTCTCTTGATCTGCCATTAACTGTTACTCCTCCCTCCACGACACGTAAACGGCCGTGGTTCAACAGGAACCAACAAGACTGGGCGATTGTCCGGCCGCGCCATTCCAACTGTCAAGGGGATTTAGCGTTGGGAACCTTTGGATTCTGGTTGGATCGGTTGACTTTCGGCTTCGATGGCGGCACGATTGCAAGCGAATAGAACATTGGAAGGGGGTGGTGTAGGCACGCCATCCGCCGGAGAGGAACGGCCCACGAGGAATTGGAGCGAGTAGTGGAGACACCGCAGGATCTGGATGCGAGTGCCAGGAGGCCCGCACTGGCACGGCAGCGCCAGACCCTGATTCTCGAACGCGTGCGCGAGGAGGGCGCGGTTCGAGTGGCAGATTTGGTCCGCGCGCTGGGCGTTTCGGACATGACCATCCGGCGCGATCTCGAGGTTCTGAACGAACTCGGGTTGATTGAGAAGGTCCACGGCGGCGCCACGGCCGTGGAGGGGAGTTCCCAGTTCGAGCCGGGGTTCACGATCAAGTCAACGCTCATGCAGAGCGAGAAGACGCTGATCGCGGCCGCCGCCGCCAGCCTGGTTACGCCCGGAACGGCGATCGCCATCTCGGCCGGAACCACGACCTTCGAGCTTGCCAAACACCTCACCGACGTTCCCGGTCTGACGGTCCTGACCAATTCGGTGCCGGTGGCAGACGTCCTCCACAAGGACGGCCGACCGGACCAGACGGTCATTCTCAGCGGCGGTGTTCGCACCCTTTCCGACGCACTCGTAGGACCGTTCACAGTCGATTTCATCCGGTCGCTGCATGTTGACAGCGTCTTCATGGGAATTCATGGGATGGATCCGAGATCCGGCTTCACGACGCCTAACATCCTCGAGGCGGAGACGAACCGAGCTCTGATCGAGGCAGGCCGACGCCTGATCGTCCTTGCGGACCATACGAAATGGGGCGTCGTCGGCATCAGCTCGGTAGCGCGGCTGGAAGACGCCGACACAATCGTCACCGACACCGGCCTCGACCCTTCGGCCTGCAGCCAGATAACGACGGCGGTCCGACGGCTGCTGCTCGCGGACGTTGCGACAGGCAACGTGCAGACAATCACGAGCGAGGGGGTTGACCCTGCCAGTCCATACAAGTCCCGGGAGCCCGAGTGAACAAAGACCTATCTGCGACCGCTCTCCTATCGCGGCCCCATCGCCGCTATAACGCGCTGACGGGAGAATGGCTGTTGGTTTCGGCTGAACGGACGAGCCGACCATGGCGTGGTTCGGCCGAGGCTCCGCCTTTGGCCGACGTGCCGGCCTACGACCCATCCTGCTATCTGTGCCCCGGCAACACCCGAGCGAACGGCGAGCAGAATCCCAGGTACGAATCAACGTTCGTCTTCACCAACGACTTCGCCGCACTCCAGCCGGACTCGCCGGTGGCGTCATTCGAGGACGGGCTGCTGCGGGCGTCAAGCGAGCAGGGCACCTGCAAGGTCATCTGCTTCTCGCCGCGCCACGACCTGACTCTGTCGCTGATGAGCGCCGCTCAGGCCAGAACCGTCGTGGACCTCTGGTCCGCGCAGTCCGAGACTCTGGGCAAGTCTTTTCCGTGGGTCCAGGTCTTCGAGAACCGCGGATCGGCGATGGGCGCTTCGAATCCTCACCCGCACGGACAGATCTGGGCCGGCAGCGCCATTCCGCGCGAAGGAGAGAAGGAAGAAGCTACCCAACGCAGCTACTTTGAAGCCACCGGTCGCAGCCTCCTGCTCGACTATGCCGAGCAGGAAGTCGGCGGACCGAGGGACCTGGGCAGCGACGATGACTGGCTCGTGGTCGTGCCGTTCTGGGCCGCCTGGCCATTCGAGACACTCGTCATCCCCCGCCGACCAGTCTCGCGGCTGCCGGAGCTGGGCGATCGCCAGCGAGACCTGCTCTCGGGCCGGCTCGTGGAGTTGCTGCGTGGCTACGACGGATTGTTCGACGCGCCTTTCCCGTATTCGATGGGATGGCATCAGGCCCCGTTCGACGGCGTCGAGAGGCCGCATTGGCAGCTTCACGCCCATTTCTATCCACCGCTCCTCCACGCGACGGTCAGGAAGTTCATGGTGGGGTACGAGCTTCTGTCGGAGTCGCAGCGAGACATCACGGCCGAAGTTGCCGCAGATCGGTTGCGTTCGGCGATCGACTCTGTAAGCTCCAAGCTGGACCAGTCGGCCGGCTGAGGAACGCTCGGCAAGGCAACGAAGTTGGAAGGAAGCGACACATGTTCGGACTCACGCCAGCCCACCTGGTGATTGTTCTGGTCATCGCCCTGATCGTCGTCGGACCCGGCAAGCTGCCCGAGGTTGGCGCTGCAATCGGCAAGAGCCTCCGCGAGTTCCAGAAGGCAATCGGCCCGGTTCAGGAAGCTGTGACCGGATCCATCGCTCAAGTCACGGCGCCGGCAGAGCCCCAGGCGCCCGCACAGCCCCAGGCGCCCGCACAGCCCGCGGCGCCGGCACTGCCCCAGGCACCCGCACAGCCCATTGGCGTTGGTCAGCCGGGCGATCCGACCCCCGTGGCTCAGGTTCCGGTGCAGTACCAGCCCGTCATGGGCGTCGTCGAGGCCGCGCCCGCGCAGCCCGCGGCGATCACCACCTATCCGCAGCCGGACGCCACCCAGCCGGTTGCATCCCCTTCCACACAGGCCGACTGAGAGCCCCAGCGGCCGTCGACCCTCTTATCCTTCCAGTCTCGTGGCGCGGCTATCGCTCTGGGATGAGAGCCGCGGCGCGAGCCGCCATATGCTGACGGGAACACAAGTCGGCGAGGAGTCGGTGCAATGAGCGACGAACACGCGGCGAACCCTTCGCCGAAGACCACTGCCGGCAAGGCCCGCGCCGACGCCCTGCAGGCCGTCCTGCACGCGTCCGGCCCGGCGCACATCGTCCGTGCGCCCGGACGCGTGAACCTCATCGGCGAGTACACGGACTTCAATCTGGGGTTCGTCCTGCCGGCGGCGATCGATCGCGAGATCTGGCTCGCGTTCGAAGCCTGGGAGCGCCCGGGAGTCGAGCTGACATCCGTCGAACTGAACGAGACCCGCTCATTCGACTTCGACAGCCTCGCTCCCAAGGCCAGATCGGACACCACGTGGATCGACTACGTGGCCGGGACCGCCTGGGCAATGCTGGAGGCGGGGCTCCCATTGAGGGGCTTCCGCGGCGTCCTCGACTCGACGATCCCGCTGGGATCCGGGCTCAGCTCATCGGCCGCTCTGGAGATGGCATCGAGCCTGGCGCTCGCCGATCCGCGCACTGCCCGGCCGCCGGCAGCGAGGATGGCCGCCATCGCCCAGCGCGCCGAGAACGCCTACGTCGGCGTCAACTGCGGGATCATGGATCAGTTCGCCAGCGCAGCCGGCCGCGCCAACAACGCCCTGCTGATCGACTGCCGATCCAACGAGGCGACTCTGACGCCTCTACCGACCGAACTCTCGATCGTCGTGTGCGACACGAGCGCTCCGCGGCGCCTGGGCATCGACTACAACAAGCGGCGCGAGGAATGCGAGCTCGGCGTCTCCGTGATTGCGCAAAGGGAACCCGGCGTCAAGTCTCTGCGCGACGTCGACGCCGCGATGCTGGCCCGCAACATCGACCGCATGCCGGAAGAAGTCGGACGTCGCTGCCAGCACGTCGTCGATGAGAACGAGCGCGTCATGGAGACGGTCGTGGCCCTGCGGGACGGCGATCTGGCCGCGCTTGGGCGCCTCTTCGCGGCCTCCCACAACTCGCTGCGGGATCTGCTCGAGGTCAGCTGCCCCGAACTGGACCTCATGGTCGAAATCGCCGACACCGTGCCGGGAGTGATCGCAAGTCGGATGACGGGTGGCGGATTCGGCGGCTGCACCGTCAGTCTGGTGACTCACGGCACAGAAGAAGCCCTCCGCGAAACGGTCATGCGCGGCTACACCGCCAGGACCGGTCTCTCACCGAAGGTCTATGCGGTAGCAGCAGTGGACGGAGCCGGCGAACTCTTGCGACCGTGAAGGGCCTCGGCGGGCGCGGCCGGTTCTCGGGCAGAGACCGTGGTCCGGCGGCAACCAATTCCTGCGTGATGCCGCGCATACTTGCTCTGTCGCCAGCGCGGGAATACCGTGTGCCCAAGGATCGTCTTGAGTCAAGGCGCGCCTGCACTTGGGACTGACGATGGATCCCAACGCCCAGATGGAGAGCGCATCCGTGCCCGACGCCGCCTCTAGCCCTCACCGTTCAAGGCTGCGCCGGCTTCGGCTGCCGTTCCGCCGCTCTCCGGATGCGCCTCCCGCCGTGGTCGAGTCCGAGATGACGCTCTCGGGCCATCTGGTCGAGTTGCGCAACCGGCTGTTCATCGCGGCGTTCTCGCTGCTGCCGGGTTCCATCATCGGCTTCATCCTGTCCGGCAGGATCATTCACATTCTCAGGGCTCCACTACCGACGGACAAGCCGCTGGTCGCCCTCGGCCTGACCGAGCCGTTCATGATCCAGCTCCAGGTCTCGCTCGTCGTCGGGGCGATCCTGGCAATGCCGGTGATCCTGTACGAGTTCTGGGCGTACGTGTCTCCGGGCCTCACCCGGCAGGAGCGCTCGGCCGCTCGGCCGTGGGTCCCCATGTCGATGTTCTTCTTCGCCCTCGGCGTCTGCGTCGCCTACTTCATCCTTCCCTACGCGTCGGGATTCCTGTACAACTTCCAGACCTCCGACGTCACGTTGATGCTCACTGCGGAGGCGTACTTCAGCTTCATCACGACGCTGTTCCTGGCCTTCGGCCTGGTAATGGAATTCCCGATCTTCCTTGTCCTGCTCTCGAAGGTCGGCATCGTGTCTTCCAAGCGCCTCGAACGGTCGCGCCGGATGGCCATCCTTGGGATCACCATCTTCTCAACCTTCGTGACGCCGGGCGCAGACTTCGTCAGCCCGATCGTAATGGCAGTCGTGATGTACATGCTCTACGAAGGGTCGATCCTCATGATCAGGATGGGCGGCCGCTAGGACGGCCGCCGGGACGAGCCGGACCCTGCCCGTCACGCTCCGCGCGTCAGCAATTGCCGTGACGCGCCGCGGCCGACTGCCGGGGACGCGCGCCGCGCGAAATCAGGCGGCCGCGCCGATCCTGCGGTGAACTGTCCGGCAGGCTCGGCTGCGGCCGCCCGGTTGTTGTGGCAGACCGTCCGCCGCGCTACGAAACCGAGGGCAGGCCGGCCACCAGCGGCAGCAGCTTGGCGTCGATATCGGCGTCGCTGGTACCGCAGTCAAGCTTGGCCACAAGCCAGGACTCGGTGTGTTCGGCGAACGCTCCGGGCTCAACTGCCGTCAGCGGACCCAGCGTTTCTACCTCGAGCATGTCGGGGTCCGTGTATGTCTCGGTGTTGCAGCCCATGTCCGCATAGGTCGCACCGGGCAGGCACGGATAGCGCTTGAGGAAAGCATCGCCGCCGAGCAGATATGCCGCCCAGCCCTTGGTGTTGAGCATGCCCAGCTTCTGCTTGGTGGTCGCAGCAGGATTCTGGCGCAGCTGGATGTACTTCCGGCCCCAGGTCCAGCGCGGATCGCTCATGTCCGTGAAATGCCACAGGACGAGCGGACGTGCCGGCAGGAGAACGTCGGGGTGCGGAAGGTAGTCCTCGTGAGGGTAGATCGCACGGCCTCCGGCGGCCATGACCGAGAGCACCCAGAGCGCCAGGTCGATTGCCCACGGGTTGCGATTCGTGATCCGGTGGATGACCTTGACGGTCGTCGAGGCTGGATCCAGCGTAATTCGCAATTCTTTGTCGAGCCCGCCCGGCTTGTCGGAGGAGCGCAGGATCAGCGTGGTGCCGTCCCACTCATGTTCGACGGGGCTGTTGTCCGGGGAGTACGTGCGCGGGAAGACCTCAGGCGCGGCCCACAAGCGATGCCCGCCGTAGTTGTTCCACTCCGGATCTCCCGTCTTGCCGAGAGTGCTCGGGTAGTTGTGGAAGAGGTTCTGGCCACCTACGAAACCAAGCCGGATTATCCTCGGGCCGACATCGGTCGTCGCGATCAGCTCTATCTTCCCGTTGGAGAGCTTGATGCAATTCGGCCAACCGCCGTATTCAACGACTTCCATCATGCGTCGATACCCCGCAGAACAAGTTGCTGTGCCAGTGTCATGTCCCGTCCTCTGTTTCTGGGTGTCCCTCGCAGATATGGGATTATCCGCGCCGGCGCAGGTAGATTGCACGCCGTAGATCGACGTAATTGTCCGATCACGGCCGACTGGGCGGCATGGGGAATTCGAGTGCAGGCCTAGCTTCTGGGCGTGGAGGCGCGGCGCTTCGGTCTGGGGGCGGGGACCGGTGCCGTGGCCACGCCTGCCGCAACGCCGCGGAACTCGGCCAGCTGACTCCGCATCAGGGCTTCCACGTCCTTGAGCGGAATGCTCATCCCGCTACCGAGGATCAGGGTGCCCCGGTTGTAGAGCATGTTCAGGTGACCCACGAGCGTGACGCCGTGGCGTTTCTCGTAGTCGGCGGGATCCTTGAGTTCGACTCTGATGAATCTGGGGTCCCCCGCGGGGGACTTGGGATCGCCGATCGACTCGACTTCGCTCCATGAGACTGGCAGGCCCGGTGGAAGCAGTGCGAAACCGCCACGGGCCACCACGAGGCGAATGTCGCTGCGGAGACGCAGGGTGTCGGCCACCACCGAGTGCAGGCTGTAGACGATGATGGCGAGAGACCCAGCAACTTCGGCGCCGCCCAGGAGGGTGTCGCCGTGCATCAAGTCGACGCGTGCGAGCCAGACGATGTCGACCACGCCGAGAAGGACCAGCAACACGAAGCCGATCCGCCTCCAGACCGTTCGGCGATGGTTGTCGTAAATTGCTATCCCAGGGCCAAGAACCTCGTGGTTGATCTTGGACTGGGTGGGCTTCTCCGAGGGCACTCCGTCTTCTCCATTTCCATCGGATGGCGCCGACTCGCTGTATCCACTCTGTCGACACCATGATGATGGCTCCTCGCCGCTTCTGTGCCCGAGTCACGCAAAGAAGCCCCGACTCCCACGCGGTGCCCCCGGGGTTTCGGAACTGGCCCATAATCGGACTCGAGCCGCAGCTCACCGCAGGAGGAACGGCATGGCCGCACAGACTCAAGCCGCGCGCGTCGGAATCGTGTGTGGCAGCCGCTCGGATTTCCCGGTGATGGAGAAGGCCGTCGAGATGCTCGGCAAGCTCGGCGTTCCGTGCGAGATGCGCGCCATCTCGGCCCACCGCGCGCCGGACCTGCTCTTCCGCTTCGTGGCCGGTGCCGACGAGCGCGGCATACGGGTCTTCATCGCCGCCGCCGGCGGCGCGGCGCATCTGCCCGGGGTGATCGCGGCCAAGACGATCCTGCCCGTGATCGGCGTACCGATCCCCACACAGGTCGCCGGCGGCCTGGACTCGCTCCTCTCGATCGTTCAGATGCCAAAGGGCATCCCCGTCGCAACCGTGGCGGTAGGCGGCGCCGAAAACGCGGCCCTGCTCGCGGCCGAGATCCTCGCCCTGGCCGACCCGGCGCTCCGCGACCGCCTCGTGGCCTTCCGCGCGGCCCAGACGAAATCGATCGAGGAAGACGAGTCGAACGCGGACCTCCGCGGCGCTCCGTAGCCGGGCCGGGGACGGCGGCAGTTGGAGAAGGTCCGCATGAGCGAAGTCCGATTCGGTCCGGGCGGCATCCCAGATTGGCTCGAGCCGATGGTTCGGTTCTGCTCGCGCTGCGGCAGCCGGCTCAACTTCGGCCCCATCGAGGGCGAGGAACGTGACCGGCTCGCCTGCCCAAGCTGCGGCTTCATCTTCTACGTGAACCCGCGGCTGGTTGTGACCACGCTGCCGATCACCGATCGCGGCGAGGTAATGCTCATCCGGCGCGGGATCGAGCCGGGCTACAACATGTGGGCCCAGCCGGGCGGTTTCCTGGAGATCGACGAGACGGTCCGTGAGGCGGCCGTTCGCGAGACGTTGGAGGAGACGGGTCTCCTCGTCGAGCCCGGGGAGATTGTGGGGCTGTACTCAAGGGTGACGGCCGCCGTGGTGGTCATTGCCTTCGAGGCCCGCATCGTCAGCGGCGAGCGGCTGGTAACGCGCGAGTCGCTGGAGACCCGGCCCTTCGCCCCGGACGAGATCCCCTGGCAGCTGATCGCCTTCGAGACGAGCGTTCGAGCGCTGCACGATTGGGTCGCGCGGGTTCGGCCGGACCTGCCCCTGCCCAACCCTTCGACGATACGGCGCGACTTCGGGGCCTGAGTCGAGCCTGAGCCGGGCCTGAGCCTGAGCCTTAGGCGGGCCTGAGCCGGGCCTTAGCCTGAGCCTTAGGCGGGCCTGAGCCGGGCCTTAGCCTGAGCCTGAGGCGGGCCTGAGCCGGGCCTGGGACGGGCCCGAGCCGGGCCGGCGAGGACGCCGGGTCAGCAACCACAATCCGTCCTGAGCAGGATGCCGACCCGCCGCCCGCATGCGAGACTCTGCGCCAATGAACCTCTCGCACAACGCCTCAATCGATCCGGCGACGATCGCCCTGATCCTCTTGCCGGTCCTGATCCTTCAGGTCGGGCTGCTGCTGGCGGCCCTGTACGACCTGTTCCAGGAGGATCGGCGTGTTCGGGGCGACAGCAAGATCATGTGGGCCCTGATCATCGGCTTCGTCAACCTCTTCGGGCCGCTGGCGTACTTCTTCATCGGCCGTGACGACTCGCGCGGCGCGGAAAGCGGCGACCAGGGGGCGAACGGTGCCGCGAATGGTGCGGCGAAGGCGGCCACGGACTCGATCGCCCGGATCCTGGCCACCTGGCCCACCCTGCCGCAGACCGCCGACGCGGCCGTCGTCACGACTGGTCTGACGAAGCGATATGGCGGCGGCATCGTCGCCCTGAACAACCTGGACCTGACCGTCCCGAGCGGCAGCATCTTCGGATTCCTGGGGCCCAACGGCGCCGGCAAGACCACGACTCTGCGGCTACTCACCGGCCTGGCGACGGCAACGGAGGGAAGCGGCACCGTGGCCGGAGTTCGCATCGGGGGGACCGGTGGCGACCTGGCCCGCAACATCGGCTACCTGGACCAGGACCCGCGCTTCTACGGCTGGATGCGAGGCCGCGAACTGCTGAGCATGGTCGGCCAGCTCCACGGCCTGCACGGGGCGGAGTTGAGGCAACGGGTCGGCGAGGTGCTCGAGATCGTGGGCCTCACCGAGGCGGGGCACCGCCGCATCGGCGGCTACTCGGGCGGCATGCGCCAGCGCCTGGGCATCGGGCAGGCACTCATCAATCAGCCGCGTGTCCTCTTCCTGGACGAGCCGGTCAGCTCGCTGGATCCCGAGGGCCGGCGCGATGTCCTGGAGATAATCTCCAGACTGCGCGGCACGGCCACGGTCTTCATGAGCACGCACATCCTCAACGACGTGGAGCGAGTCTGCGATCGCGTCGCCATCCTCAACTTCGGCCACCTGGTGGTCGAAGGCCCAATCGACGAACTGCTCGACCGCTACGCCCAGCCGATCTACGAGTTGGAGCCCGAACCCCGGCAGCCCGGCGCGATCGATCGGCTCGCGGCAGCGATGACAGGCCAAGCCTGGGCACGCGAGGTCAGGACGACGCCCGACACGGTCCGTGTCTTCGTCAGCGACCCGAAGGTGGCCGGGCCGGCGATCCTGCCGCTGGTCGTCGCCAGCGGCGTCAACCTGGTCCGGTACGAGCGCGCGCGGCCGAGCCTGGAGGACGTCTTCATGCGTCTGGTCGCCGACGGCAGCACGCAGGTCGCGC
The DNA here is from genome assembly GCA_003156975.1 of Chloroflexota bacterium. Taxonomy (GTDB): domain Bacteria; phylum Chloroflexota; class Limnocylindria; order Limnocylindrales; family CSP1-4; genus Fen-1039. The sequence continues at coordinate 778 of PMIE01000082.1, read as the reverse complement.
CGCCGGTCGCCGTGCCGGCCTGGGGTCTCGATGGGAGGGGCCGGCAATGATGGGCTTCCGGGTGCTGCTGGTGAAGGAGCTGCGCGAGCAGCTGCGTACGAATCGGTTCATCGCCGTTGTCGCTGTCTTCGTGCTGTTCGGGATCATTGGGCCGCTCACCGATCGCTACATGAAGGAGCTGATCGACGCCATCGGCAGCCAGAGCGGCGGCTTTACGATCCAGGTGCCCGCCCCCAGCCTCGATGGCGTGGCGACCCAGGTTCTCAAGAATCTGTCGCAGTTCGGCATCATCTGCGCCCTGCTGCTGGCGATGGGATCGGTGGCCTGGGAGAAGGAGCGCGGCACGGCCGGCATGATCCTGACCAAGCCCGCCTCTCGCGCGGCCTTCCTGGCCGCCAAGCTGATCGCCATTTGCGCGACCCTCGGTGTCGGCGTCCTGCTCGGGTGCGGCATCGCCTATGTGTACACGCTGTTGCTCTATCCCACGGCGTTTGGGCTCGGCGGGTACATGGCAATGGCGTTTCTGCTGTGGTGGATGCTCGTCATCTTCGCCGCGATCACACTGCTGGGCAGCACCCTGACACGATCCGCCGTCGCCGCTGCCGGGCTCGGTCTGGTGGCGCTGATCGTCTTTGGGATCGTGGGCGCGCTGCCGGTCGTCGGTCCGTACATGCCGTCTTCGCTCGCCGGCCCGGCCCTGAATCTCGTCCTCGGCCACGACACCGGAAACGTCCTCGGGCCTGTCGTCTTCAATCTGGCCCTGGTGCCGGCGTTGTTC
>PMIE01000123.1 GCA_003156975.1 Chloroflexota bacterium | reverse complement strand
CAGATACGTGGCCTGCTCCTGGGCTCGCGCCAGAATCTGCTCGGCCTCCTCGCGGGCCTGCTCCAGGAGCCGCTCAACCTCATTGGTGACGCGGCGAGCGGACCTGATCTCCTCGGGGATCGTTACTCGCAGCTGGTCAATCCACTCCAGCGCATCGGCCTGATTGACGATGACGTTCTCGCCGAAGGGAAGACGCCTGCCGTTTGCCACGAGCGCCTCCAGGCGCTCGATCAGGACGATTATGTCTATCGGACGGGCCCTCCTTGGGCAGGTGGCAAGGGCTGCCGGTTGGCTCGATTATAGACCTCGACCGCGGGCCGACAGACGCCGTGCGACGGCCGCCGGGACCATCTGGCTCACGTCTCCGCCGAAGGCGGCGATCTCCTTGACGAGGCTCGAGCTGAGGTAGCTGTGCTCGAGCGCGGTCATGAAGAAGACCGTGTCCACCTGCGGAGCCAATTTGCGATTCGTGTGGGCCATCTGCAACTCCGACTCGAAGTCCGAGATGGCGCGCAAACCGCGCACTATGAATGTCGCCTCGCGCTGGCGGCAGAAGTCGACCGTCAGGCCGTCGAATGGCTCGACGTCGATGCGGGCGGCAATATCTGCCGGAAAGAATTCGCCGATCGCGTCGTGGATCACCTCGACCCGCTCCGCGGTTGGGAACGCCGGCATTGACTTGTGGGGGTTGACCAGTACCCCGAGGATGACCCGATCGAAGAGCGCCGTCGCGCGCAGGACCACGTCCAGGTGGCCGTACGTGATCGGATCGAAGGAGCCCGGGTAGACGGCAATCTTCATGCGGTTGCCTCCAGCGGCGACTCGGCGGTTCCCGGACGGTAGAACGTGAGAGCGGTCTCGCCGAAGCGACGGGTTCTCACTGATGCTAGCAGCCCCACGACCGCCGGTGGTGGCGTTCGCCAGAAGTGCTTGGCGACGACCCAGCAGTCGGGCAGGAGAAGGTTCGAGTCGTCGGCCCCGAGGTGCGACAGCGCGGCGTCCATGAGCGCGGTCTCGGCATAGGGCGGGTCCACGAGAACCACGTCGAACGGGCCGTCTTGCGACGCCCGCTCCTTCAGGTACGTAAGGGCGTCGCTGCGAGTGACGTGGCCGCGCTCGGCAAGCCGAGTCAGGGTCAGGTTCTCGGCAATCACGCGGCAGGCGGCATGGTCGCGCTCAACGAAGGTCACATGAGCGGCGCCACGCGACAGGGCTTCGATCCCGCCCGCTCCCGAGCCCGCGAACAGGTCCAGAACGTTGGCATCCGGCAGATCCGGCTCGAGGATGGCGAACAGGGTTTGCTTGACGCGGTCCGCAAGCGGCCGCGTGCCCTCGCCCGGTGCCCGCAGACGCATGCCCCTCGCCGAACCGGCTATGACGCGTCCCGCCTCAGTCATCGGCCGATACCGTCGCCCCGCCGGCGCCGTTGGCCAGCTCCGCGAGGACCTCACCGGCCCCGACTCGGGCCAGCCAGCCCTCTCGCAACTCAGAGGCAAGGATTTCGTTGCCGGGCCGCAGGGCGCCGGCATCGTCGATCAGGCTCTCGGCGACGACACGAGCCCGGGCGGCACGCTCTCGATCGCCCTTGGATCGGAGCGATGCAATGCGCAGCGTCGGAAGGCCACTCTGGTGCAGACCGAGAAGCTCCCCTTCGCGCCGAAGCTCCAGATCCAGTTCGGCCAGCTCGAAGCCGTCCGTGTGAGACTCCAGGGCTTCCAGCCTGGCTATCGCCGTCGCGTCGCTCGAGTCGGAGACGAGGATGCAGAACGACTGCGCCTCGCCCCGGCCTACTCGGCCCCGCAACTGGTGGAGCTGAGCCAGGCCGAATCGATCGGCGTCCAGAATCAGCATGACCGTCGCTTCGGGCACGTCCACGCCGACCTCCAGCACGGTCGTGCCGACCAGAACGTCGAGATCGCCGCGGCGGAATAGGTCCATCGTGGCGTCGCGTTCGGCCGCTTTCATCTGGCCGTGTACTACGCCGACGCGGGCCGGCGGGTCGGCAGGCAGGCTCAGCCGCGACGTCGCCTCCGCCAGCTGCCCCGGGAGCGCAGCGGCCACCTCGGCCGCTGAGCGAGCGGCGGACTCCTCGTCCTCCTCGACGAGGGGCACCACCACAAAGGCCCGATGGCCCGCCCGAACCTCGCGCACGATCAGCGGGTACGCACCGCGGGTCGGGTCGTTCCTGGCTCCGGCGAGGTCCGGAGTCCGTCGGATGCCGGTCTTGATGCCCCGACGGCCGGCCGGGAGAGATCGCAGGTCCGAAACGTCGAGGTCTGCCAGCAAGATCTGACCGAGCGTTCGGGGAATCGGTGTCGCCGTCATGAGCAGCACGTGCGGCGACCGCCCCTTCGCGCCCAGCGCCTCCCTTTGGGCGACGCCAAACCGGTGCTGCTCATCGACGACAGCCAGAGCCAGGTCCGCGAACTGGACCGCCTCCTGAACCAGCGCGTGCGTCCCCACCACGATGAGACCCCTGGTCAGCCCGAGCAGGCCGGCGTCGCCCGTCGGGGCGGCCAGCAGTTCCATCGCCGCGCGCCGCTCAGGAGCCGGAAGGGATCCCGTGAGAAGCGTTACGCCGTGGCCGAGCGGCTCGAGCAGCCGCCGCAGCGCCACGGCATGCTGGCGGGCAAGCAAGTCCGTCGGCGCGAGCAGCGCACCCTGCCGGCCGGCGTCGGCCACAAAGGCGAGTGCCAGCGCCGCGACGGCCGTCTTGCCCGATCCAACGTCGCCCTGGAGCAGACGCATCATCGGCCGCGTCCGGCCCAGGTCGTCTGCGATCGCGGCCACGGCCGTGGCCTGGTCGGAAGTCAGCCGGGCAGGTTCGCTCTCACCGGACCGGGCTCGAACCTGCTCGGTCAGGACGGCCTCAACCACTGCTATGGCGTGGCTCACCCTGTCGGCCGGAACCTCGACTGGTTCTCCGACGGCATGCCGGCGGCCACGATCCCGGGCCACCATGCCGACCTGCAACGCCAGCAGTTCGTCGAGGCCGAGCCGGCGCAAAGCCGCATCGCGGGCAGGGAATGTCTCCGGGTAGTGCGCGTTCTCGAGAGCTGCCGCGATGGGCATCAGGGGCGAGGTTGCGTCCGAATCGCCGTCGACCTCTCCCGGCGTCGCCGGCACTCCCGGCGCCACCGGCGAATCGGCGGCAGCATGACCGCTCAGCTCGATGGCGTTCTCCACCGACAGGTATTCCGGATAGGCCGACCCGACTGCGTCGAGAGCCTGTCGGATCGCCCGTCTCAGGGTCTGCGCCGTCAATCCGGCGGTCAGTCGGTAGACGGGCACGATCCGGCCCGCATGCAGCAGCGCCGAGCCGTCGTCGGGCTGGAATTCCGCGTTGTCGAACGTCGTGGTGAAGCCACGATGCTTGACCTTGCCGCTGATGACGACCCAGGTCCCCTCGCGGAGCCGGTTGGCGATGAAGCGCCGCCCGAACCACGTTGCCTCGACTTCACCGGTGTCGTCGCCGAGGTACGCCGTCGTCCGCTCCACGCGTCGCCGGAAGGTCTGCTCGACACGAACGCCACGGACTTGCAGGCGCGCACTCGCGGGCTCCCCGTCCGCGACCCGGACGAGGTCCCTGGCAGTGCTCAGCTCTCGCAGGTCGTCGTAGCGCCGTGGCAGATGGAAGAGTAGGTCGCGGACGGTGCGGATCCCGAGCTTCGGGCCGACCCGCCGCAGGACGGTCGCGCCGCCAAAACCGCTGGCCCCAATGGGCGTGTCGGGGCCAATGGGACCGACCGGGACCGCCGCTCGGCGTGGTTTCGACGATGCCGTCCCCGGGCGCGCGCGAACCGCGCCACTCCCCGACGAGTAGGAATTCCCCCGCCCGGCCACCCGGCTACTCGGCCGCGATCAGATACCGGTAGTGGGGCTGCCCACCGTTGATCACCTCGACCTCCACGCCGCTGCGCCACTCCCGGACTCGGCGGGCCACCACCTCGGCCTCGGCCAGGTCGGCGCCGTCGCCGTAGTAGAGGCTGATCAGCTCGAAGCCTGGTTCCAACGCCTCGAGGGCGACGAGAACGGCCTTCATGCGATCGTTGTTGACGGCGAGGAGACCGTCGTCCGGGTCGAGAACGATCGTCTGGCCCGTCTTGACCTTGCGGCCGCCGATCGTTGCGTCCCGGACCGCCTCGGTCACCTGCAGCGTCTGCACTGCTCTGCCGGCCAGCGTCATCATCTCGGCGTTGACCGTGGCGTCGCGGCCGGGGTCCATCGCCAGCAGGGCAGCGAAGCCCTCGGCGGCGTTTCGGGTGGGCACCACTCGAACTCGCCGCTTCGTCATCTCGGAGGCCTGGCGCGCCGCAAGGACAACGTTGGGGTTGTTGGGCAGAAGCAGGATCTCCTCTGCCGAGACCTTCTCCACCGCGTCCAGCAACTCACCGGTCGACGGGTTGTTGCTCTGTCCGCCGTGGACGACCGCAGCCACGCCGTACGAGTCGAAGATGCGAGCCAGGCCCTCACCGGCCGCAACCGCTACGACGGCCAGCGGGACGGTCACGATCGCCGCGGCCGCGCCCAAACCATGGAGCCCCGAGGATCCGTTGGAGCCGCCCGCCACCGCAGTCCCGTCCTCGGCCCCGTACGTCCCGAGGTCGACGTGCGGCCGGCTCTCGTGTTGGCCACCGCGGGCCCGGCCGTCGTTCGGCGCACCGACGATCTCCGCCGCCCGTTGCTCCCGAACCTCATGGGACTGCGCGTCCAGGTTCTCGACGGTGATCCTTGTCAGCGTCCCCATCGACAGCCCCAGCGCGATGGCGTGGTCCGGCCGGTCACCGTGGACGTGGACCTTGACCGCCCGCGAGTCACCCGCCACAAGCACCGACTCTCCCAGCTTCTCGAGTCCCTCGCGGAGCCTGTCGACATCGATCGGCGCCCCGCTTGAATGCAGCAGGAACATGGTTTCGTATCCGAAGCCCTCGTCGGCATGGGCCACAAGCGTCGAGAGCCGGGCGGCCTTGGGCGATTCCGCCGCCGGCGCGACCGGCGCCCGCGAAACGAGGTATTGGAGAGTGCCCTGCAGGATCCGGTAGAGGCCCTGCCCGCCCGCATCCACCACGCCTGCATCGCGAAGGATCGGCAACATCGACGGCGTCTTGGCCACGGCTATTCGGGCGCCCTCGACTGCGGCCGTCAGGACGTCCTCCAGATCTCCACCGTTCTCTGCCGAGATCACAGCTGCTGCGGCCGACTCGCGAATGACCGTCAGGATCGTGCCCTCGACGGGTTTGGCCACGGCCTTGTACGCGGTGGCCGTGCCCTGAGTCAGGGCATGGGCAAGATCCGGGCCGTTGAAATGGCGCTTGCCGCCGAGCCCCTCGGCCATGCCGCGGAAGATCTGTGAGGCGATGACTCCCGAGTTGCCGCGCGCGCCCATCAACGCGCCGAAACTGATTGCCGCTGCGATGCGGTCGGCCGATGGATCGGAGATCGCCTCGGCTTCGGCGAGGGCGGCCTTGACCGTGGCGAGCATGTTGCTGCCGGTGTCGCCGTCGGGGACGGGGAACACGTTCAGCGCGTTTACCTCGTCGACATGGGCGGCAAGGTTCTCGACTGCGGCTCGATAGGCCGCCAGCAACCCGGCGCCGTCACCGGCTCGGCGGGTCATCGATGGGCTCGCGTGATCATCTGGGCTTGTGTTTCCTCGACGCCGTCGTCCCCGCGGCCGCAGTTGGGTTCCCTGGAGTCTCGGAATCGGAGACCTGTCGATCCGCCGTCTCCGTCCGCTCGATCGCTTCGGCGCGTTCGACGGCCGTCGGCTGGTAGCGCAGCCCGTCCACATGGATCGTTAGTCCGGCAATGTCGGTCCCGATGTAGTGGTGGAGCGAATAGCGCACCGCCGAATCGACCTGCCGTGCGACTTCCGCGACGGGCACGCCAAACGCAACGGTAATGAAGAGGTCCAGTCTCACTCCACCTTTCGTCGTCAGGCGAACACCGGGCCGGTCCAGGCCGACCCAGCGCAGCAGCCGACGGCCGAGAGAGGGATCGCTGAAGCCGGTCACGCCGTAGCTACCCTGGACGGCGATCCTGACAATGTCTACGATGGCGCGGCGGGTCACGATCGATCTGCCTGCCATAGAGCGCTCCGGCATGCGCTACCACAACCTCCTGCCTGAGCGGTGCGGACGGTGTGCTATCATACCGCCCCGTTCGGCCCCGGTCGGGACCGAGACTCCGATCACCTATTCGAGAGGACCTTATGGCTCGCTCCTGTGCCGTCTGCGGGAAGGTCTCCTTGGACGGCTTCAATGCGCAGTCGTCCGGGATGAACCGTGTCCGCGCGCATCGCCGCTTCCACGTGAACCTCCAGCAGACCACTCTCGACCTCAACGGAAAGTCTGTGAAGGCCACCGTCTGCACCCGCTGCCAGCGCACTCTGTCGCGGGCAGACCAGTAAGCTCACCCGGCCGCGGGCCGGTTGAAACGCACTCATTCGGCGTCGAGCCTCGGCTCGGCGCCGTTTTGTTTGGGTGAGGTCGCCGCGGCAGGCGCGCCGCCAGCTCGTCGCCCCATCGGCTCGTCGCCCAGTCGCCCAGCCGCCTCGTCACGCCGTCGGGCGCGGCATGATCCCCAGTTCGGTGCTGTCCAGCCAGATCGTAAAGGGCCCGTCGTTGACCAGTTCGACCGCCATGTCCGCCCCGAAGCGTCCCTGCTGAACGGCAACGCCTGCCGCTGCGAGACCCCTGCAGAAGGCCGCGTACAGTCGCTCACCGACGACCGGCCCCGCGGCACCAACGAACGACGGCCTCTTGCCACGACGCGAGTCCGCGTAGAGCGTGAATTGGCTGACAACCAATGCCGACCCGCCGACGTCGCCTATCGACAGGTTCGCCAAGCCATCCGCGTCGGCGAATATGCGCAACCCGGCGACCTTTGCCGCCAGCCCCACCGCCACGAACTCGTCGTCTGTGGGCGCCACGGCGAGCAGGATCAGCAATCCCCGGTCGACGGCCCCGACGCACTCGCCATCGACCCGAACCTCTGCCCTGGAGACACGCTGCAGCAGTGCGCGCACGGCCTCTGACCTCTACCGGCTGATGAGACCCGCGGCGCCCCGCCACAAGCCGCCGAGGATCGCGAGCCAGGGCAGGAGGTACAGCGCGCTCTGCGAGCCACCGAACCATCCCCACCAGTGCATTGCGCCGGCCAATACGGCGCCGACCGCGGCAACCGCCAGGCCCTGAAGGACAAGGGCCCAGCGGACGTGCCGGCCAAGCCTGCGCAAAGCGCCGACATCGCCTTCATCCTCGGCTTCCACGCCTGCCTCGATCTCTTCGTCGGCGAACTGGTCCATGAAGCGGCGAGCCCAATGCGGGCCGTGCATGATCGCGACGTAGGCCAGAGAGGCGTACGTCACGCCGCCGATGATGTCGACCACCCAGTGCTCGCCGAGATAGACGATGGCGAACCAAACACACGCCGTGTAGGCCAGCATCAACCAGCCTGCCTTGCCGAAAGCCCGCCGCGCGAACAGGAAAGCCAGGAATGGGTAGCCGGCGTGCAAAGACGGGAAGGCGGCGACCTCGTTGGGGTTGACGCTGTAGATGCTCTGATAACTGAAGAAGTAGTTGCCGAAGCCGAAGAGGTTCTTCAGGCCGTCGAAGCCAACGGGGCTCAGATGCATGATGCCGGTGGCGTAGCCGTACTTATCGGCCCACCAGGGCGGGGCCACGGGCAGGATCAAATATGTCACGAATGCGGCCATCGACAGGACGATCAGGGCGGCCACGAAGTCGTAGTAGACGCGCCGCTGACGGATCCACAGCAGGAAGCCGATCGCCAGTGGCAGCGGGAAATGGAGGAAGTAGAAACCCTCGCAGATCGTGGCCAGGTTGTCCGGGTTAGTTGCGGGTCCCGAATGGAGAGTCTGGACGAGAGTGGTCGGCAGGCTACCAAGGCCGATGATGCGATCCAGGGAGATGACGTCGGTGACGTGGATCGGCAGGCCGAATTTGTCGGCGTAGCCGCGCATCAGCTCGTAGGCGAAGAAGAGAGCGATGAACGGAATCCAGTCGCGCAGGAAGAGCTTGCCCCGCCCCAGAAGAACCGCCGCGAACCCGAAGCCGACCACGACCACATCCGGCGTGACCGATATACCGCGAGAGATCATCAGGATCGATAGCAGGACGGCGTAGGCGGCGACACCCACGAGCATCAGGCGGTCGTTGCGGCGTCCCAGGTGTTGGTGAGGTGCGGCCGCGGCCACGGCCTCTCCGGTCTCCCCGCCCACGGCATCCGGGACGGGAATGGCGCGGTCCAGCGCCGAGTCCTCCTTCACTCAGCTTCTCCTGCAGTGTGCTTCTTCGACGGCTCGCCGGCCGGCCGTCGGTGCCGATAGCCCTTGTCGGCGAGGGACTTGATCAATTTGATCTCCTGCTCGATATCGGCGCCCTTCTTCCACAGCGTCGAGCCGGCCACGAGGACATCGACTCCGAGGCCTCCGCAGTACTCAGCCGTGTCGCGATTGGCGCCGCCGTCTACATGGACCTCACGCCGCGACGGACGCTCCCCCGGCCTATCGCGAAATACCTGGTGCGCCGGATCTATCTTCCTGGCGACGTCGGCCATGAACTTCTGGCCCCCGAAGCCGGGCTCCACGGTCATCACCATGATGATGTCCAACAAGTCGCGATATGGATCCAGCGCGGAAAGCGGCGTGGCCGGCTTGATTGCCAGCCCGGCCAGCCGGCCGGCTTTGCGGATCTTGAGCAGCGTCGGCTCGATCGGCTCCTCGACCTCCACGTGGAAGGTGATCGAGTCGCAGCCGGCGTCGATGAACTGGTCCATGTAGCGGCCCGGCTCTGAGATCATCAGATGGGCGTCGAACGGCTGCTTCCCGATCTTCCGGAGCCGCTTGATGATGGCCGGTCCAAAGGTGATGTTGGGCACGAAATGGCCGTCCATGACGTCCAGATGGATGCGGTCCGACCCCGCCTTGAGCGCCTTCCGGCACTCGCGACTCAGATTCGACAGGTCCGAATCCAGGATGCTCGCGCTCACGATGGCGCGATGGCCGGCCATCAGCGCTTCCCTCCCGCCTTGACGGCGACTTCCAGATCCGCCGGCAGGTTCTCCACGCTTCGGTCGCCACGAAGAGCCGCCTCACTCTGGCGGATGATCGTCTCGCGCCGGCGGGCCACGATTGGCGCCGCCGCCTCGCCTGCGGCGTCTGCGGCGAGCTGCCCGCACGCTGCCCCCGCATCCTGACCGCGGTTGGCCCGGATGGTGACTCCGATTCCGCCCTGGCGGACCCGGGCGGCGAACTGGGCGACCCGCTCAGGCGAGCTGGCTTCCCATGGAGTGTGCGCAACGGCATTCATCGGAATCAGGTTGACGTGTGCCAGGTCGCCTCTCAGAAGCCTGGCAAGAGCATCGGCGTCGACGTCTGTGTCGTTCACGCCCGAAATCATCACGTACTCGTAGCTGACTCGTCGGCCCGTTACGCGAGCATGGTCCCGGGCGGCGGCCACGACCTCCGCCACAGGCCAGCGGCGGTTCAGCGGAACGAGAACGTCGCGTAATGGATCGCGGGCGGCGTGGAGGCTGATTGCGAGCGTGAACTGCGGACCCAGGGCGGTCAGTCGCCGGATGCCGGGAACCACGCCCGACGTCGAGACGACGATGTGCCTCGCTCCGAGCGCGAACCGTCGCGGGTCGGAAAGAATCGTTATGGCCTCGAGCACACGGTCGAGATTCAGGAGCGGCTCGCCCATGCCCATGAAGACGATGTTCGTGATGGTGCGGCCCGACGGGCCGAGGCGGCGGGCCGCGTGCCGGACCTGGTCCACGATCTCCGCGGTCTCGAGATCGCGTCCGAAACCCAGCTCGCCCGTAGCGCAGAACGGGCAGCCGACTGCGCAACCGGCCTGACTGGAGATGCACAAGGTGTGCCGCTCGCGATGCATCGGCCTGCCGGGGCCGCCGAACCCTCGCGCCGGGTAGTGCATGAGCACCGATTCGATGAGCGCACCGTCGGACAGGAGGTGCAGCGCTTTCTCCGTCAGTCCGCGGTCGGCGATCTTGACCTCGTCCTCGACGATCGTATCAATCCGGAACGCTTCGTCGATGCGGGCCCGAAGCGGGGCCGGCAAGGTCATCAGCTCATCTGCAGTCGAGGCATTCTGGCGCCACACGGCGTCGCGAATCTGCCTGGCCCTGAACGCCGGCTGCCCCTCAGCCGCAAACCACTTATCCAATTCGCCGTCCGAGAGGCCGCTCAGGCCTGGAAGGCCGCCCGCGGTCCGACGAGAATCGCGTCTGGATGCTCGCGCCGGTATGGTCTTCGGCGCCGGCGTGACGGGAGTGGCGCCGGCGGTGTCGTCGCCGGGCGCGTCGGTTGGGCTCACAGAGAGGCGATTATCGCATGCGAGCCGATGAGCGGGCGTCGCGCTCAGTCAGCCGTCACCCCGACCAACGCCGGATGGCCGCGGCGGAGCTCCTCCGCGGAGCCGCGCTTTCTGCCCGCGAGCTGAACTTCATCCAGCGCCAGGCGTCCACTCGGCGTTGCCAGTGCCAGGCCGTCTCGACCGACAGCGACAAGCCCCCGGGCCCCGTCACCCGGCTCGCCGGAGGTGACGTGAGCGCTCCATACGATCAGCCGCCCAGCCGGCGTCTCGAGGTAGCTGCCCGGCCACGGCTGGTAGGCTCGGATCTGCCGCTCCAACTCCGCGGCTGAGCGGCTCGGATCCAACCGCCCGTCCTCGCGGCGCAGGGGCCGTGTCATCGTCACGCCCTCAGCGCTCTGCGGCCGAGCCACGAGGCGCCCTGCCAACCACTCCGGCAGCGCTCGGCGCAGCAACTCACCCGCAACCTGCGCAGCCCGCTCCTCGAGTGTCACGGCCGTATCGTCGGCCAGGACTCCGAGTGGCTGCATCGCCACGACCGGGCCTGCGTCCATCTCCTCGGTCACGACGATCAGCGTCACGGCGGACTCGGAGTCGCCGGCCAGTATCGTCGCCGGGATCGGCGCCGCCCCGCGCCACCGTGGCAGCGCCGACGGATGCAGATTGAGGAACCCGCGCAGCGGAAGATCGAGCAGGACGCGGGGAATCAGCTGGCCGTAGTCGGCCAGCAAGATCAAGTCCGGGGCAAGAGCGCGCAGTTCTTCGACCGCTTCCGGCCGTCGCACCCGCACCGGCTGCACAACGGGCAGGTCTAGTTCTCGGGCGCGGGCAGTTACAGGAGTCGGCGCAAGGACCGCCTTGCGTCCGACCGGTCGATCCGGCGCCGACACGACGGCTTCGACCACGACCCCGGGTATGCCGATCAGGGCATCGAGGATCGGGACGGCGAAGCCGCCGCTGCCGAAGAAGACGGCCCGGATCTGGGCTTGGGCGGGCGCCCGACCGGCAGATGAACCAGCGGCCGCCGCGTCGCTCACCCTACCGGCGTGTGCGCCAATGACGGCCGCCCTTCCACTTCCTCTTCATCGCCGGCGCCGACGGCGATCAACTCGTCCATCGAGTCCAGGTAGTCGATGTAGAGCTTGCCGTCCAGGTGGTCGAGTTCGTGCTGGATGGCTCGGCCGAGCAAGCCCGAGCCGGCGACCTTGATCTTCTTGCCGACGCGGTTCTGGGCAACGACCCAGACCTTCTCGCGCCTGGTCACGTAGGCCACATAGCCCGGAATGGAGAGGCAGCCCTCCAGATCGCGGTCGTCGCCGTCGGAGCGCACGATGCGCGGGTTGACCAGCTGGTGGAGCTGGCCACCGACGTCGATGACGCAGGCTCGCACCGCTTCGCCGATCTGCGGCGCGGCCAACCCGACACCCGGCGCGTGCCGCACCGTGTGGGTCAGGTCGTCCAGCAACTCGTGCAGATACTTGCCGAAGCTGTCGACGGTTTCGCCCTTCAGCCGAAGGCGTGGGTCACCGAGGAGAACGATAGGTCGGACACTCATGGCCGGAGAGTATACCGAGAGTGCCGAAGAGGTCGTCCTGCCCGCTCGCGGAGAGCGCGACCGACAGGACTGGGCTGCGTTGCGGCGGCGGCCTGACGACGCCGGTGACGGAACTGCGACTAAAGAAGCGAGTCCGGATCTACGTCGATCGACCAGGGAGCGCCCGGCGGATCGCCCAGGATCTCGACCGGACGATCGCCGCGCAGAATGACGTTCCAGCGCCACCGGCCCGCCCGACGGGCTACGTAGGCCGGCGCCGGCCCAAGAACCGAAACCTTGTTGCCGGCCGCGGCTGCAGCGGCCGACGAACATTCGGCGCGCAACCGATCGGCCATTGCGGCGGCTTCCTTCTCGGCGGCGAGATGGTCCGGAAGGCCGACCGTCAGCTTGACGAGCCGCCCGAACGGCGGCGATCCGAACCGGCGCCGGACCGCCAGCTCCGCGTCGTAGAAAGCGGCAGCATCTCCGGTCGCCACGGCCCTGATCGCGGGGTGATCCGGCTGGTAGGTCTGGATGATCGCCAGACCGGGAGTCTCACCGCGACCGGCTCGGCCGACGGCCTGAGTGAGGAGCTGATAGGTCCGTTCGGCGGCGCGTTCGTCGGGGAGATTGAGAGCAATGTCGGCCGAAATCACGCCCACGAGCGTCACCTCGGGTATATCGATGCCCTTGGCGACCAGGCTGGTACCGACCAGAACGTCGAGTCGCCCTTCGGAAAAGGCGTCCAGGACGCGCTGGACGGCACCTTTGTGCTCGGCAACATCTCGATCCAACCGACCGACCCGAAGGTGCGGGAAGGCCGACTTCACTTCCTCCTCAACTCGTTGCGTCCCGCCCCCGAGATATCGGATCCGCGGCGACCTGCAAGCCGGGCAGCGGGAAGCCGGCGGAGAGGCGGTGCCGCAATGGTGGCAGCGGAGCGTGACCCCTGCCTGGTGGTAGACGAGAGTTCGCTCGCATTCCGGGCAGCGCTGGACATAGCCGCAGTCACGGCAGATCACGACCGACGCGGTCCCCCGGCGGTTGATCACGAGGATTGCCCGCTCACCCGGCGGCAGAGACGTGAGCGCCGCCGACAGCGCGGCCGAAAGCAGACCGCGATTGCCCGACGCCAGCTCCGCTCGCAGGTCCACGACCTCCACCCTTGGCGGAGCCCCGCTGGGCCGGTCCGGCAGGACGGCGTGTCGGTATCGTCCGTCACGAACTCTGCCCACGCTCTCGACGGAGGGCGTCGCGCTCCCAAGAACTACGGCAGCCCCGGCGAGGCGGGCAAGTGCCAGGGCGGCATCGCGCGCCTGGAGACGCGGGGTCCGGTCGCTCTTGTAGGCGGCTTCGTGCTCCTCGTCCACGACGATCAAACCGATGTCGGCCAGCGGAGCCGTCAGAGCCACCCGAGTGCCGACCACGACATCCACCTGTCCGGCGCGGATCCGCCGCCACTCGTCGGCACGCTCGCCTTCGCCCAGGTCGGAGTGCAGGAGCGCGATCTCCGCATCGAGATCGGTACGGAGGCGGTCGACCAGCGGCATTGCCAGAGCGATCTCGGGAACGAGGACGAGCGCAGGCCGGCCGGCCGAGATGGTCTCGGCGATGGCCTCCGCATAGACCGCGGTCTTGCCCGATCCGGTGACGCCCTCCAGCAGAAGTGGCTTCGCGTCGCGGCCCTCGACCGCCGCCAGAATCACGGCCAGAGCCTCTGCCTGAGGCGGCGTCAGCAGTGAACCCGCGGGCCGACTGCCGCGCCGGCCGGCATGTCGCCGCGCCAGCGGCCGGCGCGGCCTCTCTCGGAGTTCAGCCACTACCAGGCCGCGCCGGATCAGACCGGTGGCGGTCCCTGCGCCGTGGCGGTTCGCGGCTTCGGTGCCCGCCAGACCGGCTTCGCCGGCCGCCTCGCCTGCCGCCAGATCGGCCAGGAGCGCCCGCTGGCGTGGACCGAGACGAGCGGCTGCGCCGGCGGAGATGGAAGCTGGTACTGCCGCGGGCCCGGCTGCCGCGGGATCTAATGCCGCGGGCCCGGCTGCGCCGAGCGCAACTGCCCGGCCTTCCTCGCTCAGCATCAGCCACCGCTCGAACCGCGGGCCCGTCGATGCAGCGGTAAGGGTCCACTCCAATTTGATGAGGCTGCGCCCGGCCATGGCCCGCAGCAACCGCAACGTGCCCGCTCTTCCCTCGCCCTCTCCGAGGTCTCGGACGCGGCGCGGTCCTTCAGCCAGCTTGTCTCGGATCGCCGACTCGGCCGCGTCCAGGTCCGTGATGAGGCCGGCGTCGGGCCGACTCTGCGCGCCATCGGCCGCGTCCTCGGTCGCGTCTTCGCCCACGCTTTCCACCGCGCCATCGGCCGCGCCACCCTCATCCCCACTCTCGGCTCCGCGGACAGGCTCAGAATCCGCTGCCCATCCCGCCGGCAGCCACTCAGCCACCAGCTCGAGCCGTTCCAGCATTCCCGGCGGCAACATCGACCGCAGCGTGGCCGCAGGCGGGGCGAGATACTCATTCGAAATCCAACGAGCGAAGGCCAGGGTCAGCGGCGGCACCAGTGGGCCATCGGCGTGGACGCGGGCCAGGAGGGGCTTCAGTTCCATCCCGGTGACGTCGGTCGACGGCCCGAGAACAACGCCGAGGGCCTGCCGCTTCCGTCCGAATTCGACCAGAACCGCCTCGCCCGGCAGGACCGGAACCATCCGGTCGGGCACCGAGTAGTCGTACGTGCGCGAAGCGCCCGGGGCGTCCACCGCCACTTCAACCGACCCCTGGCCGCTCCGGCACCCTGACATGGCGCTCCTCAGACGGCCACCGCGCGGCGAGATCCCCGTCGTTCCTCCTGATCGATTATCTGTTCGATCCTCGCCGCGGTGATGTCCACGCGGCCCTCCTCGTTGACGACCACATAGTCGTAGTCGTCCTTGCGAGCCAGCTCTATGGCTGCGTCCCGCTGCCTGATCTCGAGTTGCTCGGCCGACTCGGTCCGCCGGGCCTTGAGATGCTCGACGAGAGTGTCCAGCGACGGCGGGACCACGAATATCAGCAGAGCCTCCGGGGCACACGCCTTGACCACTCGGGCGCCCTGGACGTCTATCTTGAGGATGGCGTGCTGGCCGCCCGCCAGCGCCGCACGGACGCCGGCTCGAGGCGTGCCATACCAGTTGCCGTGGACTTCGTTGGCCTCGAGGAGTTCGTTGGATTCGCGCAGGGCAGCGAACTCGGCCGATGTCATGAAGTTGTAGCTGACGCCGTCGACTTCGTTGGGACGCCGGGCCCGCGTCGTGCAGGTCACCACGTAGTGATATGCCGGTCGATGGTCGCGCTGCTGCAAGGCTTCGATGATCGTGTCTTTGCCCACACCTGACGGCCCAGAAATGATCACCAGCATGGGATTCGCCGAATCCGCGTCGGTCGCAGCCGGGCGTGGCTCGTCGGCGGACCGGATCCGCGCCGACGGCCCGAGCGGATCGATGCTCATGCCGGTCTCTTCTGAACCGGTTCCACCGACTGGGTCGTTTCGGACGAACCGCCGATGCCACCGACCGTGCCGACCTGGCCCGCCTCCTGGCTCCTCAAGCGCTCCAGCACCGACTCGAGTTCGGGCGGCAGAGGCGCAGTAGCGTTGATGATGTGGTTGTCGGTGGGCGAATGGAGTTCGATCCGCCAGCTGTGCAGGAAGAGCCGCTCCAGACCCTCCGGCCCCTTCTTCGATGTCCCCGTGCCATACAGGGGGTCGCCGGCAACGGGATGCCCGATGGCCATGAGATGGACGCGAATCTGATGCGTGCGACCTGTGATGAGATCGAGCTCCAGGAGCGTCCAGCCGGCCAGGCGCTCGCGAACCCGATATCCGGTCACGGCCGGCCGGCCGTTCGGGACGACTGCCATCCGGGTCCGGTGATGCGGATCACGCCCAATCGGCGCTTCGATGCGACCTGAGGTCGCCACGACCGAACCCTGTACCAGAGCCAGGTACGTCTTCTTGACGTCGCGGTCCTTGAGCTGTGACATCAGGCTCGCTTGAGCCTTGTCATCCTTCGCGACCATCAGCAAGCCGCTCGTGTCTCGGTCCAGGCGATGGACGATACCCGGTCTCTGCACGCCGGCGATGCCACCGTATTCCGTGTCCCGGGCCAGAAGTGCGTTGACGAGCGTTCCGCCCTGGTGCCCGGGAGCCGGATGGACGACCAGCCCTGACGCCTTGTCGATGATCAGGAGATCGTCGTCTTCATAGACCACGGAGAGAGGAATTGCCTCGGGAGTCAGCTCGAGCGGAACCGGATCCGGAATCTCCATCTCCAGGACGTCGCCCGGAACCACCGTTTGGTTGGCCTTGATCGGGTTGCCGGCGGCGGTGACATGGCCTTCGGTTATCAGCTTCTGGACGTAGCTCCGCGACAGACCGGATTCATCGGCGACCAGACGATCGATTCGCCCTTCGGCGGTTTCGGGCACGGTGATCGTCAACCGCCGCATCGTCTAGCCGACCCTGAGCTTGCTGGCTTCGTCGGCGTCCTTGGCCATCCTGCCGGCAGCGTCGTCCTTTTCCGGAGGCATCTGCACCCCGAGGTGCGGCGCTACGAACCACACCACAATCATCAGGATCATCGCCAGGGTCACGGCCGAGTCGGCGACGTTGAAGATGTAGAAGCGGGAGGTCCCGATGCCGATGTCGACGAAGTCCGTAACGTACTTCTGGTGGTAGCGATCTATGAAGTTTCCCATCGCACCGCCCAGAAGCAGCCCGAGGGTGATGGTCACGAGCCAGCTCCGCCACCCTGACCCGACTTCCATTGCGAGGAGAACCGCCACGACACCGACCGTGATGACGGCGAAGACGGGCGCCGACCCCTGGAAGAGGCCGAAGAGTCCGCCGGCGTTGTGGATCAAGTCGATCCGAAGCCAGTCGCCGATGATCGGTGAGGGGATGTTCTCCTTGAATCCGCTTGCGGGTGAGACCACCCAGCTCTTGAGAAGTTGATCGCTAACGGCGACGGTGCCGGCGATCAGGGCAAAGACGATCAGGGCCGCGCGTCGTCGCCCAGCCGGGGCCTCGCCCCTGGGGCGACTCAAAGGGATTGTTGGGTGCGCTTCGCTAGGGTCCAGTGACGGGGCCTCCGTGATAGTGCGCTAAGCCTAAGGTGCAACTGCTCTCGGCATCAAGCCAACACGCGTGGCTCCCGCGTCCAAATCGACTGCCACCGCGTTCGCAGCAGGCGGCAGCACCCCGAACTCTATCCTGCTTCGGGTTTCCACCCCTACTGAGGCGAGGTAAGGCCTTAGCGTCGCCTGGACTTCGACCGTCGCTTCGACGACAACGAAGACTTCGTCGTCCAGTTCCACGTTCGCCTCTTTGCGAGCGTCCTGAATTGCCCGCTGGAGCTCTCGAGCGTCGCCCTCGGCTCGCAGCTCTGCAGTCAGCTCCGTGTCGATGACCACAACGAGACCCTCGTCATGAGCCACTGCTGTGCCGGGCCTGGGCGTGGCCTGGATCTCCACTTCGTCGGCGGCCAGCGTGACGCCACCTATCAGGACGGAGCCGTCGGCGAGGATCTCGTACTTGTTCTCTCGGGCAGCGGCCATCACGGCGGGTATCGCCGATCCCAGCTTCTTGCCGATCTTCGGCAGAAGCGGCTTGACGCGTCTATCGACCAGTTGCGACTCGTCGCCGATCAGCTCGATCGACTTGACGTTGACCTCGTCCTTGAGGAGTTCGAGCAGCGCCTCCTGATCGACCAATCGGTCCGGGCCCGGCATTGCCAGCCACATCCTCGACAGCGGCTGGCGCGTCTTGATGCCCACCTGACTTCGGAGAGTCCGGGCCAGGTCTACTGCCCGCATGACGACGTCCATCGACACCTGGAGCACCCGGTCGTCGAGTGACTTCAGCTCATCCGCCGGCCAGTTCGTCAAGTGGACGCTGTCCGGGACGTCGGTGAGCCCACCGGCGACCACAAGGTTCTCGTACATCGACTCGCTGAGGAAGGGCAGGATCGGCGCCATGATCCGAGTCAGCGCAACCAGCGTCGCGTGCATCGTCGCGAAGGCGGCCGCGCGATCCTGCGCCTCGGCCCCGCGCGCAAAGCGCTTGCGCGACCGGCGCAGATACCAGGTCGACAGTTCCTCGACGAAGGTGTCTATGGCCCGCGCCGCGTCGAGGGCGTCGTAGTCCTTCAGGTCGCCCTCGACCTCGCCGGCGAGACGGGCCACGCGAGCCAGGATCCAACGATCGAGCGGACCGCGATCCGCAATCGCCGGCGCCGCGTCCGTTGGGCTCCAGTCGGCCAGGCGGGCGTAGGTGACAAAGAACGAGTACGCGTTCCACAAGACCAGCAGCCGGCGGCGAGCTTCGTCTGCCGCGTGCCAGCCGAAGAAGATGTTGTCCTCGGGCCGGGCATTTACGAACATCCAGCGCATCACGTCGACGCCCATCCGTTCGGCGGCCTCGTCGAACTCGATGGCGTTGCCCCAGCTCTTGTGCATCTGGCGGCCATCCTCGCCAAAGACGAGCGCGTAGCCGAAGAGTGTCTTGAACGGCGTCTCACGTCGGAGAACCGTGCTCATCGCCAGGAGCGAGTAGAACCAGTTGCGGAACTGGCCGGGGAAGCTCTCGGTCACGAAATCGGCCGGGAACCAGCCCTTCCAGTACTCGGGATCGCTGCGGTAGTGCATCGTGGAGAACGGCACGATGCCGGCATCGAGCCACGGATTACCCACGTCCCTGATGCGGCCGACCGGTTGGCCGCAGCCCGAGCAGCGGATCTTCACGGCGTCCACGTGGGGACGGTGCGGCGTGTGGCCCTCGAATTCGGCCCAGCCCTCGGCCGCCCGTTCGGCCAGCTCCTCGCGCCCACCGACGACATTGACGGTGCCGCACTCGCAGTCGTAGATCGGCAGCGCCAGGCCCCAGTAGCGCTTCTTGCTGATCATCCAATCGTGCATGTTGATCAGCCAGTCCAGCTCGCGCTCGTAGCCGAAGCCGGGGATCCACTTGATGTCGCGGATCACGTCCATGATTTGATATCGCAGACTCGCGTCCACCTCGGCGGCGGTCAGCTCCGACCGCGGCTTGTCGTAGACCGGGCCCATGCTGATGTACCACTCGTCCACGAGGCGGAAGACGAGGCCGGTTCCGCATCGCCAGCAATGCGGGTAGCGGTGAGTGATCGTCTCGAGGCGGTAGAAGCGGTGCTTGTGCCTGAGCGACTCCAGGATCGGTTCCTTGACGTCGCGGACGTCGCGGCCGCTCAGCGGCCCGAAGCCGGCCATGACGATGCCGCTCTCGTCCAGCGGGGCGATCATCGGCAGTCCGAGCGACTTGCCGAGGGCGAAGTCCTCGGCGCCGCAGCCGGGCGCGATGTGCACGATTCCGGTGCCCTCTTCCTCGCCGACCTCGTCCCACACGACGACGCGGTGCTCGTACGGCTTGCCGTCGCCGCCCGCAACTGCCGCGAGGGCGGCCTCGACTGCGGCCAGCTCATCGAAGGGACCGGAGTAGCGCCAGCCCGCAAGCTGGCGGCCAAGCTTCTCTTCCACGATCTGGAACGGACCTTCCAGAGCCGCCTTCAGCGTTCCACGGCCGAGCCAGAACAACTCGTCGCCTTGCTTGACCTTCACGTAGCGCAGGTCCGCACCGACAGCCGCGGCCACGTTGGAAGTTAGCGTCCAGGGCGTAGTGGTCCAGACCAGCAACGCTTCGCCCGGACGATCCAGGAGCGGGAACTTGACCGTCAGGCCGGGATCTTCGCGATCGGCGTATCCCTCGGTCATCTCGTGCTGGCTTATGCCGGTGCCGCACCGGGCGCACCACGGCATCGTGTCGTGGCCCTTGTACAACCAGCCACGGCGATTGCATTCGGCGATGAATGACCAGATCAGGTAGTTGTTCTCGTTGGAGAACGTGAAGTAGCTGCCGCCGATCTCGGGCATGCCCAGCCGACCGACCAGCTGTTCGACCGTGTCGGTGACCTGGGCCCCGTCCGGGCCCGTGGTCGTGGCTTCCTGGCTGGGGTTCTCCGCCAGAAGGTCGCGCAGCCGCCGCAATTCGACCGGGTCGTTCCAGTCCATCCACATGCCGAGCCGGATCGATTGCTCGGTCTGGCGCGCGGCGTAGGTCAGGACACGCTGCTTGCACAGGCTGACGAATTCGGCGATTCCGTAGGCCTCGATGTCGCGCTTGCTCGTGAAGCCGAGGTCCTTCTCGACGTTGACCTCCACCCACAGGCCCTGGCAATCGAAGCCATTCTGGTAGCGCTGGTCGCGGCCTTGCATTGCCCAGAAGCGCTGGAAGAGGTCCTTGTACGCGCGGCCCCAGGCGTGATGGACGCCCATCGGGTTGTTCGCCGTGATCGGTCCGTCCAGGAAGCTCCAGCGTTCGTTGCCGGCGTTCTGGGCGCGCAGCCGGGCGAAGGTCCGGCGCTCATGCCAGGTCGTCAGAACCTCGTGCTCCTGGGCGACGAGATCTGGCTTGGAGCTGACTGGTCTGAACATAGTCCTCGAACTCACTGGAGATCCGTAGATTCGACGAACCCCTCACCTTCCCGCCTGATCGCGGCCTTCCCGCGACCCGGCCAACCTCGGCGAGGGGACTTGTACAAGGTATCCTACCGAACCCGCGGCCGCGCCAGACGCCCGGGAAAATGCCGCGTCAGGCCTTCTCGGTGACCCGATACTCGAGGTAGCGGCCTGTGAGAAGACGGGTCTGGGCATCCAGAGCCGGCAGGTTGGTGAAGATCACTCCCACGACGGGCAGGCAGATCCACTGCAGCCACGACACGATGTGCATGCGGATCCCCCACTCCGCGGGCCGCGGCGGGCACAGCTGATTCTCGATGAACACCAGCACCAGCAGAGACCCCATGGCGCCGGTTAGAAGCCAGGCCGTGTAGAGCCCCAGCTGCTGGCCAAAAGTGGCAGCCGCGAAGGTCCGGTTCAGCGCGACCGGCAGGGCGGCGCCGAAGATCATGATGAACGGGGCAATCGCCCAGTTGATGTGGTCCAGCCACAGATCGAAGAGGCGCGCGATCCGATCCTTGAGCGGGATCTCGTCGTGGCTCAAGGCGTTGTCGATGAAGAATGGGATGTCCGTTACGCCCCAAGCCCAGCGCCGGATCTGGGTGTACTGCTGCATGAGACTCCGCGGATACGACCGCGCCCGGACTGCATCGCCGTAGATAGGGATGAACAGGGGTTCGGCCCGGAACTGGCCGCTGTAGCGGAAGAAGCTCTTCCAGTAGAAGCGGCTGTCCTCGGGTATCGCGTCCGTCGCCCAGTAGTCCACGTCATGAATCGTCTGAAGCGAGACCGCGTACGAACTGAAGCTCACGAGCCGCTCCGGGGTGAGGTGGCGCCACATCTGGATGTGGGTGGAGCTCACGGCGACAAGGCGGACCGGCAACGGGCATTGCCACAAGTTGTTGTGGAACATCGGGACGGGCTGGTACAGGCGCCGATGGCGGTCGGGGTCGGTCACGAACTTGTAGGTGAGGTAGCCGAAGTACTGCTTGTGGACGCGGTAGTCGGAGTCCAGATCGGTGACGATCACCTGGCCCGGATCGAATCCGAGGCTGGTCAGCTCCCGATACAGCCATCGGCCGCCGTATGCCATGGCGCTCGACTTGCCGACCACGACCCCCGGCTCGAGCGGATCGAGAATGTGAAAGAAGTGGCGGAACTGCGGGCCAAAGATGTCGCGCAGCTTGGCAACGTTCTCCCGGCCCTGAAGATCCGTCTCGCGGGTGATGATCGCAACCATGCGCATGTCGATCGGGTAGTCGGAGTCGGCGAGAGCCTTGACCGTCTGATAGAGCTTCTCGTATGGCTCTGTGTACGTTGGAACGAGAGCGACATGCCAGATCTGGCGTGGATCCGGCATGGGCTCATCCAGGTTCACCAGCCGCTCAAGGCTCTGGTGCTCCTCGACGAGACGGCGCAGCTCCCGCCGTCCGCCATGGGCTGCCAGCTTGTTGCCGGCCGCATCCAGCTCGACGATCCGAGCGTGCACTCGTTCTATGAGATCCACAAGCTCGTCGCATCGCTTCTTCGGATCGGAAAGGGAGAAGGCACGCTGACGCCAGTCGATTGCGACCACTCGCCGGATGCGGCGGAAGGAGATCGCCACGCTGACCGACAGGATCATCGCGCGGTACATCCAGTAGAAGTCGAAGCACAGCACGAAGACGCCCAGGACGACCGGCCAGCGAATGGCAAGCGGAACCAGCGCCAGGATCACCAACCAGGTGACCAGGCCTGGGATGATCTCGAGAATCCGGTGCGATGCCTTGCGCTTGGTTGCCGCGGCCGGCTGTTCTTCGGCTGGTTCCGACCGGAGCGCCGAGGAATCGCGCCCGGTTTGATCACTCACCCTTGTAGACGGGCGTAACCCAGTGCCGGAACGCAGGGAGGCGTCCTCGCACGGCATCGAAGTAGGTCTTGCTGATCTGTTTGGAGATGGGGCCGACGCGGCCTTCTCCCACCGCTCTGTGGTCCACCGACGAGACCGGCGAGACCTGCGCCCCGGTGCCGCAGAGGAACACCTCATCGGCGATGTAGAGCTCGCTGCGATCTATCTGGCGTTCCTTGACGGGAATCCCCAGGTGAGCGGCGATCTCGATCATGCCTGCTCGGGTGATCCCTTCGAGGATGTCCTCAGTGACCGATGGCGTGATCAGCACGCCATCTCGAACCATGAACAGGTTCTCCGCAGATCCCTCGGCAACGTGCCCATCGTTGGTAAGGACGATGGCCTCCTCGAAGCCGTTGAGCATCGCCTCCGACTTGGAGAATGCCGGGTTCACGTAGCTGCCGGTGATCTTGCTGCGCGATGGCATCGAGACGTCGCTGGTGCGGCGCCAGGAGACGGTTCCGGTGGCGATCCCCTTCTCCGTGTCGATGTAGTCGCCCATCGGGATCGACAGAACGTAGAAGTCGTGGGTCAAGCCGTGCAGCTTGACGCCGATCGCCTCAGTGTTCTTGTAGACCGAGGGCCGGCAGTAGGCATCCTCGGTGAAGTGGTTGCGGCGAAGGACCTCGAGGACGATCTCCGTGAATTCCTCGACCGACGGCAGCTCCGCCATCAGCATGATCTTGCTGGAGTTGCGCAGGCGGACGATGTGCTCCTTGATCCGGAGCGCATACATCTGCTTCTCATCGGGGTTCCAGTAGGCCCGAATGCCCTCGAAGACGGCCGTTCCGTAGAGGAAGGCGTGGGTCATGATCGAGACGCGAGCATCGCCGAGCTTGACGTAGTTGCCCTGGAAGTAGCAGACCGTGTTGTCCTGATCGGGCTTCGACGCCGCGCCCGCGGCGGGAACCGTAGCGTTCTCCGTGACCATCTCTTCGGCGCTCCCTGCAGCTCACGACCGGCCCTCCGCCGGAACGCCAAGTATAGCCGTCGAGGGCTACCCTCAGCCGAGGGTCGGGCGGGCGGGCGGGCGGGCGGGCGAGGGACTGAACGATTGGACGGAGGACGGCCTGGCGGCGGAGACGGGAGCCGGCGGGTGCTTTGGGGCTTGCGAGCTGAGGGGCGCACCCGTTGGGAGTCCGTGGTCGGTCGCGGGCCGTGCCCGGCTCCGGCGCGCGGGCCCTCGGAGCTGGCGGTCTTCGTACTCATCTTCACCCGGGATGATCCAAAGGACGCTCGGGCCCAGAAGCGACGCCGCTCACGGCTGCAACCGACGCCGCAGACCGATTGGCTGAGCGTGAAACGCAGGTAATCGGCCGCTTCCGCTTCGTCCGGACGCCCATCGAGCCTCCGAACGACGCTTTGCATCACCCGGGGCGAAGTTGAGAACGAACCAGATCCACTCCAAGTCGTGTCGATGGATGAATGGCTCCGACCCGTCCTCGACCTCCATCTTCGACACGCACACCTCCCGTGTCTTGAGTGGATCACCCGCCCCGCGCCAGCGACACCACCACCACAATCAGATACCCCAGATAGAACACCCCGCCCAGAAGCAGCGCCCTGGCGCCAAGACGCCGGCGCAGGACCATCGGCACGAAGATCGCCGCCGACGCCCCGAGGGTGATCGCAGCCGAGCCGAAGGCCACTCCTCCGCCGACGACGGTCCACAACGACGGAGCCAGAACGAGCCCGATGGAAGTCGGGATGGCGCTCTGGAAGACCATCGCCCCGGTGATGTTGCCCATCGCCAGCGTGTCCTTGCCACGTCGGACCCACAGGACGCTGTTGAGCGTCTCCGGCAGCTCCGTGGCGATCGGGGCAATGAGCAGCGCCAGGAGTGTGCCGTTAACACCCGGCCCGGACGCCAGCTCCTTGATCACCTGAACGAAGGCCCACGCGCCGCCGATGATGCAGGCCAGGGCAAAGACCACCTGGATCGAGACTATGAAGAGGCGCGGCGGCTCCGGATGGGGCGCCCCGCCGCGGTCCAGTCTGTGGAATCGAAGAGGCGCGAGACCCTCGTGTTCGGCGGCTTCCGCACGCAGGTGCCCCAACACGTGGTAGCCGTAGATTCCGAGCAGCACCACGGCCACGAGCCGGCGCGGCCACTCCAACTCCACCGGCAGAAAGGCCGCGCCAATGGCGATGCTGTACGCCAGCGCGAAGTAGCCCATGTCGTGGCCGACCACGCCAAGGTCAATGTCGAGGGTCGTGCCGGCGGTCCGGCGCTTACGCATCAGCAATACGGCCGCGCCGGTCACGAACATGGCCAGCGTGGCCAGCATGAAAGGTGCGCCGAGAATCGCCCCGACGCCGATCTCACTGGCCGCGACGCTTCCGCCGAAGCCGATGGCGATGACCGGAACCATCGTCTCCGGCAGAGCCGTGCCGATGGCCGCGAGAACGGAACCGATCGCTCCTTCGCCCAGCTCGAGCTTGTGCCCGAACCACTCGATGCCGTTGGTGAACAGCTCCGAGCCGGCCAGGATCACGACGAACGAGATGACGAGGAGAAGGATGTCCAACTCAGTCTCCTCCGTCTGCGGGGACGCTCACCTTGGGATCAGGAACCGGCTGAGCCCGCGCGCCGTGCAGCGGCTCGATCCGGAATGTAGCCGGTCCGGCGAGGGCGTGCCTAGGAGGACGCCGAGAACCGGAGCGACCGGACTCCAACGTCCGGGAGCGAGGATCGGAGGTGCCGACAACGGCAGGACCCGACTGACCGGCTACGGGCGGACGTGCTGGGGGGCGTACGGCAGGAGGGCGACGATGCGGGCTCGCTTGAGGGCAACGGCCAGCTGGCGCTGGTGGTTGGCACAGGTGCCGGTCTTTCGTCGCGGCTCGATCTTGGCACGCTCGGAAAGGTAGCGGCGCAGCCGGTTGACTTCCTTGTAGTCGATCATGACCGTCTTGTCGGCGCAGAACGTGCAGACCTTGCGGCGGCGGCGGTCGCGATACATGTCATCGCGCTTACCACCCCGGGTCTTCTCTCGTGGGCTGAAAGGCATTTCGCTAATCCTCAGTTCATTTCGGCCGCGTTCTTCACGCGGCGGATGTCATCGTTTGGTTGCGGCGAGCGTCCCTAGAAGGGCAGTTCGTCCAGGTCACCCGAGCCGAAGTCGTCGCCGCCGCCGGGGATGCCCGGCTCCCCGCTCCGGGCGGGTCTGGCACCGGCCGGCTCCGGGGCACCGTCTTCACGAGGTCGCGGATCGAGGGCCGTCACGGTGTTGGCGACCAGTTCAGTGGTGTACCGCTTCTGGCCGTCCTTGTCATCCCAGGACCGCGTCTGGAGTCGACCTTCCACGTAGACCTTGCGGCCCTTGCGAAGGTACTCGGCACTCCGCTCGGCGAGCGGTCCCCAGGCCACTACCCGGAACCACTCGGTCTCTTCCTTCCACTCGCCGCCGGCGTCTTTGTAGTTGCGGTTGACGGCGACCGTGAATTGAGTGACCGCCTGGCCGCCTTGCGTGTAGCGCATTTCCGGATCGCGGCCGAGATTGCCGNNATCGAGCGTGCCTCCAGCTCCGCCTGGCGCGGGCCTCAGTCGATAGCGGCCGGGGCCTCTTCGGTCTCGGACTCGTCGATCATCTCGACCTCGTCCTCGGGCTCCTCGTCGTCGGACGGAGGAGGCACGACATCGAGGTCGGACTCGGGATCGCGGCCACGTGAGGCCCGAACCGGGCGCTCAACGCGGGTGACGAGGTGTCGAAGGACTTCCTCGCTGATCATGAGACCGCGCTCGAGTTCGCTGATCGCCGTCGCGGGGGCCTCGAAGAGGATGACGTAGTACGAGCCCTCGCGATGGTGGTCGATCGGGTAGGCCAATCGCCGCCTGCCCCAAGGGGCCTGCTTGACGATCTGGCCGCCGCCGCCCGCAATGGCTCGAGCCGTTCGCTCGAGGCTCGCCTGGACCTTGTCGTCGGCGAGATCGGGGCGTAAAACCAGCATTAGTTCGTATCGGCGCATGCGCCAGTATCTCCTTCCCATGGGGATGCCCCGATGCGCGAGCGGCAACGCCGGTCGGTCGGAGCTGAAAGGACCTCCGAATTCTAGCAGGGAGCCGCGCTTGGGGCGCCCCGACCTGGCCTGAGCTTCTCAATTGCCGCGCCCGGCATCGGCCGTTGCGGCGCGCCCAAGCAACACATAGGCCTGCTGTGACGTTAGTGGCAGTACCAAAGTGCTGTCCGCTCACGGGCGGCGCAGGCATATCCTGAAAGGCGGCAATTGGGTCATCAGGACCATATCTTCTTCATCACGGTCCGCCCGGCTGCCACGACGAACGCCAACCGTCGTTTGCGAAAGGAGGCAGTGTGTTCTTGCTCCTTCACCGTGAGGAAGGACAGGGTCTCGCGGAGTACGCACTCATCATCTCTATCATCGCCGTACTCGCCATTCTCGGTCTCATGTTCATTAGCGGAAATCTTCAAACTCTTCTCAGCACCATTGGTAAGAAGATCTAGGGACCTCGGCGAATCGGAGGAAACGGGCCGCGAAAGCGGCCCGTTCTCTTTTTCTGGAGCAGGACTTCCGCGCCTCCCCCACTCGGGGTACTCACATGCAGCCTTTACCCGACCCCCGGCCCGTTGGACGATCTGCTCTCGATGCGAGCACCAATCCACAGCCCAATCGACGCCCGTGCCGGGGTAGGCGCAGCGCCCGCTGCGG
Source organism: Chloroflexota bacterium (assembly GCA_003156975.1). GTDB lineage: Bacteria > Chloroflexota > Limnocylindria > Limnocylindrales > CSP1-4 > Fen-1039. The sequence goes on along the minus strand of PMIE01000123.1, from coordinate 15,782 downwards.
GCTGTTGGCCCGGGACCGACCGATGAGTGTCGTGTGGCTGAATGGTCCCGTGGGCGCGGGCAAGACGACCCTCGCATACGCTGTGAGGGCACTCGTCCATCCCGTTTCGGCCGTCGCACTTCTCGACGAGGACGCGGTTCGACAGGCCATCTCCGATGCCACGTCGGACGCCACGTTGGACGCCGCCTCGGACGCATCCTCCGCGCCTGAGTACCTCTGCGGCATCGCTCGCCTGCTGGCCCAGCAGGGCTTCGTGGTTGTCGTTGCCGCTTCGGACACCATGCCACCGGTATCGCTCTGGAATCGGGCGAACCTGCCCGGCTACCGGGAGATCTATCTCCGCGCTTCTCCCGAGACCATCAAGCATCGGAACAGGCGCCGACGGCCAAACGACGGTGCGACCCAGCCCATCGCTTCCCCGCCGCAATCGGCTGCGCTCAGAACGAGCGGCACTCCGCCTCCCGACGCGGACCTGACCATCGACATGGACAACCCTGAGCCCCCCGAACTCCTCGCCTTTCGGGTCGCGGTCCTGATCCCCGAATACGTCCTTGCGGCCGCCGGAGCCGCCGGCTTTGATACACATCGGCTTCGCCGCGGGGCCTGAGAGGCACGACCGCAGAATACTGGTGCCGGAGCAGGGGTTCGAACCCTGACACCATTGCGGGCCGCGGAGTTTAGGGGCGCACCAGAGCGGTCGCGCGAGTCCGTCAACGTTCGATTTGAGCGTGAAAGCGTTCGATTTGGCGGCGCTCGGTCCGCTTCGGTTCGCCGGCGAAGATGCCAGCGAAGCTGCCGCGAACCGTCGGCCAGGTCATCATCTTGGAGGTCCTACTGGATTTGAACCTCCGGTTCCCAAGTGCCTGATTCTGGTGCCGCAGTGGGTCGTTGAGGCTCTCGCCGGAGCCGCGTGAGGACACCCATGTCGGCGGTCTTCCTGCGCCAGATACATCCGCGAGCATCAGCCTCGATCTAGCTCGCGGCCCCGTACGAGTTCGCCAGCAGAACGCCGCGCGGCATGACCAGGAAGCCGTTGCCCCCGTACCAGGTCCCTGTGGGATCTCCGCCGGTCCAGGCGATCGACGTCCAGTGCTGGCCGTCGTAGCTCAACCAGGCCTTCTTGCCACCGTTCTTGACAGCGACGAAATACGTGCCGTTGCCGCCGATCACGCCATCCTCGCCGTTGGAGCATGCGCCCTGGCACGTGGTCGGGCCCAGCGGAGAGTAGTTCGTGTCCTCGTGCCAGGTATGACCGCCATCGTTCGAATAGGCGAGTCCGGTCGCACCCGGAGCGGCGCCATATGCGTTCGTGTGGAGGATCAGCCCGTCCCGCCCGAAGTCGATGTAGTCGGCGTCGAGGCCTCCGCGGGCACTGTAGCCGCCGGCGCTCTTCGTCCACGTCTTGCCATCGCCCGAGAGCCACATCTCGTCTGGCGGCGAGGCGCTCGAGAGGAGCCTCATGCCGGTGTTGGACGTCACCGGCCCGGCGCTGCCCATCAGATAGAACCGGCCCGCTTGGGTCTGTACGTGGGGCGGCTCCCCGTAGCCGTCCTGGGCCGACGCAAGACCGGGGCTCACGTTCTCAGCCGTCCAGTGGAGGCCGTCGGTCGAAAACTCGATCTGGAAGCTCCCGTACTGGCCCTTCCCGGTACCGTGCGCGATCGCTACCGTCGCCACGATACCGGAGCTGGTGCCGGCGATCGAGACCACGCTCCCCGGGAAGTCGGGCTGGCCCAGCTTCGTCCAGTTCCGGCCATCGGGGCTTGACCAGGCTGAACCCAGAATCCAGCCGTCCGCCCAGTTCCCCTCAAAGCCGATGGCGACGAGACCGGCCGGCGCGACGGAGATTCTCACCGCGTCGTCGCTGATACCGCGTACCGCGGTCCACGTCTGTCCGTCGGCCGAGATCCACAGACCCGGTGAGGGGTCGGCGCTAGCGGAATGCATGGGCGATGCCGTGGCGACGTAGCCGCCGCTCCATTGCAGCACCTGGCCGATGCCACTCGGCGTCGTCCCAGCGGAGGTCCAGGTGAAGGTGCTCCAGCCACTGGCGACGCCCGCCGTCGTGAAGCCTGAAGCATTCATCGTGGCGCCGGGCGAACGAACTGAACCGGAGGTCGGCGAGACGGCGACGGACGGCGAGGCAAAGGCGCTGCCCACCGAAGCCGGCACGCCGGCCGATCCAGACGCCGCCGGACCCGCCGGCCTGATCGAGACCGCGAAACCCACCAGGGCAATCGCCAAGATCACTGCGGCGGCCACTCCCAGAGTGGCCGGGAAGCGCGATCTGCCGGTCACCCGGCTCGTACCAGACGATGAGGACATCTTGTCCCGCCCCGTTTCCGTGACCTCGCTGGCGTAGTCGTACAGCGAGTCCGGAACTCGAGTGTCCAGCGAGGTGGAGATGCGCCGGAAGCGTTGCTCCAGATCCCGATCTTCGTAGCCGTTCATGGGCGCACCTCTCCGGCCTGCCGGTCTAGCTGCTGACGCAGCGAGCGCATCGCATAGTGGAGCCTCGACTTGACCGTGCCGAGCGGCAGACCCAGCCGATCGGCGATCTGGTCGAGTGGCATGTCCCGCCAGAAGCGAAGCCCAACCACGATCTGTTGATCGGGCGGTAGGTTCCGAACCAGGCGACCCAGCTCGTCACGAGCGAGCGCGTCGCGGAACGGATCGCCGGCGCTGCGGCCGGCGATCGTCTCGTCGAGCTGCAGGACGCGATGCTTGCCGCGACTGCGCAGTCGGTCGTGGCAGACGTTGGCGACGATCCGGTCGAACCAGGCCCCGAAACGATCCGGGTCGCGAAGCTTCGGCCAGGCGAGCCAGGCCTTCTCCATCGCGTCCTGGATCGCGTCTTCGGCCTCGGCCGCATCGCCCAGGAGAAACCCGGCCAGCCGATAGGCTCCCTGCAATTGGGCTCGCACGAGGCGGGCGAATTCGGCGGCTTCCCCGGTCGCCGTCATCGCCAGCGCCACCCTTCCCGCTCCTTCCCTCAACGTCATGCCACTCCCTTCCGTCCGCGTGGCCATCCAGACGGAAGCGAAGGGTCGAAAGGTTCAATCGGAGCCGAAGATAACCGACTGGCGAGGTGGGCGAGCGACGGCCGGGACAAGAGACCCGGCCCGGCTAGAGCGAGCCGGGGTAGGGCTTCCGCCCGTGCCCCGGATCCGTACATCCGACACGGGCCCGAGGCCCACGACCCATGCCACGCCACTCATCTGAGCGATCCGATCGACGTCGAACCGGGCCCCAGGCTCAGTTCATTCGGAGAAGTCGATCACAACCCGCACGTGACCCGACGTCTCCCACACTCCAATGCCAACCCGGGTGTAGTGCGGGTTCATGATGTTGTAGTAGTGCTCGCACCCGCAGAAGTACTCGTTCTGGTAGAGGATCTCGACCTCGACCATACGGTCGGCACCAGGCCCACCCGGGGAGGCGAGGTTTTCGCCCCACATCGACCCACAAAACCCGGCCGAGCAAAGCCGCGAGTGTGGAGTGGTGTCAAGGAGGTAGTGGTCCAGCAAGTCTTTATCGGCCATGTACTTGGCATACGGGCGAGCAACCTTGGCCGAGATGTTGGGATCCAGCACCAGAGCAGGCTGTGCCGGGAGGGTGTGATGTGTGCTCGAGCCACACAAACCCCCAACAGTCACCCAGCCGCCGGTTCGGGTGCAGTTCATCAGACTCAGGTAGTAGACCTCGGCCGCGTACCACGGTGAAGCGGCTGTCACCTCGCTTGCAACAGACGACGCCACGGCGGAAGGGCTCAGTTCCGGCTCATTCGTCGGCCCGGAAGTCGCCTCGAGGCTTGCCTCGGAGACCCCGGTCGCCGAGGCGCTCGATGAGACCTCCGACGCGGTCGGCGACTCGGACGGCGACTCGACCGCGCCGGGCGACTGACTCGGGCGCCACACACCGGACCCGAGCACGACGACCACGATCAGCCCTGCCGCGAGTAGCGGCGGCGTGACTCCCAGATTCGGTCGAACGCGGACAGCAGACTTGCCGCGCAATTCAACCGGTCGCAGTGCCGGCGACTCGAGCTCCGCGTACGGCGGAGCCGGCGGGATGAACGAATCCAGACCGCCCAGGTTCGCCTTGATTTGCCGCCCCAGGGCGTCGTCCCCAGTCATACGGCCGGCGTCTCGATCACTCATCGCTCCATGACCTCCGGCTTCTGGCGAAGCGTGGCCAGCCCACGCGACACTCTCGTCCTCACACTTCCTACCGAGATCCCCATCACGCTCGCCGCTTCGGCGTCGCTCAGATCGAACTGATACCGCAGGATCAGCGCCTCGCGCTGAGCTTCGGGCAGGGCTCGGCACAGCTGGTCGAACCAGATCCAAACCTCGGAGCGGCGCATTGCTTCGTCGGGATCGGATGGCTCCGACACGCTTGCGAGCGGCAGCCAGCCGACCAGTCGGTGGCGGCGTCGCCGATCTATGACTATCCGTCGCGTGATCACGAAGAGCCACGGCAACACGTCGCCGCGCGGCCCATGCCCGTTGTCGCAAGCTTCGAGGGCCCGACGAAACGCTTCCGCGGCCACGTCCTCGGCATCTTCGCGGTGCCGCAACAGCAGCCACGCGTAGCGAAAGACATCCGGCCATGTCCGGTAGTAGATGGCCTGGAGTTCAGTTCGGTCGAACTCCTTTTCCCGGTCGAGCACCAGGCCTTGCTCCCTCAGTAACTGCATCGTCCTCCTGAACCCGGCCGACATCCCCCAGCGCCAAGGCCGGAGCGCCGTCTGTGGCGCCGGCATCCGCGATGGCGCTCTCATCAGAGTCAACGAGTGAGCGACACGAAGTATGTCAGCTGATTCGCGGCCGGCCGCCTACGAGTCGGACGGGGCCGGCGCCTCCTCGGGGCGATTGGCAGCGGGCGCCTCTACGCGAACCTCGGACAAGAGCTTGGCCTCCTCCTTGATCTCGCGCCGCAAGATCGAGCGTGCGGCGCCGAGATCCTCTCCGGTCACCGCGCCGGTGTCGCTCTCCTTGCGCTTCGCGTCTAACTTCCGAGTGATCTCGGCGCGCGTTCGGCCGCTGAGGTAGACACGCTTCGAGGTGCCGTCGGGAAGCGGAAGCAGGATGGATCCACGGAGACGCCCATCCGCCGTCTCGTAGATCGCCCCTCGCCGGCGCTCCGCCTCGGTTTGCTGGACTGGCTCACGGTGTGTTCCTCCGAACGGGAGGGCTCTTGGAGGCCTCCGGTTCGCACCGGGTGCCTTTGCGCTACGCGAGGTTTGCACCTTCGAAGCTGCCGAACGAACGCGAGCCCCTGGCCGCCGCGGGCTCAGGGGCTCGTTTCACGCCGATTCACGCCGAGATTGTGGTGCCGGAGCAGGGGTTCGAANNCCGCGGAGTTTAAGTCCGCTGCGTATGCCTGTTCCGCCACTCCGGCACGGCCCCTAGGTTAGCGCTCCGGAAGAGTGTCGCGGTACTCGGGACTTCCGTCCCCGTCCGGCCTCGAACTCAGCCCTGCGCTCCAATTGACGCGGGGGGCCGCGATGTCACAAGGGAAAGTGGAGGCGACGAGCGGGATCGAACCGCTGAATAGAGGTTTTGCAGACCTCCCCCTTAACCACTTGGGTACGTCGCCTCGGACGCAGACCGCCCGTGAGGCGGTTTCGCCGGCTGGGGTTCCGGCTTGGATTTCAGACTGGCTGCCCCTCGAGGATTCGAACCTCGCCGAACGGATTCAAAGTCCGCTGTCCTACCACTAGACGAAGGGGCAGAGGCTCGATCTCTGGGCGGACGACCGGCTGGGTCGACAGCATTGAAGGAGTGGAGCGGAAGACGGGACTCGAACCCGCGACCCTCACCTTGGCAAGGTGATGCTCTACCAACTGAGCCACTTCCGCTCGATAACCACGCCAGCCGTCTTTGGTGCCGAGAGCCAGGATCGAACTGGCGACACCGCGATTTTCAGTCGCGTGCTCTACCGACTGAGCTATCTCGGCCCGTTCAGACCGACTGGTTGCCCGTCGGCGCGGGGAAAGGTACCACGAGGGACCGAAGGGCTGCAAGGAAGCCATCTGGTCCACCAACTCAGAAGCGGCGTCCGAGACCTTTGCCGCCTTCGCCTACTCCAATCCCGACAGCTGCCGCTGCTCTGCGGGATCCATCGGGGCATCGCCCGTCAACTGACGAAGCCTGTTGATGCGGTCGACGATGGGCGGATGGGTGGAGAAGAGAGCTGCGCCACCGCCGAGCTTCTTGAGTGGATTGACGATGTACAGGTGCTGCGTCGCGCCGTTGGCCGCCTGGAGCGGCTCCTGGTCGGATGAGATCTTGGCCAGAGCGCTCTCGAGACCGTGCGGGTTTCGGGTGAGTTCGACGGACGAGGCGTCCGCCAGATACTCGCGCTGGCGACTCACAGCCATCTGGACCATCGCAGTGAAGATCGGCGCGAGGATGGCCATGACAACGCCTACGAGCATGAAGACGATCGCCAGGCCGCCTCCGCCGCTGTTGTTGTCGTTGCTGCGCTTGCCGCCACCGAACCAGAATGTGTAGCGCAAGAAGAGTTGCGCCAGCAGGGCGATGCTGCCGACCATGACTCCGACGATGAGCGTGAAGCGGATGTCGTAGTTCCGGATATGGGACATCTCGTGACCCAGTACGCCCTGCAACTCCTCGCGATTGAGTTTGTTCAGCAGACCGGTCGTCACCGCCACGGATGAGTGGTCGGGGTCGCGGCCGGTGGCAAAGGCATTCGGTGAGGGGTCGTCGATGATGTAGACCCTGGGCATAGGGATGCCCGCGGCTACGGCCATCTCACTGACGACGTTGAATAGCTGGGGGGCCTGCTGGGCATCGACTTCGTGAGCTCCCGAAGTGGCCAGGACCAGGCGGTCTCCACTGAAGAAGGATCCGAGCGCGCTCAACAAGCCGAAAGCGACGGCGATCATTAGGGCGCCGATGCCCCATGCAACGGGGCTGCCGCTGCCATTGCCATAGCCAACGACGTAGCCGATGACGTAGCCGAAGACGCCCAGGAAGGCGACTATCACGAGGACAAGGAGGAATGAATTACGGCGGTTGGCCGATTCCTCGGAGTAGAAGGTCGCAGTGGTCACGGGTGTGTGGCCTCGGAACGCATGAGCCCGCCGACCTTCGCCGGCGGGCCCTGCTGTTGACTAACCCAGACTGACGACGGGGACGTCGGCGGCCTCAGGTTCGGCAGTGAAGAACTCGCGCTTCGTGAAGCCCAGTGGGCCCGCGATCAGGACGTTCGGGAAGACCTGAAGCGAGTTGTTGAATTCGAGAACGGTGGCGTTGTAGTGCTGGCGGGCGAACGAGATCTGGTTCTCGGTCGTGGTCAGCTGCTCCTGCAGCGCAAGCACGTTCTGGTTGGCCTTGAGATCCGGGTAATTCTCGACGACGGCGAAGAGGGACTTGAGCGCACCGGTCAGGGCGTTCTCGGCCTGGGCCTGCGCCGCGATGCCCTGGGCACCGGCGGAGATAGCGTTGCCGCGAGCCTCGGTGACCGTAACGAGAACGCTCTTCTCGAAGTCCATGTAGCCCTTGACCGCGTTGACCAGATTCGGGATCAGGTCGTGGCGGCGCTTGAGCTGGACCTGAATCTGCGAGTTGCCCTCGTCTACTCGGTTTCGCTTCGTCACGAGACCGTTGTAGATCCCGACTACGAAGAGAACGATCAGTACCAGAACGACGAGGATAATGATCGGGACCATGTCCCTCCTCCGATCGATATGGGCCGCAACAGACACCGTGCGGGGAAATCAGTCTAGCAGGAGCCCACGAGCGAGCACCACGGTCCGACCTGCGTTCCGAGGCGCACATCACGCGGCAGCCTTCTGGGGTTACCGATCGTAAGACTTGCCCGTCCGGCTGGAGGTTCGGTTCGTTTGGCGGCGCCCGCGCGGAGAGCGACGAGACAACGGCGCGCGACGGCATGGCGCGCCGGTCAGTGTTCGGCCAACCAACGATGGTGGGCGGTGCAGGATTCGAACCTGCGACATCCTCGGTGTAAACGAGGCGCTCTAACCGCTGAGCTAACCGCCCTAGCGAGCCACTCTACGGCTACGAGAAGCGAGTGTCGAACGGAAAGTCCACCACCTGCTCCGGGACCTCACCGCCGATCCTGACGGATACAGTGCTAGGCGGAGCCGAGCAGCCGACGCGAGCGGGCTCAGATGCCCGTGAGCTAGGCGCGCAGGCGACAACACCGCAATGTGCCGTCAGGGAAGGTGGTGGTGCCCAGGCCGGGACTTGAACCCGGATGGATTGCTCCATACGCCCCTCAAACGTACGCGTATACCAATTCCGCCACCTGGGCACGAAACGCTCTTGCGACGGCTCGACGTCGCTGCTCAAGACCTGGTGCCGAGGAGGGGATTTGAACCCCTACACCCTTGCGAGTACTAGCTCCTGAAGCTAGCGCGTCTGCCATTCCGCCACCTCGGCGCACACAGCAACCGGCCTACCGGCCGCTGGCGAGGCGCCAGTCTATCACATCCCAGAAACGGTCCGAGGGATACGCAATCTGGTCAGAAACGACTTCACGAACCCGGTTAGAGACCACCAGATCGTATTCCCGGAACACCAGAGTAAGGATCGGAACGGTGGTGGAGATGTACTTCTCGAGAGCAGAAACGGCGGCCAGACGAGCGGCTGGGTCGCTCGTCTTGCGAACGGCAATCAGCAACAGATCGAGTTGCGGATCCTGGACGCCCGACACATTGGACCCGCCGGTACCAACCTGCGACGAGAGAAGCAGTGGCTCCAAGTCCGGGTCGAGGCCAATATCGAAATTGACGATCGCCGCCGAGAACTCGCCCGAGTCCAAACGCGAGACGTAGGTGGAAGGTGGGACCGCGTCGATCTGGACACTGAACCCGATTGCCCGCCAGGACTCGGCCACCTTCGTGGCCGTTTGATAGACCAGCGGGCTGCTTACTTCGTCGAGCGTCAGCAGATCGATGCTGTACGTGGTCGTGCCCTTGGGGGCCGTCCAGCCGGCCGTGGTTTCCTTCCAGCCGGCCGTCGTCAGATACCCCTTTGCATCGGAGATGCTGTACGGGTCGGGGGTGACCGCGCCGAGGTCGTATGCGGGCGACCAGTTCGGAATCGGCATGTCGGCGATGGTGCCCCTGCCCTCGAGGAGTCCGCTCAGCAACTGAGCGCGATCGATTGCCGTCAGCAGACCGGTACGGGCGTTCGCGTCGCCCATCTCGGGGTGGTCGGATCGTTGATTGACGACCACACTCAGCAGGCTGGCCCACTGATATGGGATCAGCCTGGACCCGGAGGCCAGCAACGCGGCATCCGTCTGATCAGGCGTCAGGCCGCCAACGGCATCGAGCCTGCCCGCCCGGAAGTCGGCCGCAGCGACGCTCGGGTCGTCGTAGAAGACCAACTCGATCTCCACGAGGCCGTTGAGCACCGTGCCGCTCGGCAGCGGCGAAAGCACTGGCGTCGATGTTGGGAGAGGCGTGGGAGTGGGCGACGGGGTGGGCGAAGGAGTTGGCGTGGGCGTGGGGATTGGTGTGATCTTGGGAGTCGGAGCGGGCGTCGCGCCCCGGCGAGGCTTTGGCGTCGCAGTCGCGAACACCAGCGGGCTCGAAGTCGCGGGAGTGGTCGGCAGGGTCGAAGGCGAGGCTAGAGGCGACTCGTCCGCGCTCGCGACGCTCTTCAGGAGGGCATGCGACCCATCCAGCTCGACGATCCTGTACAAGCCGTCACCTATGGGCCGAGAGCTGTAGCTCGAGTCGGCAAGAGACGCGACAGAGACGCCCTTCAGGAGATGCTCGGGCAGGATCGGTAGCTCGACCTGGCGCAGGAAGCCGGCGATCGGCAGAGTCATCGCCATGTTGATGGTGCTCGCGCTGGCGGCGGTCACCTTGACTCCTTGCCACGACGACCCCAGCGGCCCGGTGTACGTCGGATCCTGGACGATGCCGATGGTGTAGAGGACGTCCGCCGCGGTCACCGGTTGGCCGTCGTCCCAATGGGCGTCAGTGCGGATCTTGAACGTATATGTACGACCGTCGCCCGAAACCGTCCACGTCGCGAGGTCCGGCACAACCGAGCCGTTCGGGCCTGCCTTGGTCAAGCCCCGGAACAGCAGCGCCACCAGGTCCCGGTCCGCCTCCGAGCGCGGCGTGAGCGGGTTGATAGAACTCGGCCGCCCCAGCACGCCTTCGCGATACGGGGCGACGGGTGCTGCAGATCTGGCCGGCCCGTCCGACCCCGAGGAAGGCTTGCCGATGGCGAGCACGGCCCCGACGACTACCAAAGCGAGGAAGAGCCCGACAAGCGCGTAGCGGTCACGGCGATTCATTACTTCACCCCCGCCTTTGAGGGCAGCAGGAAGCACACCCCGTCAGCTTGAGATTGCCCCCTCCACCCCGTGGACCCCAAGGTCAGGACTTCGGCAGGATGAAGCTCGCCTCGGNNCTCGATCCCGCGCCGGCTGCGGTAGACGGACGAGTCGCCACCGAAGGTGGCAGACAGGCCCGATCCTCGCGCCTGGAGGAGGATGGCGACCATCAGGAACACGCCGATGATGTCTTGGCCGATGGCCAGAGCGGGATTCACAGCTCGAAAAACCTCGTGGTGGGTCCGCCGATAACGGACCGGCGCATGTTAGCACAAGGCCGCGGCATCCCGACTGCACGAGCCGGGCGGCCGCAGCACTGTGCCGTTGCTTCGGACTACGCCTTGGCCAGGAGTGAGTGACCGGCGACTTCCGGCCACGACTCCAGACCGCCGATCTCCAGGATGGTCGGCGTCACGTCGGCCAGGCGGCCGTTGATGAGACGCTTCCCATCCATGTACCGCCCGATGGCCAGTAGCGGCACCGGGTTGAGCGAGTGCTTGGTGACCGGATTGCCGGCCTCGTCCTTCATCTCGTCCGCATTCCCGTGGTCCGCGGTGATAAAGAGGATGGCGCCCGCGCCGGCCGGATCGTCGGCATCCACGGCCAGGATCGCGTCGGCCACGCGCCCGATGGCGGTGTCGACGGTCTCGCAGGCCTTGATTGTCGCTTCCCACACGCCGGTGTGACCGACCATGTCCGGGTTGGCGAAGTTGGCGACGATAAGGTCGTACTTGCCGCTCTGGATCGCGGCGACGAGGGCGTCGCAGACGCCTTCGGCGGCCATCGTCGGCTGGAGGTCATAGGTAGCGACCGTCTTGATGCTCGGGACGAGCTTGCGGTCCTCACCCGGCCACGGCTCCTCGCGACCGCCGTTGAAGAAGTACGTCACGTGGGCGTACTTCTCAGTCTCGGCGACGTGGAACTGAGTCCACCCGGCCTTGCTGACGGCACCCGCCAGCGACGGCGATTCCTCGGGCCCGAAGACCACCTGCACCGGCAGATTGGACTCGTAGGCCGTCATCGTGGCGACGAGGATGTCCTTGGGGGCCGGCCCCGCTGCGTTGCGGTCGAAACCGGTGAAGTCCGCGTCGGCGAGGGCGTGGGTGAGCTGGCGCGCCCGGTCGGCCCGGAAGTTGCAGTGCAGAACCGCGTCACCGTCGGCAACGTGCCCATGGTCTACGCCGTCGATGATCGTAGGAGTGATGAACTCGTCGTTCTCGCCACGCGCATAGCCCGCCTCCACGGCCGCAACTGCCGAGGCGGCGTGGAAGTCCGCGACGCCGTGGACGATGGCGTCGTAGCCCTTCTGAACGCGCTCGTAGCGCTTGTCGCGGTCCATGGCGTAGTAGCGGCCACCGATGGTGGCGATCTTTGCGTCCGGATGCGCGGCCGCCAGGCGAGTCTCCAGATCCGGCACGAATTCGATCGCGGATCGCGGCGGGGTGTCGCGGCCATCGAGAAGGCCGTGGACGCGGACACGCTTGACGCCCTCCCGGGCGGCAAGCTCGGCCACGGCAACCAGATGGCGGTCGTTGGCGTGAACGCCACCGGGTCCGACGAGGCTGATCAGGTGCAGGGTGTGATCGGCTTCCTTAGCCCGCTTGCACAGGTCGAGGAGGACCGGCCGAGTGAAGAAACCACCGGTGGAGATCGACTTGTCGATCCGCGGCAGATCCTGCAGGACAGGCTGGCCCGTGCCCAGATTCAAGTGGCCGACTTCGGAATTGCCCATCTGGCCTTCGGGCAGACCGACGAACTCCTCCGATGCCTCCAGAGAACAGTGCGGCCAGCGTTCCAGAAGCTCCAGATAGTTGGGCATTCGAGCCTGGGCGATGGCATCGATCGAGGGTTTGTGGCCGATGCCGAAGCCGTCCAGGACAACGAGAACGATAGGGCGGGGGCGGCCGGCCGCTCCGGTTCCGCCGGCGCTTGCGGCCGTCATACGGGCTTGCCTTCTGCCGCCGCGCGAGCCTTCGCGGTCACGGCCGCTCGCGCGACCATGCCGGCCATTTCGTCGGGCTTGAGCGAGGCGCCGCCGACCAGGCCACCGTCGATGGAATGCTCGGCCAGGAACTCGCCGATGTTGGCGCTCGTCACGCTGCCGCCGTACAGAACCGGAACGCTCTCCGCGTTCTCGCCCCAACCAAGATCGGCGGCAAGCGTCGCACGGATCGCATCGGCCATCGCCGCGGCGTCTGCGCTCGAGGCAGTTCGCCCGGTGCCGATGGCCCAGACCGGCTCATAGGCAATGACGAAGCCGCCGTTGAGAAGCGCCTCGACATCCTTGCCGGCGAGAGCACCCCTGAGTTGAGTGGCGACAACTTCCACGGCGCGTCCCGACTCGCGCTCGCCGAGGAGCTCGCCAACGCAGAGGATGGGGCGCAAGCCGGAGGAGATGGCCCGGGCCAGCTTCTTGCCGATCAACTCATCCGACTCGAAAGCGTCGCGGCGGCGTTCGGAGTGGCCCAGGATGACCCACGTCGCCAGCCCGGCCAGAGCGGCGGCGGAGATTTCGCCGGTGTAGGCGCCGGCCAGCTCGTGGTGGACGTTCTGAGCGCCGACGCCGACGTTCGTGCCGGCAAGCGCGTCACGGACGGCGGCGAGGCATACGAACGGCGGGCAAATGACTCGGATCACGCCCGGCTCCTCGGTCCGGGCGGCGATGGTGGCGGCCAGCTCTCCAGCGTCCGCGGGGGTGGTGTTCATCTTCCAGTTGGCAGCAATAATCAGTGGTCTCATGGCGGGAATGATGACAGAGTGGGACGCTGTGCCGGAGGGATGTTTGGCCCCTCGAACCGCGACGGTCGGGCAGTGTGCGAGTGTCACTCGGCCCCAGAGCCGCCCGGGGCGACGGGCCTTGAGGCGGCCTACCGCCGAACTCGCTGCCCCACACCCTCGTCCGGGTGGAGCGCGAGCCGCTCGATGCGCTCCAGGGCGCGCTGCACGGACGAGCGGTGCAACCCGAGGCGCTCCGCCAGCTCCGTGAACGTGGCTTCCGGTTCCTCGCGGCGGGCATCGGCGACCAGACGGACCACATATGGCTGATCTGCCAGGCGGCCATCGGCTTCGAGGGTGGCTATGGCCTCCAGCTGGTCGGCTGCCGCCGCCACGGCACGCCCGAGATTCGCCGACTCGGCGTTGATGACGCGGTTCAAGTCGCCTCGGACCGAACGCAGGACCTGCCTCGACTCCAACTCAAGCAGCGCCGAGCCACCGCCCACGACCTTCAAGAATGTGGTCACCGTCTCCACGCTCTTCCAGGTGACGACGTCGCGGCTGCGCCTGACCCGCCAGGTGGCCGGCATTTCGAACTGGGCGAGTTGTTCGCACAGCCCACCGGCCTCGCCCGACGGAAGCACGAACTCCAGGTGGGTTCGGCCGGATGCCAGGCTCAATGAACCGTGAGCCAGGAACCGGCCACGCAGGTAGGCAACGCGGCAATGCTCGACGGCGTGCAACCAATCGAACGCGTCAGGGGCGGCGGCTGCCGCGCCGCCCCTGACTGAACCGGCGGCGACTGAGCCGGCGGCGGCTCTCTCCCCTGCCCGGCTGCGGCTCAGGCGAAGCTCCAGGCGGGCGATGCTTCGGCGACGCGGCTCGAAGGCGCCGGCCAGGCCGGCCAACTCGGCGGCCCGGCAGCACCGTCGTGGCGGATCGATCGCTGCCAGCTCCGCCCGAATGGTCTCGACGAGATCGCGCTCCGCGGTCGTCATGCCACGCCCTCCGGCGGCCGCGCACCGTTGCAGCCGCGCCCCGTGTCGGTGTCGCGGCGCACGTCCACTACGCGCTCTTTGCGACTCGCGAGCGGCGGTGCCCGACGGACTCGCGCTCGTAAACGTGCATGACCGCAGCCGCCAGCAAGGCCGGGTCGTGATGGTGGCGGTTCTCGGGATCGACCACGTCCTCCAGAACGAGGCGAGGCGTGACCGAGTCTGGAGCGCTCGTGGCCGGCGGCCAACGGAGCTTCACGGCCTGGGCAACGTATCCGCCCGGGCGCCTGGCATTGAACCGGTTGTTGGCCAGGACGACATCTATCCAGCCCGACCCGGCGTGACGCTCTATGGCGGTGAGGTGGTCCGCCAGATCGTAGCCCTGGGTTTCGCCCTTCTGCGTTGCGACGTTGCACACGTACAGCTTGATTGCCGCCGTGTGCCTGAGGGCCGACATGAGATCTGGCAGAAGCAGGCTCGGCATGATGCTCGTGTACAGGCTGCCGGGCCCGATCACGACAAGATCCGCCTCCTCGATGGCCCGCCTGGCATCGTCGCCCGCTACGACATCTTCGGGCGTGATCCAGACGCGATCGATCTGGAGCGACTTCGCGATCTCGGACTGACCGGTCACCACGGTCCCGCTGAGCAATCGAGCGTGGAGAGTGACCGGCGTTCCCGTCGCCGGTACCACCTGGCCCCGAACCGCGAGAACGCGGTTCATCTGCCGGACGGCCTCCTCGAAATCGTCGCCCTGCACCGCCGCCATGGCCGCAAGCAACAGGTTCCCGACCGTGTGCCCGCCCAGGCTCGCTTCGCCATCGCCGGGGAATCGATATTGCAGCAGCTGGCCCATGAGCGGCTCGGAGTCGGCCAGGGCCACGATGCAGTTGCGTATGTCGCCCACCGCCGGGATCCCCAGCTCCTCGCGCAGCCGCCCCGACGAGCCACCGTCATCCGCGACGGTCACAACGGCAGTGATGTTGCTGGTGTGCTCCTTGATGCCGCGCAGCAATGTCGACAGGCCCGTCCCACCGCCGACGACCACGATCTTTGGGCCTCGCGACAGGAACCGCTTCTGATAGATGACCTCCACGAGCGGCTGGTCGCTGTCAGGCGTCAGGAAAGGCGCCATCAGGACTCGAATCGCGCGCCACGACCCGTATGCAAACAGACCCACTCCTCCGCCGCCGACGATCGCGCCGCGAACCCAATACGGCAAGAACTGGAGGGTCGCGACGAATAGGAACCCCTGGCTGGGACCGGAGAAGTCGTAGTCGCGATAGATCTGCCGCAGGAGCAAGGCTCCCGCGATCGCGAGCAGGAGCTCGCCGATGAAGACGACCAGGAGCCATCGCTTCAGCCCGATCCCGGGAACGAGCCAGCGCCGGAGGATCGACCGCGTGATTCGCAGCCTCGGCAACCTCATTCGCGCTCCAGCTCGCGGTGGAAGACGGCAACCGTTCCAAAGCCACGCTGCTCGATCCACTTGCGCAGCTCTTCGGTGATCACGATCGAGCGGTGGTAGCCGCCGGTGCAGCCGATGGCGATCGTGAGGCGCGTCTTGCCTTCACTGCGGAAACCGGGCACGGTCAACTCCAGGAATTTGCTCAGGAAGTCGAAGAACTGCTGGGCAATCGGCTGGCTCATGACGTAGTCGCGTACTTCCTCGGTCAGGCCGGATTGAAGTCGGAGCGAATCGACGTAGTACGGGTTCTCCATGAA
>PMIE01000107.1 GCA_003156975.1 Chloroflexota bacterium | reverse complement strand
CTCCATGAACCGGACGTCGAAGACTAGATCGGCCTCCAGTGGAACCCCGTGCTTGAAGCCAAAGCTGATGAGCTGGAACATCAGTTGCTGGTCCGAAGGCGCAACCTCGAGGTGGGCGAAGATGCGTTCCTTGAGCTGGCGGAGGGAGAGCTCAGATGTGTCCACCACGATGTCGGCGTCTGCCCGAACGGCCTCCAGAAGGCGCCGCTCCTCAGCTATCGACTCGGCGATGCCGCGGCTGCCGGCAAGCGGATGGCGATGGCGCGTCTCGGAGAATCGGCGGATCAGGACGTCGTCGCGCGCCTCCAGGAAGATGACCCGAGGTTTGATTCCGCGTCCCTCAAGAGCGCCTCGCATGGCTGCAAGGGCAAGTGGCGCGTTTCCGGCGCGGACGTCCAGGACGACCGCCACCTTCTCGAAGCGCTGGCGATCTATCGAGACGAGTTCGGCCAGGTCCGGCAGCAACTCTCCCGGCAGGTTGTCCATGCACGTGTAGCCGAGGTCCTCGAACAGCTTTGCCGCTGCGGTCTTGCCCGCTCCGGAGAGGCCGCTCAAGATCACAACCCGCTGACTCTCCCGGAGCTGGGCCGCCCGCCGGGAGGTTGCAGCGTTCGTCTTGCCACTCATGACGCCAGTGTATCGCGCCGGCCGAGCCACGCCCGAGGCCGGTCTCAATCACTCAAGGCGTTCATCGCGTCGTTGAGAGCGGCCTCGTTTCCGTCGACCAACGCCACTACCGCGTCGTCGAACGTGAGCCAGACGCCGGGGCGGCTGTAGAGAAGGCCCATCCGAAGCCGTGCAGACCAGAGTGCGTCCTTAGTGCGCCACGGCCCGGCCAGTTCCCGAGCGTTTGCGCCGTGGGCGATGGCCCATTCGTGGAGGCGCCGCGAATCGACGGCAGCCAGATGCGAAGCGAACGGATCGCTGTTCCGCCCGGCCGTTTCGCCGGGGAGCCTGATCGGCGCGGTGCCCGCGGCGAGCGACCAGGCCGACCTCACCTGCGCCACGTCGTGGTAACGCCTTTCCGCGAGCCTGGTCCCCAGACGGGGCGGCTGCTCCGACCCGGCATTGAGATCCACGACGTCCGCCCATATCCGGCCGCCCCGCGCAAACGCGGCCGTCAGTCGATCGCCCGCGTGGGCACCGATCGGAAGACCGACACGGCCATCGACGCGCGGATCGGCGACATCGACCCAATCGACCGGCCGACCCCACTCCTTGTCGGCGGCATCGTCCGAGATCCACCGGCCGAGCTGCGCCAGAGACGACCCGCCATCCTCCGTGGCCGGATCGCCGTGCCTCGCGGCCAGCAGAGCATCCGGCGTGCCCAGACTCTCCCAGACCAGGGCCGGCGATAGCTCCTCATGCTGGGCGATCCACCACTCGGTCCCCAGGCTCGGCGTCCCCGCCACAAGAGCCGCCATTGCTGAAGTTGGTACCCACCGGCGCGTCAGCGGGGCCATCCTCGCCAGATCCAGGCACTGTGCCGTTCGATCCGGACCCAGAATCGTCTTCGCCTTCGCGAAGAGCCGATCGACCGTCGGGTCGGCGATCCCGAGGACGCGTTTGACTTCGCCCAGGGCAAACCTGCGTGTCCGTTCGAAATCCGGATCCGTCGGCATCAAGTGGCTCCGTGAGCGGCTTGGGTTTCTGGCTACAGACTAGTAGTCGGAACGGTTGTGCATCTTCTCGCGCGCCTCGGAATCAGGATCGCACAACTGCCAGGCCCTGCCCGGTCCCGTTTCAATCTCGCCCTACACGCACAGTAGCGTAGACCACTGCTGCGCGGCGACCGCCAGGAGTTCCGCCACATCCGCGCTCACGCCACTCGCCGACGAGACCGCCGCTCCACTCCCCGCCTTGCCAGCGGCCCCGGAGATGCCGCGCGACACATTCACCAGCAGCCCACCACCTGGACGACCTCCGGCCGGCGCCGCCACGGCCGGACCGAACCTCATGACCGGCTCCACTTCTCCGCCCTGCGCGCCGACGCCGGGAACCAGCAATGCCAGGCCCGGCGCGATGCCGCGAATGCGTTCCAGCTCCGCCGGCGCCGTTGCGCCCACGACCAGGCCAACGGTCCCGCCCGGACCCCACGCCTGCGCCCGGCGCGCGACGCGCGCGTACAGCGGCTCGGCCGGGGCACCGATCGCCGGATCGGCCGCGACCTCCAGGTTCTGAAGCTCACCGGCTCCGGGATTGGACGTGCGACAGAGCAGATATGCAAAGTGGTCGCCGCGAGCCAGCAGCGGCTCGATCGCCTCGGAGCCTAGATACGGGTTTGCGGTGACCGCGTCCACGCCGAGGATGTCGTACAGGGCGACTGCCTGGCGGGCGGCGGTTGTTCCGATGTCGCCGCGCTTCACATCCGCGACGAACGGCACGTCCGCGGGGACGCGCCCGCGCAACCGCTCGAGCGCCGCGATCCCAGCCGATCCAAACGCTTCGAAGAAGGCGAGATTCGGCTTCACGGCTGCGGCGAACGGCACCGTCGCATCCAGCAGAACTTCGCAGAACCGCTCAACGCCGGCCAGGGTGGCAGGGAAGCCATCCGGCAGGGCATCCGGCTGCGGATCGACTCCCACGCAAAGGACGGAGCCAACCTGCCGTGTGCGGACGGCGAGACGTTCGAGGTAGGTGTTCATGAGTTGGAAGGTTAGCCGACCGAGGATCGACCCTGCCGGCCCAGCTGGGCAGCTTCGGCCGAGACGTCGACGATCTCCAGCTGGATCGACTCGAAGCCGCCGAACTTGCGGCTGGCCGGCCGAGCGACGACATCGAGCCGGTCGCCCTCGTGCAGCATCGTCGCCAGATCCGGCCGGCGAAACCCAATGCCATCGATGACGTCCCGACTGCGGCGCAGAACCAGCTGAGTGTGTCCTCCGCTCGCCGCTCGGACCCGCGACACCGTCAGTCCGGTAACTGCCAGCAACGGGGCGGGGTTGCCCGGCCCGGTTGGGGCGAGCAGGCCGATCTCGCGAACGAGATCGTAGTCGACCGAATCTGCCGGGAGAACGAGATCGACCGCCAACTCCGGATCACCCTGCGGACGAGCCTTCTCGATGGCTATCGACAGGAACCGGGTCGTGAACTCGGGCCAGCGATCCGCCCGGATGTCGAAGCCGGCCGCGGCTTCGTGCCCGCCGTGGCGAATGAGCAGGTCGGAGCACGCGATCAGCGCCTCGGCCAGGTTCATTGCCCCGCCGCTTCTGCACGAGGCCCGGAGCGTCTCTGCCTCAGCATCCAGCGTGGTGGCAACCACCGCCGCCCGCCCGAACTCATCCGCGAGGCGGCCCGCGATCAGCCCGATGATGCCGACCGGCCACTCTCCGCGGACCAGCAACGCCGCGGGCATCTCTCTGGTCGCAAGAGTCGACGCCTCGTCACCCCCGGACGCGTCCAGGGCTTCGGCCGCGAACTCAGGTCCGAGCCCGAGGTCGTGGAGCGCTTCGCCGATCGACCGCTTCGTCAGCTCCCGCCGATCGAGATTCGCCCTCTCTATCTCCGCGGCCAACTCGGCCGCCTCCTCAGGGTCGCCGGCAAGGAGAAGCCGCGCGGCACGGGCCGCCTCGCCCATCCTGCCCGCGGCGTTGAGGCGTGGCGCAATCGCGAAGCCGATGTCGTCCAGATCGAGCCGCTCGAGATTGATTCCGGCCCGCTCGAGAAGGGCCGCCAGACCCGGGCGCGGTGCTCTCCGCAGCTGCTCGAGTCCAAGCTGCGCGATGGACCGGTTCTCGCCGAGGATCGGCGCGACATCGGCAACGGTCCCGATGACGGCCAGGTCAGACAGGTTGCGGACGGCCTGGGGCAGCGCCCCACCGGCGCGGTCACTCCCCTTCCCGCCCAGCTCGGAAACCAGCAGATGCGCCACCTTCCAGGCCACGCCCGCGCCGGTCAGCCTCAGTTCGGGGTAGACGCTGTCGGCGCGCATCGGGTTCACGACGGCCACCGCCGCCGATGGCCAGGTCGCCGCGTGGTGGTGATCGGTGACCAGAACGTCTATCCCGCGCTCGACGGCCAGTGAGATTTCGTCGGGGCTGCTGGTGCCGCAGTCCGCGGTCACGATCAGGGTTCGCGCTTCGGCAGCCGCGCGGTCGATTGCCCGAAGCGAGAGTCCGTGCCCGTCGCCCAACCTCTCCGGAACGTAGGGTTCCACATCCAGCCCAAGTGATCGGAGTGCCAGCACGAGGATCGACAGGCCGGTCAGCCCGTCCGCGTCGAAGTCGCCGTAGACCAGGACGCGCTCCCCCCGTGCCCGCGCCTGCGCCACCCGCAAGAGAGTGGCCTCGGCATCGGGGAGCAGCCTCGGGTCGTGAAGCCCCTCCTCTGGCGGAGCGAGAAATCGGCGCAGTTCGTCCGCCGTCGCAACGCCACGAGCCGCCAGCAGCGCAAGCAGCCTCGGAGAGACGCCGCGCTCAACGGCAAGCGCCTCACACTCCGCGTCGAAGACGACCGAGGGTGCGAGGCGCCAGCGGAAACTCGAAGTGATCATGCCGTCCAGGATGACAGCCGGGACTCAACAGCGACGTATCTGAGACTTACCGGGACGGCCCGCGAACCGCGGCCTTCCCAGATCCGAGCTATGCCCTTCGGGGGCCTCGGATCGCGGCAAGCCGCTTGGCACGACGGTTGTCTTCCCAGAGCTGCCACACCACGAGCAGAGGACTCGCGTTGAAGATCGACGAGTACGTGCCCGAGATGATGCCGATCAGGAGTGCCAGCACGAAGTAGTGAATGGAGGCACCCGCGAACAGGAGCAGCGCCGTCAGCGTGATGACAACCGTGAGGCTCGTGTTGATCGACCGGCCGAATGTCTGAAGGATCGAGTGATTGACGATCTGGTCGAACGGCTCGCCTGCATGGCGGGTCTTGTTCTCGCGGATCCGGTCGTACACAACGATCGTGTCGTGGACACTGAAGCCGATGACCGTGAGCATCGCGGTCACGAATAACGCATCTATCTGGACGCGGAAGAGCGTGCCCAGGATTGCGAAGATGCCTACGACCACGATGACGTCGTGCAGCAGGGCCACCAGTGCCGTGGCACCGAACTTGACGCTGCCGAATCGGATACCGACCCAGATCAGGATGCCGAGCGAGCCGAGAAGGATCAGCTCGATGGTCTGGGTGATCAGCTCATTGCTGATGATCGGACCGACGGTCGTGGTCTGGCGGGTGCAGGCAATCGGGCCGATCTTGGGGTCCGCCTCCATGGCAGCCGCTATGTTGGCGAGCTTGCCCTCAGTCGGGAGCTGGCGCTGGCAGGACTTGCCGTCCTGGCCGTTGCCGCTCGCCGCCGGTGTCGGGACGGGAGTTGGGCTGGGTGACGCAGTGGGGCTGGCGGCCGCCGATGCGCTCGGCGCCGGGCTCGTACTGGGCGCCGGCGAGGGGCTGGGAGACGGAGTGGGGCTGGCCGCGACCGAACTGCCGGCGGCCGCCGAAGCGCTTGCCAGAGCCGAGGCGTTCGGGGTTGGCGTGGGCGGAACCGGAGTCGGCTCCGGGAAGAGGTTGATGTCCTTGGTCCGAACGGTGAAGTACTTGGCGGAGTCCTGAGTCACTTCGGCGTCGGTGATGCCGTTCTGAACGAAGACCGCCTTCACCTGGTCGATGCTGACGTTCGTGTTCTTGAACTGGACATCCCACACGGTTCCGCCGGTGTAGTCGACGGAGAACTGCAGGCCGACCTTGCCGCCCGTCACGGGCGTCAGGATGATGAAGATCAGTCCCGGGACGAGGATCAGACCCGAGAAGAGAAAGAACCAGTTTCGCTTGCCGATAATGTCAAACACGACCGCGGGCCTCCCGGCGACCCATGCGGACCGCGCGCGCCTTGAATTCTTCGTCGGTCACGCCATACAGCCTGGCGTGCTGGGCGAACTCCTGGTGGACCACCAGGCGCAGCATTCTGCGAGAGACCGTGACTGCGGTGAACATCGACGTCAGAACGCCGATCCCCAGGACGAGCGCGAAGCCCTTCACTGTCGGCGAGCCGCCAAAGTACAGGATCGCAGCGGTGATCAGGGTAGAGACGTTCGAGTCGATGATCGAGTTGAGGGCCCGGTTGAAGCCCGCTTCCATGGCAGAGACGAGCGTCTTGCCACTCCGCAGTTCTTCCTTGGTCCGCTCGAAGATCAGGATATTGGCGTCCACCGCCATACCTACCGAGAGCACGAAGCCTGCAACTCCTGCGAGGCTCAGGGTCACGGGGACAATGCGGAAGAGAGCCAGCACCGCCACGCCGTAGTAGGTCAGCGCGATACACGCGACCATCCCCGGCAAGCGGTAGTAGACGAGCATGAAGAGCATGACCAGCAGGATGCCGATGGCCCCGGCGAACAGGGTTTGGTCGGTGAAGGTCTTGCCGAGCGTGGCCGGGATGTTGTCGTCGGTCAGCTTGTGAAGAGGGTACGGGAGTGCGCCGTACTGAAGGATTGTCGCCAGCTGGTTTGCGCTGGTCTTGTCGAAACCGCCGCTGATCTCTGCCTGGCCTGTGGTGATCGCTTCCTGGATGTACGGCGTTTCGACGACCTTGTTGTCCAGCACGATCATGAAGTAGCTGCCGACGTTGTTGCTGCTCCAGGTGGAGAAGGTCGCCGAAGCGCCGCTCTTGAGCGTCAGCTCCACGGCCCACTTGTTCGTGTTTGTGTTGAGCTTCGCGAAGGTGTTGCTGCTGTTGCCGTCGACCTGATCGCCCTTGAACAACGGCGTCCCGTAGCCTCCGGCGGAGACATCAGTGCCTGCTACCGGGACCGGCTGCGTGCCGGCCACCGCCGCAGACGTCGTGGTGTTCATGTAGCCGAACTTGGTGCGGTCCAGCGGGATGAACGTCAGCTGCCCGGACTGACCAACCAGGTCACGGATCTGCTGAGGGTTCGTCGCTCCGGGCACTTCGACCGTGATCTGGTCGCCGCCGTGAGTCTCGACAACGATCTCGCCGGCGCCGGTGCTGTTCACGCGCTGCTCGACGATGTTGCGGATCTCGGCCATCGCGCCGGAGTCGGGGTAGTTGAAGGAGCCGTCGGCGTTGGCTATCGGCTGCGCCTGATAGGTGACGGAATAGCCACCCTTCAGGTCCAGGCCCAGCTTCGTTTCGAGAGGACTCATCCCCGCGTTGACGTTGCTCAGGACAAAGAACTTGGCGCCTGGGAAAAAGTCGATATACATGGCCGCACCGAACACGACCAGGATCAGGATTGGTATGAGTCTTCGCACGAGGCGGGATGATACCAGGGTTGGGCTGAGCACCGCGCGGCGCCGCGCACGACAGGGTCTCGCGCGAGGGAACAGCGCGATCGGGCACCGCTGCGCTGCCCCGCGCTCGACCCGCGGACCCACTCCGGCGACCCCGCCCTACCCCTCCAGACCGGCCTTGATCTTCGCCGCCAGAGCGGGCCCAATCCCCGGAACCGCCGCAACCTGCTCCAGTGGCGCCTCACGAACCCGCTTGGCCGAGCCGAAGACGCGGAGCAACGCCGCTCGCCGCTTGGGACCGACACCCGGCAGGTCGTCGAAGGCAGACCGCGTCGCCGCCTTGGCACGCAGTGAGCGGTGGTACGTGATCGCGAAGCGGTGGGCCTCGTCACGGAGCCGCTGCATCATGTAGAGAGCCGGGGAAGTCGTGGGCAGCATGACCGGCGCTTCACGATCGGGCAGGAAAATCTCCTCGCGCTCCTTGGCCAGGCCCACAACCGCCAGGTCTCCGTATCCCAATTCGTCGAGGACCTCCTTCGCCGCCGAGAGCTGGCCCTTGCCGCCGTCGATAACGACCAGGTCCGGCAACTGCCAGCGCAATTCCTCCTCGCTCCCCTCCTCGCCTGCCCTGGCCCGCTTGAAGCGGCGTCGAAGCACTTCCTGGTGGCTCGCGTAGTCGTTGGCGCCGATCACTTCCTTGATCCGGAAGCGGCGGTACTCGCCGGTGCGGGGCCGGCCTTCCTCGAAGACGACCATGCTCCCGACCGACTGCGCGCCCTGGAAGTTGCTGATGTCGTAGCACTCGATGCGAGTCGGGATCGCGGCGAGGCCGAGCGCCTCCGCCAGCTCCTCCAGCGCTGCGAGGGTCTTGCCGTGGTCGGCGAGCCAGCGAGCATGCTCTTTGGCGAGTGTCTCCGTGGCGTTGCGCGCCGCCAGATCGAGCAACTCGCGCTTCTCGCCCCGCCGCGGGATGCGGAGATGGACGGCCGCTCCCCGACGGCCGGCCATGAATCCCTCCAGGTCCGCCGCGTCCTCGGGGAGGGCGGGCAAGAGCACCTCCGGCGGAATGCTCGTTGCGCGCTCGTAGTACTGCAGCACGAAACCCGCCAGCACGGCCGCATCGTCTATCTCGCGCGGGGCGTCGAGCAAGAACACGTCCCGCCCGACCATCTTCCCGCCGCGAACCGCGAATAACTGCACCGCGGCCTGATTGTCCTGACGTGCCAGCCCGAGCACGTCCTCCTCGGTGGTCTTGTTGGCGGCCATCTTCTGGCTCTCCATCGTCCTCTCGATGGCCTTCACCTTGTCGCGCAGCGCCGCCGCTCGCTCGTATTCGGTCGCCTCGGAGGCAGCCTGCATCTGCTCGGTCAACGCCCTGGCAACGACCTCCTGCCGCCCTTCGAGGAATCGCTCGATCTGCTCGATATCCGCCGCATAGTCGGCTTTGCTGATGTAGCCGACGCACGGCGCCTGGCACCGCTTGATGTGGTACAGCAGGCAGGGCCGCTCGATAGCCTTGCGGCCCTCGTGGATCTCCAGGCCGCACGTCCGGAACGGGAAGATGCGGCGGATGAGGTTCATCGCCTCGTCCACACTGCTCGCCGACGCGTACGGCCCGAAGTAGCGGCTGCCGTCGGCTGGAAGCTTGCGCGTCCTCTCGACCCTCGGGAACTCCTCGCCCGTGATCTTGATGAACGGATAGCTCTTGTCGTCCTTGAGCCGGACGTTGTAGCGCGGCCGATAGCGCTTGACGAGGTTGATCTCGAGCAGCAGCGCCTCGCTGACCGAGTCGGTCATGGTGTATTCGAGGTCGGCGATCTTGTCGATGACGCTGCGAATCAGGTGGAAGTCGGCGCCGCCCGTCTGCTTCTGCCAGTAGCTCCGCACGCGGCTGCGCAGGCTCTGGGCCTTACCGACATACAGAACCGTGCCGCGCGCGTCCTTCATCAGGTACACGCCCGGCCGATCCGGCAGGCGCTTGAGGGTCGCTTCGAGTTCGGGGGTCACGGGGCGATTGTATTCGCCCCGTTCCGACCTACCGGTAGTTCGGCGCGGACCTCGCAAGCTCGATGTCGTGGGGGTGGCTCTCGATCTGGCCGGACTGCGTGAGCTGGACGAAGCGCGCCTTGACGCGCAGGTCGGCGATCGACTCGGCGCCGCAGTAGGTCATGCCNNTGCCGCCGATGAGCTGGTACAGGATGCCGGCCAGCGGCCCTTCGACGGAGAGGCGCGCCTCGACGCCCTCCGGGACGAGCTTGTGGCGATCGACCTGCGGGTAGCGGTCGCTGCCGGCGGACATGGCGCCCAGCGAGCCCATGCCGCGGTACTCCTTCATGACGCGTCCGCCGACCCGCTCCGACTCGCCGGGGCTCTCCTCGGCGACGGCCAGGAGACGTCCGAGCATGACCGAGTCCGCCCCGGCCGCGAGGGCCTTGACGATGTCGCCGGAGTAGCGGATGCCGCCGTCGCCGATGATCGGCACGCCGTGCTCATGGGCGACCGCGGCGCACATCATGATCGCGGTGAGCTGCGGCACGCCGACGCCGGCCACGATCCGCGTCGTGCAGATACTGCCGGGGCCGATGCCGACTTTGATGCCGTCGGCGCCCGCCTCGATGAGCGCGGCAGTTCCCTCAGGAGTGGCCACGTTCCCGGCCAGGAGGTCGATTGAGTGGCCGTAGGAGGCGCGGTAGCGGCGCAGGGCATCGATTACGTTGCGAGTGTGTCCGTGGGCCGTGTCCACAACCAGCGCGTCGACTCCGGCCCTGACCAGAGCCTCGGCGCGTGCGATCGAATCGGTTCCGACGCCGACAGCCGCCGAGACGCGGAGGCGCCCCTTGGAATCCACGATGGCGAGGATTGCGTCGGCAGGCACTTTCGCCGCCTTGACCGCCGCAACCTGCTCGACCTGGCGCTCCGGAGCCTGATTTCGATGGATGACGCCGATGCCGCCTTCGATGGCGATGGCGATTGCCATCCCGTCCTCGGTCACGGTGTCCATCGCGGCGCTGACGACCGGAGTGTTGAGGGCGATGTGCCGCGAGAAGCGGCTGGCGACGCTGGCGTCGCCGGGGAGGATCTCGGAGTACTGGGGAATGAGCAGAACGTCGTCGAAGGTGAGCCCAAGCATGCTCAGAACCGCGCCGGCAACCTCGCCCGCTCCGGCTCCTCCAATCGGTGTCGTCATCTCGCCTCCATCCTTCCGCACTCACTCGATCGACCAGCCGGCCGATCCGCGCCTGGAGGCCGGCGCTGGGTTGGCCGTCATTCTACGGACCCGAGGGTTCGGCCGTACGATCGAGCCGCTCGGGTGCGTGGACGGATGCTCTGGACGACCCGCGGGCGGGCATGTGCGGCCCGGACCCCTTCCTCGTACGCTATGTCCCGGAGGTGCACTTTGGAGCTGCGGCGACTCGGCGAATCGGGGCTGCTTGTATCGGCCGTGGGGCTCGGCACGAACAACTTTGCCGGTCGCCTGCATGACGAGGCGGCGCGATTGGTCCTCAACGAGGCATTGGACCAGGGTGTGACCTTCATCGACACGGCCGACGTATACGGCCGAGGCTCCGAAGAAGGCACCGGTGGTTCCGAGAGCCAGCTCGGCCGCTTGCTCGCGGGTCGACGCAACCGCTTTGTTCTCGCGACCAAGGTCGGCATGCCGATGACCGAATCGCCGCTGGAGCGCGGATCCTCACGCCGTTGGATCTTGGCCGAGGTGGAGAACAGCCTGCGCCGCCTCCGCACGGACTACATCGACCTCTATCAGATCCACTCCCCGGATCCGCAAACGCCCATCGAGGAAACGCTCCGAGCTCTGGACGATCTGGTCCGATCGGGCAAGGTTCGATACGTCGGTCACAGCAACTTTGCCGGCTGGCAGGTGGCCGACGCCGACTGGACGGCCCGGACCGAGCATCTGACCCGGCCGATCTCAGCCCAGATGCACTACAACCTCCTGAACCGCGGCATCCAGGCCGAGGTGATTCCGGCCTGCGAGGCCCATGGTCTGGGGATCATCCCGTACTTCCCGCTCGAGTCGGGTTTCCTCACCGGCAAGTACAAGGCCGGCGGCGAAGGCCACGGCCGGCTTGCGGAAAGCGCCCGCGCCGGCGAGATCATGAGTCCGGCCAACTTCGAGCGCATCGGGGCGTTGGAGGCGTTGGCGCAGGAGCGAGGGCACTCGCTGCTCGACCTGGCTTTCGGCTGGCTGCTCAGTCAGCCGATCGTCGCCTCCGTCATCGCCAGCGCGAGCACGCCCGAGCAGGTCCGGGCAAACGTAGCCGCGGCTGAGTGGCGCCTTTCCGAGGCAGAGATGGAGTCCGCAGCGGCTCTCTGACCCCGGCTGGGTCCGGCGGACGCAGCCGGGCGAGGCTCGAGCTCAGGTCTTGGGCGTCGGCCGCCGCGCTGCCAGGCCGTCGCGCAGTGAGCGCCGTGGCCTGGTTATCTCCTCGAGGGGATCCGAATCGACCGCCCACGTCTCGTACACGCCGGCGCAGTTGGGGCACTCGTAGACAACGCGGCTGCCCACATTCGGGTAGCGGCGCCAGGGAGGCGCAACGTAGAGCACCTCCACCAGGATCAGCCACGCTCCGCACGAGGGGCAGACGTCGCGCGTGAGACTCGTCATGACGTCCATCGTAGGCACGAAACCACCGAAATCGTGTCAGGGGTCACCCGTAAACGGAGCACCGCGTGGTGCGCCAGATTCGGGTCAAATTGGTGGCTCGGGCAGCTATGGGATCATTTGGCGGCGATGGATCTCACCGACCCCTCCACACCGGACTCCGGACCGCGAAGGCAGGTCCGGCCGCTCGGCTTTGCCGGAGGCCTGGTCGGACGCAACGGCGAAGTAGTCGCCCTGAGCCTGGTCCTGCTCTTTGGATTCGGGCTTCTCGTCTCCGGGCTCGAGATCGTGCGCGTCTCGCCGAAGTGGGGCTTCACGTACGACGGGGCGGTCAACGGCATCCTGTCGCAGCTGGCCGTCACGGGACCGGCGGCTGTTCTGATGGCCGCGGCAACCGCCGCGAACGTATTCGTCGGCGCCGTGGCTTTGCGTTTCCTCGGGGCGGCGCCGTTCCGGGGCCTTGCCGAGATGGCTACGGCCGGGTTCGCGGGGGCAGTGGTGCTGGACGCGATCGCACTCTTCCTGCTCGGCGCCATTGGCTTCTTCGGTTGGCCAGAACTCGTGGCTCTGCATGTGGCGATTGCCGCCGCCTACCTCGCAACTCGCCGGCGGCGGCCACTGCTGGCCGGACGGGTTCGCCTCCGGATCTCACGGCCCGCCGCCTGGTGGCTTCTGGTCCTGGCCGTCTGGGCCGGACCGCTCATCGTCCAGCTGGCCTCGCCGGCCGTGCCGTTCATGGACGTGCTGCCAAACCACGTCGCTCCTGTGGAGCACGTCCGCATCTTCGGCAGCTTCAGCACTCTGACGACCTCGCCCTCGCCGATCTACGGGCCGTCACGGTTGATGCTCGGCTACGTGGCGTTCATGAGTCAGCTGACGACGATGACCAACCTGGACGCGATCCTCGCCGAGGCCGCGTTCGCCCTGCCTCTGACGATCCTCGTGGCGCTCTCCGTCCGCCGCCTGGCCGGCGAGTTGTTCGGCGGGAGCGCCAGCTTCTGGGCACTTCTCACCTTCCCTCTCACCTTCACGTTCATGCGCCTGGGGGATAGTCGCGGAACGGTGGTGGTCTTCCCTCTCGCGGCATTTGCCCTGTGCGCCATCGCCGCGGAATTGCGCGCTCACCGGGTTGCCGAGCGCCACCGCGTCGACCCGACCGATGGCAAGTCCGCCGCCGGTACCGCGGACCCTTTCGCGGCTCATTCCGCGGCTCATTCACGCCGACCCGACATCGCCCTCACTTTCGCGCTTGGGGCCGCGTTTCTGGTTCACCCGCTCGTGGGCCTCGTGGCAATCGCCGCTGCCGGTCTGGCCCTGATTCTCCATCCGGCCGTCCTTGCCCGGCGCGTCGTGCCGGCTCTGGCGGGCGGTCTCCTCATCGCCGCGCCGCAGGTCCTGACCATGGGCGCGATCGACGCGCCTGCCTGGGTCGGCGCCGTGTTCGTGATCGCCGGAATCGGCCTGGCATTCGGCCTGGCATTCGTCGTGGGTGCGGGCGCCGACTTCGTCTCTACCCGTGCCACTCTCTTGCGGGCGGCCTCGCGCCGGCTATTCGGCGCTGCGCCGTGGGGCGACCTGGCACGTGCGGCATTTCTGGTCACAGCGATGGCCCTCCTTATGGTTTGGGCACACCGCATCGTCCCGCCGTCGACCGACCCGACCAACCCTACGGATCCTTCCGTCGAACTGATGCTCGACTTTCCCCACCTGATCTGGTTGTCGATGGCCGGGGCGGCCCTATCGATGACGCGTCTCGGACGCGGCTGGATCCTGCTCGGCTGCGGTCTGGTCGCCGGCCTGGCGGCATGGACCTCGTCGGGCCTTGTCGGAGCCGCCAACCTGACCCAATTGGCCGTCCACTACGAGGTCCCAAAGTCGATCGAATACTGGCTCCCAGTGATGCTCGCGATAGGGGCCGCAGGCGCCCTGGCTGCCGTGACCAGGCTCCGCGCGCTCGGAGCCCTCCGGTCCCTGGCGATCGCCGCCGTCCTGTTGATCACCGTCTATCCAACCACACTGCCCCTCGCGACCAATGTCCAGATAGGCGAGCATCGCGCCGCCGAATCGGTTGGACTGGCGCTGCGTGAAGCCGAGCTTGGGTACTGGACCTTCAACGGCTACCCGGACTCGCGCCATATCATCGACGCCCCTCGCCAACAAGTCGTCGACGAACTCCGCTCCGAGGAACAGGCCGGGCGGCTTGGTCCGTCGACGCGCGTGCTGAACATCGCCTCGTCGTTCCAACAGTGGGCCGCCGTCCCGGTCGGTGTCTTCACCGGAGCGATGGAGACCTCCATCTCGCTCCGCCCGGAGCGGAGCATCCACACGGAAGGCGGGCGGCTGTTTGGCTTCGATCGGCTCGACGAGGAACTGGCCAGCGGATACGGCTACGTAGTTCTGGCGCCCGACAACCTGGCGTCGGACCTGCTGGCCGAGACGCAATCTCGGATAGAGCTTCGCTACCACGAGATCTGGTCAAACTCGCAGGCGGCCATCTACGCGCGAAACTGATCGCGGGCCGACGCCGCGCCTACGCCGCGCCGGCCCGCGCCGACCCCGCCCCGCTACCAGATGATCCCGTCGTCGTCCGACTCGGCTCGTATCAGGGCAAAGAGGGCCGCCTGGCTCATGTTTCTCACCCCCGCCCGCATGTTTCGGTCATTGCACGCCACGCCGCAGGTATCCATGACCGCATACGTCCCGGTCGTGTCGTTGTAGCCGACTACCGTGACGAAGTGGTTGCCGGACGACTTCTTCGACTTGACACGCCAGTACGGCAGGGAATTCGTCCCGTCGGACGTCCGAGCGGCAATGACAACGGGAACGCCCATTTTGATGTCGGCGTGGACGTGGTCACGCAGGGCCGGGGCCGTCAGCTGCGACGACGGCACGATCACGTAGAAGTAGTTGAGGCGGGTCCGGCCGGATGTCTCCCAGTTGATCGCGTCTACGAGGTTCTCGCGGTTGGTGCTCGGCCTCGCGGCGCTCCAGTTCATCAGGCCCGGCCGCGGCCACCACCAGATGCCCTTGTCCGGCGCGGGCCATTCCACGTCCGCTATGTACATGATCATGCCGCGCGCGTTCCCACCCGCGTCCACGGGCTTCCAGTACGTGCTCGCGTATTTGCCGGAGCCCAGATTGACGGGCTCGACGAAGGTCCCGGACTTGGTGGTCACGGTGGTGTGGGTGGCGGCCCAGTAGTAGAGCACCACTGCCGCTGTCCCCGGCCCGCACAGGAGAGCGTAGTTCTTGTCGGAATACGACTTGCCCTTGTCGTCTGCACCGGTCTTCGGCGGCTCCTGAATCAGGCCGCTCCAGGAGGTGTCCAGCGCGGCTGATGCGGGGTACGCGGGCGTCGGGGGTGCGGCATCCAGGATGACCACCTTGCCCCCCGCGTCGATGGTCACCCTGCCGTCTGCCTTCGCCTGCACCAGGACCGGGTCGGGCTTCCACGGCTGCTTGGGTGGCTGGGCGGTCGGCGTCCCGGCCGGTGGGGTGGGCGGTCGAGGAGATAGGTTTGCACTTGGTGAGTCCGACGCCGACGGCGATGCGGACGAAGTCGGATAGGAGGCGGGCGTTCCCGACCCGAGACCGATCGCCGGTGGCGTGGTCGTCGGAGTGGCTGAATCGGTCGCCGACGGGGTCGATGAATGGCTGGATGTCGGCCCGGCCGAGCCATCCGACCCGGAAACTGCCGGCCAGAGAACGACGATCGCGAAAATTGCGCACAGGGCCAGCCCTACGATCCGGCGAGGCCAGGTTCGCGCTAGAAACATCGGGCCGTCGCCGAGAATGCGCCGCGAGAAGCCGGCCCCGACGGGACGTTCGATGAGCCGTACATGGTCGGACTATACGGTCACGCGGCAACCGACGCCAATCGCGGCTCCGCGCAGGTGACGCCAAGCCGACGTTGAGCTTGCAGGTGGCCGGGGCCTAGAATGGCCTGGAGTCTCGACATGCGGAGATGAGGAGGAGGGCGTCATGTCCAGGAGTTCACTCGTCGGGCGTTTTGTGCTCGCGGCTACCCTGTCCGCTCTGGTCGGAGCCGCCTGCTCCCAGAATGGAGCGCCGCAGCAGTCGACCGCGGGATCGGTCGGCACAGCCGCTCCGGCCACGACGCAGGGTCCCACGGCCACGCAGGGCCCTAGAGCCACGCCGACGGCACCGGGGCTCGTCGCTCCGGTTGCGCCGGCAAACTTGACGGCGAATGACGTGACACTCAGCAATGCAGGTCCTTGCCCTGCCGAAGACCCGCCGGAGGGCTGCCTTTCGCTGAAGTGGACGCCGCCGACAGGTCAGGTGGATGGTTACAGGGTCTACTTGGGTTCGGTTGGCGGTGCCTATGTCGGCGGCCCAGGGCCGTCGGGGTGGTACGTCTGCCCCGAGAATGGCTCCCTGGCAAAGCAGTACGCCACTATCCCCGGCGACAAGTCCTCCTACAACCTTCCGTATGTAGGCGAGCACGGTCCGTCGTGCGTCGCCCTGTCCGCCTACAACGCTGCCGGCGAATCGCCCTGGGACATCGTCATGGTCGGGACTGATGAGGAAGCGCCCCCGATCGCAGTCCCGATGACCTACGAGGGCGACGGCTTTTCTGTCGACTTTCCCGAAAAGGGCTACGACACCACCACGCTGGCATCGTCCTTAGCCGATGGATATGAGTACATGGCGTCCAGCGCCTCAGTGGCGGTCGGAACTGAGACCTCCCCGCGGCTCGTATTCGCGGCCGAGAAGATCACGTTCGTCGGCAAGGCGCCGCCTGACTCAGGACCGGATCTGGTCGCCTTCTTCGCGAAGACGCTCGCCTATTACCAACCCTATTCGATTGCCGATCCATCCATATCGGATCTGGCCGCCGTCACCCTGGGTGGCCACGCCGGCTTCTCCTTCACCCTGACGAAGGGTGGAAGCATCGAGAAGGGCGAGGTCTTCCTGATCGGCGGCAAGGTCCTCGGCATCGTCGCGGGCGGCACTGAGGGCAGCTCGAACCTCGCCGGTGTGTCCGCGTTCCTCAAGTCGTTCCGCATCAACTGACCTCCACTGAACAAGGTGGGGGCCGGACCTCGCGGGTCTGCCACGCTCAGATAAGCGGCCGCCAATCGGGGTATGGCACCCTCTGCCGGTGCTCCCCTCCTCCGTCACCGAACGACTCGATCGCCTCGCGCCCGACCAGCGCGAGGCCGCTACCGCGCCGCCGGGCCCGGTGCTGTGCGTGGCCCCGGCCGGGAGTGGCAAGACAACGACCCTCGTCGCGCGGATCGCGTGGCTCGTGGCCACAGGAGTGGATCCCGCCACGATCACGGCGGTCACGTTCAACAAACGAGCCGCCGACGAGATGGCGTCGCGCGTGGATGCGGCGCTGGAGCCGCTCGGGCTGGTCGCCGGCTCGGTCCGTGTCAAGACGTTCCATGCCCTGGGCCGCGAGATCCTCGCCGACGGCGGCGAATCCGTGGAGCCGCTGCTGGGCCGCGAGGCCGTGCTGCGCGAGATGTGGCCGGACATTACCGTCGGCGCGGTTCGCCGTCTGGACGACGCCTTCAGCCGGCTGAAGCTAGAAGTCGGAGTCACGGCGCGCGAGGTGGCGACGGACCCGGAGCCGGGCCCGATCGCGCGAGCCTTCCTCGCCTACGAGCAGGCGCTCGAAGACGCCGGCGGCCTCGACTTCGATGACCTGGTGGCTCGCGCGCTTCGGCTGCTGGAGGCCCGCCCGCCGCTTCTCCGCCGGTGGCGCGCCAAGTGCGAGCATCTGCTGGTCGACGAGACCCAGGACGTAGACCGGACGCAACTCCGATTGGCCCTCCTGCTGGCCGCGCCCGCCAATCGCATCTTCCTTGTGGGCGACGACGATCAGACCATCTACGGCTGGCGACTTGCCGACGTGCGGAGGGTACTGGCGCTGGCCGAGGATCTACCCGGCCTGCGGCGCATCGACCTGACGGTCAACTACCGCTGCCCCGGACCGGTCGTTGCACGGGCCGTTCGGCTGGTTTCCCACAACGAGGAGCGCTTCGTCAAGACGATTCGGGCGCGGCCGGCAGCTGCGGGGCAGCTCACCCTGGCACCCGACGGCGCCGACGAGACGGTCCGGTTGCGTCATATCGTCGAGAGCTGGCCGGACGACGGTGGAACGCGTGCCATCCTGGCCCGGACCAACGCCGAATTGCTGCCGGCGGCGGCCGTTGCCCTCGATCTGGGCCTGCCGT
Source organism: Chloroflexota bacterium (assembly GCA_003156975.1). GTDB lineage: Bacteria > Chloroflexota > Limnocylindria > Limnocylindrales > CSP1-4 > Fen-1039. The sequence continues at coordinate 8,557 of PMIE01000107.1, read as the reverse complement.
TCCGGGCTCCGCGACTTCGCCTCCTATCTGAGGATCGTCGCGTCGATGCGATCCTGGCGGCCTCAGCGGCAATCACCGCGGAGACGGGCCTGACGCCACCCGATTCCTCGCCCTTGCCGCAACTCGTAGCCCTTGCCAGACTCGGCGTCGAGACCCTTGAGGCGCTGGATGCGCCGCTCCGCCAGATCTTCCACCCCGATGCGGAAGTGGATGCACGAGAGCTCGATGATCAGCTGCCCATCGAGACGGGCGAATTGCTCGCGGCCGTGGTTGGGTGGGCGGCGCCGTACCGGACGATGGCCGAACTCAGAGCGGCCTTGGATGATCACCGCCGGCGTCTTGTCGAGCTTCGCCGCGACGACGCCCTTCTGACGCTCGCCACGGCCCATTCGACCAAGGGCCTCGAGTTCGACCACGTCGCGGTCATCGGCCTCGATGCGGGACGCTTTCCGTCGGCGCGCTCGCTCCGTGACGCCCCCGAACCTGCCCGTGCTCTCGAGGAAGAGCGCCGGCTCGCCTATGTCGCGTGGACTCGGGCGCGCAAGTCGCTGACGCTCGTCTACGATCCCGCGTCGCCATCGCAATTCCTGCGCGAGGCATTCAGCGACGCCGAGCTGGGGCTGGACGACGACACCCCATGAGGCCCCCGTCGGCGGTTCAGCCGATCACGGCTCCAGGCCAACTCGGCTGTTGAGGAAGCGATCATGCAGGCCCCTCACATCCGGGTCGGTGGTCATCGAATACAGCAGGTAGGCAATCCAACAAGAAGCTGCCATCAGCACCGGGGTTCGAGCGATCGCGGGAACGATCGTCACGAGTGCGAACGGTCCCTGAAGGACGGCCCAACGTGCCAGTGCGTCCATCCAGCTCAGCGCCTTGCCGGTGGTGGCATCGCCAACGCGCATGTGCATCAGCCGCTGGCCTGGCGTCCCCCGCCACATCGCCCACCCTACCGTGAAGTACACCAGCTGAATGAGGCCGCCGACGAGCCCCAGGAAGATGTATGTGCGCTCGTCAAACGCCGTAGCGTTCGAGGGCATAGATGCGGCCGCGACAGCCGCCGCAACCATCGAGAAGCTCAGGTAGACAATCGTGCAGTCGATCAGGTAGCCCGCCACGCGTCGGCCGACGGTGGCTGCATGGAAGGTGGCGGGGGTGTTGGAGTCGGCTGCCGCCTCGGTCCACGCGGGCTCGCCGTCCACCGGTTGGATCAACGCCGGCCCGCCGAACGCCGGCGCGGTCCAAGCGGGTACGCCGTACGCCGGCGCGGCCTTGCCGATGACGATCGACTGCGCCAATCGGTCGTGGAGACCCTGTCCGGATGAACTCGCGGCTGTGGAAATGAGAAGAAGCACCGGCCACCCGACCGCAAGGACCATCGCCAGCAGGAAGGCTCCGGACCAGGTTGTGACCCATGTATCGGCCTGACCGCCGGTTTGCATGCTTACCACCTCCGACCACGGGACGGAAGTCTCGAACGCCATGACCCCATACAAGAAACCGGCCCCTGCGGCGATCGGAATACCAACGGCGACGACGGATCGAGCCGCGGCGCGGCGCAGGCCCAGATTCCGACCGGTGACCGCATCTCCCACCTGGAGCGAGAGAAGCCGCTGTCCAGGCATGCCCCTGAACCGCGCCCAACAGAACGTGGCATACACGACGCTCACGACCACGAAGCCGGCCAGCATGACGGCCAGGAGCGGCAGGTTTACCTGATAGGGCGCGACGGTCGGCAGGGCCATTGGAGAAGCCTCCATCTGGCGCTCCGCCTCGGGGCTGATGCGAATTGCTCCCAATGCGTCCGCCGCCATCCAGAACACGATCTGGAACCCAACGAAGATGAGGCTGTCGATCAACCACGCCCCCAGGCGCGTTCCAATCCCGGCGACCTTGAGTCCGGGCGGCAGGGATGGACCGCGGCGCGCTGGAGGCGGCGAATAGCTGCTCAACGTTCTGCGAGCTCCCTGACCACGGCCTTGCGCAGCCGGTCGAGCGCGTCCAGGAACGGCTCGGTTAGATCGGGCGGCAACGCCTCCCGGATCGAATCCTTGTGGCCGTAGGCCGCTCGGGCGCGCTGGGTCACGACTAGCAGTTGCTTGATGCCGCCATCGCGGAGTTGCTCCGGCATCGGAGCCAGGAAATCGAACCACCGCTGCGCGCCGCGCTCGCTGGCACACTGCAGAAGCTTGTCGGCAGCCAACGCCGCGGTCAGACCAAGCTCGTCTATCACCGGCAGCTCGTGCCTGGCAGCGTCTTGTCGTTGAGCCACGTCAGGCCAGATATCGCTGCGGTTCGGGCGCACTTGCTTCCCGGCTTGCGGAGACCACGAGGGGCAGACGCTTACGCTCCGAGCCATTGACGGTGATCCTCACCGAGTACTCACCGGCGGATGTGAGGGTCATGTTCCACAGATCTATGGCGATGGTCACGACAATGTCGCTCGCGTCCGCCGGTCCGCGCGACACCACTCGGCCGGTCGCGGTGGCCACCTGTGCGCCGTCCGGGGCCGTGACCACGAATGCGAGGTCGTGCTCGCGATTGCGCTCTACCGAGGTCACTCGGAGCCCCACCACCAGCGACAGGTGGGGATGGACAAACGGAAACGCGGGTCCGCTCAGACGGCTGACACCGCCTCCCAGGATGTGAAACTTGGATCCGGCCTGCACCTCAGCGGCGTCGGCCAGAAATGCGTACTCGACCTCAGGCATGAACCCATCCTATCCGACGCGGAGGCAACCGGCGCGGCCACTCGCGCCTCCAAGGCGCGCAGGCGTCTTGTGCGCCTGGACTACCGGCCGTGGCGGCGTCGCCGGCGTCCCTTGCCGGCGCCTCTCGCCGGCCAGGGAGGATCAATCCGTAGAGTTGCGCGTCCCCGCTGCGGCAGCCCGCTTCTCCGGCAGCGGCACCGCCGGGGCCAATGCCACGGCCTCCTCGTGCGGAACATGCCCCACAGCGTCGGCGAACGTGACTGCCGAGAGCGGCACGAGCGGCTCTCCGCGCAGGACCCGGGCCAGGTATTCGCCGGTGGCGGAGCCGGGCACCCGGGCGACTTCTTCGGGCGTCCCCTGGGCGATCACGTAGCCACCCCGCTCGCCGCCCTCCGGCCCCAGATCCACGATCCAATCTGCGGTCTTGACGACGTCCAGGTTGTGCTCGATGACGATGACGGTATTGCCAGTGTCGACGAGGCGATGCAGGACGTGGAGCAGCTTCTCCACGTCTGCCATGTGCAGCCCCGTGGTGGGTTCGTCCAGAACGTAGACCGTCCGGCCAGTGGCCCGCTTCGACAGCTCAGTGGATAGCTTGACCCGCTGGGCCTCGCCGCCAGAGAGAGTTGTCGCCGGCTGACCCAGATGCACGTAGCCCAATCCGACTTCGAAGAGCGTCTGCAGCTTGGCCTTGACACTCGGCACTGCGGCGAAGAATCCGAGTGCCTCCTCGATCGTCATTTCCAGGACGTCGGAGATGGAGCGGCCCTTGTAGTGGATCTCGAGGGCTTCGCGGCTGTAGCGTTTGCCCTTGCACACTTCACACGGAACGTAGACGTCCGGCAGGAACTGCNNGCCCTTGACGTTGAAGCTGAAGCGACCCGGCATGTAGCCCCGCACGCGAGCTTCCTGCGTCCCGGCGAAGAGCTCGCGGATCGTCCCGAACAAACCCGTGTAGGTGGCCGGGTTGGATCGTGGCGTGCGACCGATCGGGCTCTGGTCTATGTCGATCACCTTGTCGATCGCCGCCAGACCCTCCAGCGCGTCGTGGGCGCCCGGCTTGTCTCGCGCCCCGTTCAGTTCGTGAGCCAGGGCCCTGTACAAGATGTCCGAGACGAGAGTGCTCTTGCCCGATCCCGAAACGCCCGTGACGGCGACGAAGCAACCAAGGGGGAAAGCGACGTCCAGGTTCTTGAGGTTGTGCTCTCGGGCGCCTCGAAGTACGAGCGACAGGCCGCTTCCGGTCCGGCGGGTGGTTGGGATCCGGACCTCCAGCTCGCCGCGAAGGTAGGCGCCGGTAATGGAGCGCGGCTCGGCGAGGATCACCTCGAGCGGACCGGAGGCAACCACCTCACCGCCGTGCTCCCCCGCCCCGGGCCCGATATCGACGACCCAGTCCGCAGTCCGGATCGTCTCCTCGTCGTGCTCCACGACGAGAACCGTGTTGCCCAGGTCTCGCAGACGCGTGAGAGTGGCGATGAGCTTGGCGTTGTCACGCTGATGCAGCCCGATCGACGGCTCGTCCAGGATGTAGAGGACGCCCATGAGGCTGGACCCGATCTGGGTGGCCAGCCTGATGCGCTGGGCCTCACCGCCGGACAGCGTCTGGCTGGTGCGATCGAGCGTCAGGTAATCCAGTCCAACGTCCAGGAGGAACCCGAGGCGGGAAGAGATCTCCTTGAGGACCTGCCGAGCAATCGTCCGTTCACGCTCCGTCAGCCGCTCGAGCAGCCCGCCGACGAAATCGCACGCGGCCGAAATGGAGAGTGTGGAGACCTGCCAGATGTTCCGGCCGTCCACAGTCACGGCGAGGATTTCCGGCTTGAGCCGCTTGCCCTCGCACATGGGGCATGGCCGGGCGACCATGTACCGCTCGAGCTCCGACTTGATGAACTCGGACTCGGTCTCGCGGTAGCGGCGCTCCAGGTTGGGGATGATGCCCTCGAACGTGGCCCCGTACGTGTTCTCACCGCGCTCATGGCGGTATCCGATGACGACCTTCTCCCCGCGCCCCGCAAAGAGGATGTAGTCGAGCGCCTCCGGCGGGAGATCCTTGAGCGGTGCGTTGTAGTCCCAACCGTGTTCTTTGCACACGGCCTCGATGATCTTGCCGTGCCAGGAGTTCTCCATCGGCATGCGGGACCAGGGCACCAGTGCGCCGCCGGCGAGCGACATGTTCTTGAACGGAATTACGCGCTCTGGGTCTATCTCCAGTCGGCTGCCGATACCGGTGCACTCCGGGCAGGCGCCGTGGGGCGAGTTGAAGCTGAAGCTGCGCGGCTCGAGCTCGTCCACCGTCGTGCCATCGTGCGGGCAGCTGTAGCGCTCGCTGTATCGGCGCTCGTCAAACGCGGGCGCCTCCCCGTCGCGCGGGACCGGAGCGATCAACACGACGCCCTCGCCGAGGCGCAAAGCGGTCTCCACCGAGTCCGCCAGTCTGGTGGAGTCGGGTGGCTTGATCGGCTCGTTCGTATCAGGATCGATGGGTTGGCCTTCGGCGTCCACCGCGGCATCCGCCGGCACGTCCGCGTGGTGCACGACGAACCGGTCCACGATCACGTCGATGGTGTGGCGCTTGTACTTGTCCAGCTGGCGCGTCTCCGCGAGATCCATCTGCTCGCCATCGACGCGAACGCGGGCAAACCCCTGGCGCCGGATCTGGTCGAAGACGCGGTCGCCCTCCGTCTTGCGGTCCTTGATGACAGGCCCGAGGACCATCAGCCGTGTCCCCTCGGGCAAGTCGTAGATCTGATCAACGATCTGCTGGACGGACTGGCGCTCGATCTCGCGGCCGCAGGTGGGGCAATGGGGGTGGCCGATGCGCGCAAAGAGCAGCCGCAGGTGGTCGTAGATCTCCGTCACCGTGCCAACGGTGGAACGCGGATTTCGACTGGCGCCTTTCTGGTCAATCGAGATTGCCGGGCTCAGACCGTCGATCTGGTCCACATCCGGCTTCTGCATCTCGCCGAGGAACTGGCGAGCGTAGGCGGAGAGACTCTCGACGTAGCGGCGCTGGCCTTCGGCGTAGATCGTGTCGAAGGCAAGGCTGCTCTTGCCCGATCCGGAGAGACCGGTGATCACAACCAGGCGGTCGCGCGGGATCGAGACGGAGATGTTCTTGAGGTTGTGTTCGCGGGCCCCGCGAACGACGAGCTGTTCCTGCGGCATAGGACCACATTGTAGGCCACTTGAAGGAAAGCGAACAGACGTTCGTGCGCGCTGGAGCGCCTGAGAGGACGACAGTTCGGTACCATCCGACGACCGAAGCTACGAAGGGCAAAGCGATGAGCGGGGTCACGGTCCAAGAATCTCGGCGGCAATTGGCGGGCGATGCGCTCGCCATCGCCGCCTATGCGCTGCCGGTTGGGCTGGTGTACGGCCTGCTGGCGCTCAAGGCGCACTTCTCACTGGCCGACGTTGTGGTTTCGTGCCTGGTCGTCCTTGCCGGCGGGGCTCAATTCGCGGCCGCCGGCCTCGTCAAGGATCACGCTCCCTGGGTGGCGATCGCCGGCGTCACGCTTCTCGTTAACGCCCGCCACCTGCTCTACTCGGCGTCGATTGCGCCTTATGCGGCCAAGCGCCCCTGGCGCGAACGAGCCGTCATGGCGCACTTCCTCACCGATGAGACGTTCGCCCTGTCGCTTGCCCACTTCCGGCGGATCGGCCGATTCGACGCCCGCGGCTACTGGATCGGCGCGATGGTGATCCTCGTCCCATGGACCGCCGGGTCGGCGCTCGGGTTCCTGGCCGCAGGCGCGGTCGACACGACCCGCCTCGGCCTGGACGTGGCATTTCCGGCGGCCATGGCCGGGCTGTCGCTCGGAATGGTCTCCGGCCGCCGGGATATCGCGGCCGCCGCGGGTGCCGTCCTGGTCGCCGTCCCGGTTGGGCTGCTGGCCGGGACCTCTGTAGGGCTCGTCGCCGGAGCGGTCGTCGGCCCGCTGATCGGCCTGGCCGTGCCCGCCAGACCCGGCCAGCCTGTGGCCTCTGCCGAAACCGTCGACGCCACCGAACGGGCCGCCGAGGAGGGGCTGCCGTGAGCGGCGTGAGCCTGGGCCTCATCCCACTTGCGCTGTTGATGTGGCTCTGCACGTACCCGTCGCGAGCGCTGCCGATGCTCGCGCCCGGGATCGAGCGACTGCCGACGTGGGCGGTCACGTATCTGCGATTGGCCGGGCCGGCGGCGCTGGCCGCCCTCGCCGCAGTGAACTGCCTCCTGACCTCGGGGCCTGCACCTCGACTGCTTATCGGCGTCGAGCCGATCGCCGTAGGGCTGTGCGTGGCTGTGGTAGCCAGAACGCGCATGCTCTTCCCGGGCGTTGCCGCCGCAGTCGTGGTGGTGGCTGCCGCTCGAGCCTTCGGGCTGAGCTGACCGGTCCGCGCCGACGCAGGCTCGTCGCCGACTCCCGGCTGTGGCCGGCGGCTACTCGGCCCGGCGATCCATCCAGTACTCCCACACGTCCAGATCCGGCGCCTCGTAGCCGTTCGACGTCAGCACCGTGCAGATCTGCGTGCGATGGTCATCCCCGTGATGGAGCGCCTGAGCGACGAGCAGGTTCGTGGCATGGGGCAACTCGGGTCGGTCGCCCCGGGCCGGCAGGGTAACGTCCACATCGCCGATGTGCGCAAGCAGGACCCGCCACCGGACCGCCTGGTCGCGCAGCTGGTCGGCCAACTCGGCAAGCTGGTTCGTGGCGTCCGGCCCGGGCCTCGAAGGCGGCGCTACGCCTTCGAGATAGGCCAGGTACCGGCCATCCGCGGCGAGCAGATGCGACAGCGTTGGCAGCACCTCCCCGTAGACGCCGGCCGCAGTCGCGCTCAGGGCAGCCTCCGGCAGCGTTCCAAGATGCCGGATCAACCGTTCCGTCGCCCAGGTGTGGTGCTGGAATGCCTCGCCAAGCGGATCCATCGAACCTCCTCTACCGTCGCGGACCGCGATGCGGCCTTGCCCCGGTGCGCTTGATGACGTTGGGTGTAACGGTGTGGTCCCACGTGGGCCGCTCGAGCCATTTCGCGGCCCAGCCATCGTCTTCGTGCTCGTCGCGGATGCCGGGCAGCCAATCCGAGGCAGTGTCGCCGACCGCATCGCCGCCGGACTCTGCCGCGGCGCCGGGCTCCGCGACGCCGGGCTCCTCCGCCGCCTCGACCACCTTGACCTCGGTGACATCGAGCGATGCCGGCGAATCGCCGCCCAAGTACATCGACTCGAAAATCCTGCGCGCCACCTGGCGCACCGGCTTGGCGGCGTGGCCGTCGCGCGCCGGAGTCTCGCTCGAGGCGACGGCCGAGGAAGGCCGAGCATGGGCCGCCCGCTCCGCCGCACGGCCAACGACCGCGGAGGCGTCTTCCTCGAGTACCCGGAGCCGGATCTCCTGAATCTCGTCGCGCAATGCCGCCGCTCGCTCGAACTCCAGGTTGCGGGCCGCCTGCTTCATCTCGGCTTCCATCTGCCCGATCAGCTTCTCGACCTGGCCCTTGGCCATCTCGGTGAATGCGCGCTCCTGCCCGGGTCCGGTCGCGTACGTCCCGTGCGCCTCCGCCACCGCGCGGAGCCGATCGTTGATGTCCCGAATCCCCTTGACGATCGTCGTCGGTTGGATGCCGTGGTCCGTGTTGTACCGCTCTTGAATGGATCGTCGCCGGTCCGTCTCGTCGATGGCGACTCTCATCGACTCGGTCACGCGGTCGGCGTACATGACCACTTCGCCTTCGGTGTTTCGGGCGGCTCGCCCCACCATCTGGATCAGGGACCAGGCGCTGCGCAGGAAACCTTCCTTGTCCGCATCGAGGATCGCAACGAGCGTGACCTCGGGCAGGTCTATGCCCTCGCGCAGCAGGTTGATGCC
>PMIE01000068.1 GCA_003156975.1 Chloroflexota bacterium | reverse complement strand
TCGTTGAGCTGGAAGGCAATTCCGAGGGCCCAGCCGAAAGCGCGATAGCGGTCGATCACCGCTTCGTCGTCCGTGGCCAGGACAGCACCGGCCTCCACAGACGCGGCGATGAGGGCCGCCGTCTTGCGTCCGATCATGTCGAAGTACAACTCCACCGACATCGGTTCGGAGCGCTCGCTGGCCCAGATGTCGAGGTACTGGCCTTCGCACAGGGCCAGGCACGTGTCGTCGTGGAGGCGCATCAGCCGCAGGACCTTGGTGTCGGAGAATCCCAGGTCGGTCAGCCGATGGAGGGCCTTGCGGCTAAGGGTGAAGAGCATGTCCCCGGCGTTGATTGCCTGCGGGATTCCGTGCAGAGCCCAAAGGGTGGGACGGTGGCGACGCTCCGTGTCGCCGTCCTCTATGTCGTCGTGGACCAGGCTGAAGTTGTGGCCCAGCTCAACCGCCGCGGCACCGGGCAGGGCAGCGCGATGATCGCCCACGATGGAGGCGTAGGTGAGCAGCCCGAGCAACGGGCGGATGCGCTTGCCGGACGAGCCGCTGCCGTCCAGGCCGAGGTGATATCGGCACATCGCGTATAACCCGGACGTGGGCACGTCCCGGTCTGAGACCAGCCGCATGATCTCCTGCTCGGTGTCGGCCACCATCTCTGGGATGTTCACGGATGTCTTCACTTGCAAATCATAGCAAGCCGCTTTCAGAAACCGAGAATGATGCCGGTGGGAGCCGCGGCTGGATCTCGGCGACCCTCAGACCGGCCGGATGAAGGCCGAACCGGGATGGATGGGATCGTCATCTTCTGGATGCAATGAGCCGCCCTCGCGCAGCTTGGCCGAGGCCTCGTCGATTTCGATGTCGATCAATTCGATCGCGCTCAGATCGCGATCCGAGGCGGGGGCGTAGTCGGCCGGGGCCGTTCTGCCGGGGAAGTAGCGGGTGGTCATGGCCTCGAGCACTCGCCGGCGGGCATCGAGATCGGCGAGCGGCCGGCCGTGGCCGTACGCGACCACGCTGCGGTAATTGGCGGTGTGGCCGGAGGCGCTCTTGGACGCGATCAGGTCCACGAGCGTGGCGACGGAGACTGCCACCGAACGGCCGTCGCGCAGCAGGCGCAGGGTGGCGTTTCCGGCCGAGCCGTGGAGGTAGATGTGGCCCGCCTCGTAGTGGTAGAGGAATGGGATGACGCGTGGTTCGCCATCCTCGACACAGGACACGTGGGCGACCATTCCACTCCGCAGAAACTCCTCGACTCGGTCGGGGACCGCTCGATCCGCGTGGCGACGGATCCGCGCACGATCGGTTCGGGGGCCTGGGGCAGCATGGTCGGGGCGAGCGCTCTTATCGTCCATGGCGCCAGCTTATAGGCTCGCGAATGATCGCATCGGCATGGCAGCGAATCCGGTCGCGGTTGGGCGCCGGTCGCGGGCGCGCGCCGGCCCGGGCGCTCCGGCCCGGGCGTGCGGGCGTGCGGGCGTGCGGGCGTGCGGGCGTGCCATGGTCGCCCCGACTCCCGTCGTGCTAGCGTGGTCGCGTGCCGACTCCACGCCTCTACGTGACAGACGCAATCGTCCTCTCGCGCTTCGACTATGGCGAGGCGGACCGGATCATGACGCTGTTCACGCCGGAGCACGGCAAGTTCAAGGCGATCGCCAAAGGCGTGCGCCGGACAACGAGCCGTCTGGGCGGTTCCCTCGAGCCGCTTGCCGAGCTTCGGGTGGCCCTGGCCCGCGGCCGAACGTTCGATGTCGTGACGCAGGTGGAAGTGACCCACGCCTGGCTGCGGCTGCGCGACTCGCTGGAATCAACGGCAACGGCCTGGTACCTGGCCGAGCTTGCGGACCGCTCCATCGAGGAGCGCCACGAGACAGAAGGGCTATATGCGCTGCTGAAGCGCGCCTACGAACTGCTGGACGCCGGCATGGCCTCTCACCGCGTTGCCCGCTGGTACGAGATGCACCTCGCCGACGAGTTGGGAGTGAGGCCCGAGGTTGATCGCTGCGTCGAATGCGACCGCATGCTCGAGGCAGACGAGGAGTTCCGGTGGGTACCGCCCCTGGGCGGCGTGTTGTGCTGGCGATGCCCTGGGCCACCGGCGGATCGAGCGGGCCTGTCCGTGGACGCCCTAAAGCTACTCAAGGCCTACCAGCGGATGGACATCGAAGCCCTGGCAGGACTTCGGCTCCAGCCTGCCGTCGAGCGGGAGGTGGAAGGGGCGATGCGGGATTTCCTGCACGTCTCGCTGGAACGTGATGCCCGCTCGTTGGACTTCCTCGATGAAGTCAGGCGGAGCCGCGGCTCAACTTCTGGCACCCGGCTGAGTTGACGGCAGATCGGCGCTAGCCCGAAATCGAAAGTGTCCCGGCAAAGGCGTTGAACAGTGTCACGTCCTCGGCATCGGCACCGGGACGCGTCCACAGCTCGATGCGGTAGCGGCCGGTGGCCGTGACGAGGATACCGACGGTGCCATGACGCGGCTGACCCGTGGTCGCCTTGCCATCGACCATGAGGATCTGGGCCGGCCGGCCGGCGATGCTGCCCGTTTGCTTGCCGACCACGGTGTAGCCGCTGTCGTTCATCGCCTTCCACACCTCGTTGGTGATGGTTGTCAGCGTGGTGCCCTTCGTGATTGCCCGCCAGGTGACGACCAGGTTGGAGCCGTCGCGGTCGAAGAACGAACCCCAGCCCGGAATTGGAGTGACGGGGGGAGTCCAGTCGGTCGGGTGCTTGATGCTGAACTTGTAGGTCGTGGATGTGTAGGCCACCCACGATGGGACCGAGGCTATGGCCATGGCGACGTCCGCCGCAACCGGAGGCACGGGGGTTGGGCTCGGGGTTGGAGTTGGCGTTGGGCTCGGGGTTGGAGTTGGCGTTGGGATCGCGGTCGGTGACGCAACGGCCAGAGGCGAGGCCGTTGCGAGTGGAGAAGCGGCCGCGCCGGCAAAGCTTGTGCTCATGCCCGAACCACCCACGACCAGCCCAACCAGAACAAGGCAAGCCGCGAGTGCAATCCATCGCGGTTGCATTCGACTCCAGAATCTCGTCAACTTGCCACGCACTATCGACAACCTACCGGCTCTTGCTCCCCTGAGCGCCTGCGATGTTCGCTTAAGTGTAGGCAACTGACCGAGAGTCGGCTGAGCGTCCCTTCCGTGTCACCTGAGCCCGCCTTCCGAGTGAGCGCTCCTGGCGTGCGCGCCCATGCGAGAATTGCGCCCCAGGCAATCGGCAGCATGCCAGCGGTCGGCCGCCTGTGCCCGAGGAGACCGCAGTGACCGCCGCCAACCCGACAACCCCGGCCGACGATCCCGGCGCATCAGTCGCCAACCTGGAGACCATCGTTTCGCTGAGCAAGCGGCGCGGTTTCATCTTCCCGAGCTCTGAGATCTACGGCGGCATCAACGCCGTTTGGGATTACGGGCAGCTGGGCGTGGAACTGAAGAACAACGTCAAGCGGGCGTGGTGGCGGGCGATGGTCCAGGAGCGCGAGGATATCGTCGGGCTGGACGCCAGCATCATCATGGCGCCCCAGGTTTGGGTGACTTCCGGCCACGTCGCCAACTTCACCGATCCACTTGTCGAGTGCACCACATGCCGCCGCCGCTACCGGCTCGATGAGCTGCCGGGCTGCGAGAACCTGACCAACACTGAGCTGATGGATCCGGGCGTAGTCGATCGCCTCGGCCTCAAGTGCCCGGCGGACGGCGGGCCCCTCAGCGCTCCGCGCCGCTTCAACCTCATGTTCAAGACGTACATGGGCCCGGTGGAAGAGGAGGCCGCGCAGGTCTACCTTCGCCCGGAGACGGCCCAGGGCATCTACGTCAACTTCAAGAACGTCCGCGAGACTGCCCGAAAGAAGCTGCCGTTCGGCATCGCCCAGATCGGCAAGGCCTTCCGCAACGAGATCAGCCCCGGCAACTTCGTCTTCCGGATGCGCGAGTTCGAGCAGATGGAGATGCAGTTCTTCGTGAAGCCGGACACGGCGATGGCCGCGTTCGAGTATTGGATGCCGCGGCGGATGGCCTGGTATGTGCGCTACGGCGTNNCAACCGCGGCGACTGGGACCTCGGGCGTCACCAGGAGGCCAGCGGCGAGAACCTCGAGTACTTCGACCCGGCGACGGAAGAGAAGTACGTGCCGTGGATCGTCGAGACTTCGGCCGGCGGCGACCGAGCGGCGTTCACCTTCCTGATCGATGCCTACCGCGAGGAAGAAGTGCGCGGCGAGAAGCGCGTCGTGCTGGCGCTCAATCCAGATCTGGCGCCCTACAAGGTGGCGGTCCTGCCGCTCCTCAAGAAGCGCGACGAGATCGTCGAGAAGTGCCACGCCCTGCGCGAGGATCTCGCCAAGGACACCATGGCGGTCTACGACGACACGGCNNTGGTGCGTCACGATCGACGTCGACTCGCTGGAGGATGGCCAGGCCACGGTCCGCGACAGGGACACGATGGAGCAGATTCGAGTCGACCTGTCGCAGGTGAAGCCGCTCATCCTCGAGCGACTGGCGAAGGCTCGAGCGTAAAGCCGGCGGGAGGCTTGCGGCAATCGTGGGTTCGCTCGCCCGGGTAGGAGTGGCGGCTCCGGCCAAAGCGGCCGGAGCCACTGACTGGCCGCTGCGGACCAGGCTGTGGCGGCTGCGGTTGTCGCCGAGGACCGTCCGCGTGCTCGCCGTGGTCTTGACCGTGCTGGGGTGCACTGGGATCGCTCTCGGGCCCACATATCACTGGCAGGATTGGGGCGTGATCTGGTCGGGCGGCGTAAACGCCGGCAGCCGCGATTTGGTGGACATCACCCGACACGCCGACTGGCAGAGCGCGCACGGTCTGCCGCCCTCCTTCTTCAAGTACCCACCGGCTGCGGCGTATCTCATCTGGCCACTCGCCCAGCTGCCCGTGGACGTCAGCTACTGGCTGCAGGCCGTTCTCATGTTGGGTTGCATCGTCGCCGCGGGGCGCCTGGCGGCGAGCATCTACGGACTCAGCCCGTGGGTCGGCATCCTGGCGGCACTGGCGTGGGCCCCGAACACGGCCTCGGTCGGGACCGGTCAGAACGCGGTCTTCGCGCTGCTCCTGGCGATGATCGCGATCTGGGCTCTGAAGGAGGAGAGACCGTGGCTTGCGGGTGCGGCGGTCGGATTGATGCTCTACAAGCCGACGCTGGCGCTGGCGCTGGTCGGCTTGTTCCTGATTCGCGGCCGTTGGCGGGAGTTCTCTGTGACGGTGGCTGCCGCGGCGCTCGTCTTCTTGCTGTCCGTGGCGGCCGCCGGCGGTGACTGGAACTGGCTGGCTCTCTGGATCGACGGCGCCAGGACGGCACTCCCCGCCGACGCGGTCTTCAACGTGGACAAGCACGTAACCCTGCCGGGATTGCTGGGGCGATTCGGGGCGCCGTTTGTGGTGACCGTCGCCGCGGGCGTCGCAATCGTGGCGGGCGCCCTCCCCGGGTTGCGGCGCGCCGGAATCGTCGAGGCGGCCTCGGCCGCCTGTTTGCTCGGCCTGGCCGCCGGGCCGCGCGCCTGGGGCTACGAAGCGGCGCTGGCNNCTCGCCTTTCCGTTCGTCTGCTGGGTCCTGGCCGGTGGAATTGCGGAGCCCTGGCGCACGCGACTTGTCGTCGCTGCCTACGTGCTCGGGCCGTGTTGGATGGTCTCGCCGGTCATCGGCTTCGACACGATAGCGATCGTCGTTCTCGGTGGGAGTGCGATCTGGATCTGGCGTTGGCGACCT
>PMIE01000063.1 GCA_003156975.1 Chloroflexota bacterium | reverse complement strand
GATGTCGATCTTGTTGAGCATGATGGAGCTGACGCTGTTGACCGCAACGGCATACCGTAGCGGCACGGCGTCGAACCAGCCCACCCGGCGCCGGCGCCCGGTGGTGGTCCCGAACTCCCGGCCGCGATCGATGATCCCCTCGCCGATCTCGTCCTCGAGTTCCGTCGGGAATGGCCCCGCTCCGACGCGCGTGGCGTAGGCCTTCATGACTCCGAGCACTTCGTCGACCTGGAGCGGGCCGATGCCGCCGCCCGTGCAGGCGCCGCCGGCGATCGGGTTTGACGAGGTCACGAACGGGTAGCTGCCGTGGTCCAGGTCGAGCAGCGTTCCCTGCGCGCCCTCGAACAGCAGATGGTCGCCGCGGGCCAGCATCTCCTGGACGAGTTGCGTCGTGTCGGCAAGATGCGGCTTGAGCCGAGTTCCCCACTCAGTCGCCAGCGCGACCAGCTCGTCGAGGTCGAAGCCTTCGACGCGGTGCTGGCGCTGCAGGGTCGCGTTCTTCTCGGGAAGGATCCGGGCGAGCTTGCTTCGCAGCGCCGGGCCGTCGAGCAGGTCTTCCATTCGGATGCCGATCCGCCAGGCGCGATCCGCATAGGCCGGCCCGATGCCGCGACGCGTCGTGCCGACCGCGGCCTTTGCCAGGCGCGCTTCCATCGCCCCGTCCAGGGCGATGTGGTACGGCATGATCACGTGGGCGTGCTTGCTGACGCGGACCCGGTCAACCTCGATGCCGCGGCTCGCGAGCATGTCCAGCTCGGAGATGAGCGTGGCGGGATTGACCACCACGCCGTTTCCGATGATCGGTGCGATGTGCGGGTACAGCACGCCCGACGGGACGAGGTGGAGCTTGAAGACCTCCTCGCCGAGCATGATCGTGTGGCCAGCGTTGTCGCCGCCCTGATATCGGACGACGGCCGTGACGTGCTCGGCAAGCGCGTCTGTCGTCTTGCCCTTGCCTTCGTCGCCCCACTGCAGGCCGACGATAACTGTGGCGGGCATCTAGCTCTCCCTCTCGCCCGAGCGGTCGCCCACGCAGGGACCCCGGGAAACTAAAAAGCCCTCGGCCGGCTGGCCGGGGACCTGGGTAGACTGCCCCTCCGTCGGAGCCGCGGCTCCTCTCGGAGCGAAGGTGGTGGTCCGTCTCACGGGGCGAACTGCACGCCTTCCTGGGGCAACGTGGCCTCCTTGGCATTGTTGTCTCTGGAACCCGCGGCGGAGGGCCTTGGGCGATCGAAAGTATAGCAGGAGCGAGGGGCGGCCCGAAGGGAGCCCGGCCGGCGATCCCGGCGCCGTATGTACCACGACGCGTGTTCTACTCAGTCGTTGGAGCAGCACTCGTGGCCACCGGTGCCGACGCCATCGCCGCCTCCACAGCCTCGGGGCCTCGCTCCCGCCACTCCGTCCCAATTGCCGCCGTGGCCGTCGCGCCTACCCGGCAGGCCCCGGCGGCGAGCATCGCCAGCAGCGCATCGAGGGTGCGAACGCCGCCCGCGGCCTTGACCCCCACACGATCCCCCACCACCCGCCGCATCAGGGCGATCTCCCCAAGTTCGGCGCCGCGCGGCGAGTAGCCGGTCCCGTTCTTGACGAATGCCGCACGCGCCTCCACGGCCACGCGACAACCGGCCTCGACCTGCTCCGGGGTCAGATATGCGGTTTCGAGGATCACCTTCACGGGCGTCGGCGCGACGGCGTAGATGAGGCCGGCCAACTCGTCCCGGACGTAGCCGAGGTCGCCGCCACGTAAAGCGCCGATGTTGATCACGACGTCCAGTTCAACCGCGCCCTGATCGACCGCGACGATCGCCTCACGCTCCTTGATCTGCGACATGTTGGCGCCGTGCGGAAAGCCGATGACTGTCGTCGGCCCAACGACCGAGCGCCGCAGTCGATTGACGACCAGCGGCAAGTCGGCCGGGCGGCAGCAGACCGTGGCGGTTTCCCATTCGATCGCGAGATCGCAGCCGGCCTCGACGTCGGCCCGGGTCAGTTCCGGTCGCAGCAGCGAGTGGTCGATGCAACCCATCAGGGTTCGTTCATCGAGCGTTGTCATATCCAGCGGCGCCCGATTCGCGAGCCGAGCCTTGATGGGTTGCCTCATGTGCGCTACTCCCTTGCGAGTTCGGAGAGAACTTGGCCGGGACGCGACCTCGGCCCGGGGCACCGACGATCGCACGGCTCGCTGCCGTCGACGTCAGCATAGCGCCGACGCGCCCGCGACCAGCTGCGGCCCGGCGTCTGGGGCCGCCGCGTTGCGCGTGGAAGTCGGCGACGCGGGTGGTCGAGACCAGATAAGCCGTAGATGAGCGGCGGTAGAGCGACCCCCGCTACGGTTCTGCCACCCGCCGTCATGCAGGGCGTCGCAGATGAGCGGCGCCGGAAGAGGAGATTGGGACCGTGAACAAGGTCCTCCTTACTGGCCGACTGACCCGCGATCCGGAGATCCGGTCACTCGCCAGCGGATCCAGTGTCGCCACCTTCGCGGTGGCCACCAACGAGTACCGCGGCAACGGCAAAGAGCGGGCCGAATACCACAACGTCGTGGTGTGGGACCGGCTTGCCCAGGTCTGTGGCCAGTATCTGGGCAAGGGCCAGCAAGTCGCCATCGAAGGCCGGCTGCAGACCCGGCAGTGGGATGACGACCGCGGTGCACGCCACTGGAAGACAGAGGTTGTGGCCACGTCGGTGGAGATGCTGTCGGGTCGCCGTAAGCGCGACTACGAGGCCGACTCCCTTGCTGCTCAGGCCGAAGGTGACGCCGCCACGGAAAGCACGGGCATCTCGCCGAACGAAGCCGCCGAGGTGGGCGTCATGACGATGGCGGACGGCGCGTCCGACGAGCCGATCGAGGAACCCTCCACCGACGACGAGCAGGTGCTCGTCCTCGCGTAGAACTCCCTCCGCCGGGGCGCCGAGCCTCTCCCCCATGCGCGGCGCCCCGGCCATCCACACGGCCCACACCCTGCGATAGGCTGTGTCGCGACCAGCCGACTGGTTTCGAAGCGCAGAGGACAGCGGGTGACGACAGAGTCGAGCGAAGAGGGACGTGCTCCGGCGACCCGGGCAAAGGGATGGCGTCGCCGCCTGCTGATCGGAATCTCACTGAGCGTGACAGTGATCGCCCTGGCCGCTGCGGTCGGGCTGGCCGTGATGGCCAACGAGACCCACTCGCTGCCCTGGGTGGATTGGGCGACCTACTCCGACGCCTTCCAGCGACTCCTCCACGGCAGCGCCATCTACGACGCCCGCCAGCTCTCCGGGCCGTATTACCTGCCGGACATCACCACAACGGGTTACGTCTACCCGCCGGCCTCGCTCCCGCTCTTCTCGCCGTTCCTGAACCAGCCGATCGGGCTCGTCGCCTGGCTCGTTCTCAATGTCGCCCTCATGGTTTCCGGCGTGTACGCCATCCTGCGGCGCGAACTCGGAAACGATGCCGCTCAGTATCTCGGGGTGGCGCTGCTGCCGGTTGTGATGTGGATCGGCTTCCTGAACGGCCTGACTGCTGGCAACGTGACAATCGGCCTATGTGGGGCCCTGGCCTGGTCGTGGGCGGTGGGCCGAGAGCGGACGCCGGCAGTCGCCGTCGCCATCATCGGCGTCGCCAAGATCTTCCCGGCGATCCTGGTCTGCTGGACCACGCCGTCGCGGTTCCTCCGTTCCGTCCTGACTGCCGCGTTGATCGCCGCCGGCTGGCTCCTGGTCACTTTGCCGTTCGTCGGCCCGACCTCATGGTTCGACTTCCTGCGGGCTCTGGGCAACGCTCAGCCGATGTGCAGCTACGGACCCTCCGTGTCGTGTGTGCTCCAACCGGCACTCGGCGTTTCCATGGCGAAGCTGGCAGCGCTGGTCATCGCCGGAGCGCTCGGCCTGGGCGCCGTATTCGTCCGGACGGATCTGGTCGCCTTCACCATGATCGCCGTCGCCTGGATCGTGCCCGTGTCCGATCTTTCCAACTACTCGGTATTGCCGCTCTTCGTGGTGTGGGTGGTGGTGTTTGCCGTCGGAATGCGGAGACTCCGTTCGGTCGAGGTGGGCTCGCCTTCGGTCGCCCTGAGACACCTGGCAGCCAGAACCCGAGGTCGCGCCTGACCGGCGGCTACGACTCGGTCGTCCTCCTCAAGCCGGCTGGATGACCCGTGACCTGGACCTGCTCGGCAGACCCGTCGACATCCTCCGCGAAGTGGCAGGCGACCTGATGGCTTCCATCCAGGGCCCGGAGACCGGGCCTCTCGGCCACGCAGCGGTCGGGGCTACCGAGCTGGGAGCGCAACCAGCAACGGGTGTGGAAGCGGCAACCCGAAGGCGGATCGGCCGGGCTCGGCACATCTCCGGTGAGGATGATGCGGCGGCGACGACTTTCCACCACCGGGTCGGGGATCGGCACCGCCGAGAGCAGCGCCACCGAGTAGGGATGCAGAGGCCGCTCGTACAGCTCGCGTGACCGGACCAGTTCGACGATCCCGCCGAGGTACATGACCGCGATCCAATCGCTCACGTGCCGCACGACCGAGAGATCGTGGGCGATGAACAAGTAGGTCAGATGGAATTCGTCCTGCAGCTTCTCGAGCAGGTTGATGATCTGAGCCTGGATCGAGACGTCGAGGGCGCTGACCGGTTCGTCGGCAACGATCAGCTCCGGGTTGACTGCCAGGGCGCGGGCCACGCCGATTCGTTGCCGCTGTCCGCCGCTGAATTCGTGGGGATAGCGGTTCAGGAAGTTGGGGTTCAGCCCCACCACGTCAAGGAGTTCTGCCACTCGCTCGCGCCGTTCGCGGTTGCTCCCGATCCCGTGTATCGCAAGAGGCTCGCCGACGATCCCGCCGACGGTCATGCGAGGGTCCAGGCTGGCGTACGGATCCTGGAAGATCATCTGCATCCGCCGTCGCATCCGGCGCAGCGACTGGTCTTCGAGTCGGGTCATCTCGACGCCATCGAATATCACCGATCCGCCGGTAGGGCGATAGAGGCGCAAGATGGCCCTGCCGGTGGTCGACTTGCCGCACCCGGACTCCCCCACCAGCCCCAGCGTCTCGCCGCGCAAGATGTCGAACGAAACGCCATCGACGGCCCGGACATCTCCGACGTGCCGCTCCAGGATGATCCCCGAGGTGATCGGGAACCACATCCGCAGGTCGCGGACGGAGAGCAGCGGCGCCTCGGACGCGGCGGCCGCTCCGGACGCCGGCAGCGGCCCGGGCCCTGTCGCCGGAAACGAGGGGCTCGTCGAGGAACCACGCCCCTTCACGTCGACCTCGTCGCTCATGGCTCAACCCCCAGTGCGGTGGCCGCGGCGGCCGCCCGCTCACGCCCCGCGGCTTCCACCGCTGAAATGTGGCCGTTCGCGGGCACGCCGGCGCGGGCTTCGTCGTCCGTGGCTGGATTCCAGCAGGCAGCCAGGTGCGTTCCCAGGGCAACCCCCGTCGCCGGCTCCGCCGAACCGGGCAGCCCGAGGGGCGGGTTCTCGGTCAGGCATCGCTCGATCGCCCATGCGCACCGTGGCGCGAACGGGCAGCCGGCCGGCAGTCTCGTGAGATCGGGCGGTAATCCTTCAATCGGCAGGAGCTCGCGTGAGCCGCCCTCATCCAAGCGCGGAATGGACCGCAGCAACCCGACGGTGTACGGATGTCGCGGATGGGCGAAGAGTTCGTCCGTCGTCGCCGTCTCGACGATGTGGCCGGCGTACATGACCTGGATTCGCTGCGTCATACCCGCGACAACCCCAAGGTCGTGGGTAATGAGCATCACGGCGGCTCCGGTTTCCTGGGCCACGCGCCTGATCAGGTCCAGGATCTGGGCCTGGATCGTGACGTCCAGAGCTGTCGTCGGCTCGTCCGCGATCAGCAGCTTCGGTCCCATGATCAACGCCATGGCGATCATCACCCGCTGGCGCATGCCGCCGGAGAATTGATGCGGGAAGTTCTTGAGGCGAGCCTTCGCGTTCGGCAGCCCAACCAGCTCGAGGGTCTCGATCGCTCGTTGCTCGGCAGCCTTGCGGCGGAGCTTGGTGTGAGCCTGGACCACCTCGACGAGCTGCTCGCCGATCGTCGTCACCGGGTTCAGCGAAGTCATCGGGTCCTGGAAGATCATCGCCACCTGGCGGCCCCGCAAGTCACGCATGGCCTCGTCGCCGAGGTGCAGCAAGTCCGTTCCATCGAAGGTCACCGTCCCGCCCGTGATCCGGCCGGCGGGCTTGGGGAGCAGCCGAAGAATCGCCAGCGAAGTCACGCTCTTCCCACAACCCGATTCGCCGACAATGCCGAGCAATTCATGCGCCTGCACGTCGAAGCTGACGCCGTTGACGGCATGGACACGTCCGGAGGACGAGGAGAACTCAACGCGCAGGTCGCGAACCTGGAGCAGTGATCCGCCGTCGGCCCGAGTCGTTGCGTCGGCGGAGGCGTCGTAGATCCTGGTCATCGCTTCAACCTCGGGTCGAGAGCCTCGCGCAACCCGTCCCCGAGCAGGTTGAACCCAAGCACCGCCAGGATGATTGCGATGCCGGGGAAGAGCGCCGTGTAGGCGGCTCCGCTGGTGAGATACCGCTGGGTGTCCGTCAGCATCGTCCCCCACTCCGGAGTGGCCGGGTCCTGCGGACCGAAGCCCAGATACCCGAGCCCGGCCGCATCGACGATCGCAGTAGCGAGTGCGAGCGTGCCCTGGACGATGACGGGCGTCAGGGCGTTGGGCAGGATGTGGTGCAGAAGAATACGCGGATCGGACGCTCCAATCGACCGCGCCGCAAGCACGAAATCGCTCTCTTTGAGGGCGAGGATGCTCGAGCGCACAAGGCGGGCGAATATTGGGACGTTCTCGATCGCTATGGCGAAGGCGATTGTGTTCAGGCCGGGGCCAAGGAACAGGACGATGGTGATCGTCAACAGGAGGCCCGGCAGAGAAAGGATGATGTCCACCACTCGCATCATCCAGAAATCCACCCAGCCGCCCAGGAAGCCGCTGATGGAGCCATACGTGAGGCCGATCGACAGCCCGACGGTGACCGAGAGGATCGAGACCCACAACGAGGATCTGGCGCCCCATAGAAGACGCGACAGGATGTCCCGGCCCTGGAGGTCCGTACCAAGCAGGTGCGAACCGCTCGGTGGCAGGAAGCGGTGGATGATCGTGCCCTGGACCGGGCTGTACGGCGAGATGAGCGGCGCAAAGATGGCTACGAAGATGAAGCTGACGACCAGGAACATCCCCACGAGCGCCGCCCGATTGCGCAACAGGCGGCGGGACGCGTCGCGCCACAGGCTGCTGCCCTTGATTGGCGCTTCGAGTTGCTGGGAGAGTGCGACGCCGGCCATCACTGGTACCTGATGCGTGGGTTGAGGTAGGCGTAGCCGACGTCCACGATCAGATTCACGACCACGAAGATCGAGGCCAGGATCAGGGCGCCGCTTTGGATGACCGCGAAGTCTTTGTCGACGGCGGCCTGGAACAACCAGTTCCCAACGCCGCCCCACGAGAAGATCTGCTCGGTGAGCACGGCGCCGCCCAACAGGAGACCCGTCTGCAGTCCGATGACCGTGGAGATCGGAAGCATCGCGTTGCGAAGTACGTGCCGGTCGTCGATCCGCTTGCTGGTGAGGCCCTTGGCCCGAGCCGTGCGGACATAGTCCTCGGAAAGAACCTCGAGGACCGCCGATCTTGTGATGCGAGCCACAACCGCCAACGGGATCGTCCCCAGCGCAACGGCCGGCAATATGAGGTGGCGGACAACGTCCAGGAACTCCGCGGGGTTGCGGTTGATCACCAGCGACTCCCAGAGGAGGAAGTTGGTGCCGGCGTGGTCGTAGCTGAATGTCCCGAGGTCATAGCGGCCGGCGGTCGGCAGCCAATGGAGCCAGACACCAAACACGTACTGGAGAAGCAGGCCCAGGAAGAAGATCGGGATGCTGATGCCAATGAGCGAGGCCACGGTCGCGAAGTTGTCGAAGAGCGAGTACTGGCGCTTGGCGGCCGCCACGCCCAGAGGGATGCCGATCCCTATTGCCAGGAACATGGCCGCCACGGTGAGTTCGATCGTGGCCGGAAAGCGGGTCAGGAAACTGGTCGTGACCGAGACCTTGTTCGTCGCCGATACGCCGAAGTCGCCGTGGATTACTCCAGCCATGTAGTCCAGGTACTGCTGATACAGCGGCTTGTCCAACCCGAGGCCATGCTGGCAGCGGGCGATGTTCGCGGGCGTGGAATGTTCGCCCAGGATCGCTCCGCATGGGTCGCCCGGCAGCATGTGCAGGAAGACGACCATCAACAACGACAGCCCGAGCAGGATCGGTATTAGCAGCAGCAGACGCCGAACAATGAACTTCAGCACGTGACGGTTGGGTTCCTGAAGTTGTCGTGGTTATGTGCGGCGCGTCCCCGGAAGTCCGAGGACGCGCCGCAATTAGCAAGCGGTTGCGCGATCAGTTTGGTCTATGACTTCCAGACCGCGTTGTAGTACTCCGTCTGTGTCGGGCTGGGCACGAAGCCGTGGATGTTCTTGGTCAGTCCGAGCGAGGAGCCGGCCCAAACGAGGGGCGCGTCGGCCACGTCGGCATTGATCAAAGCCATCACGTCTTTCCAATCCTGGGTTCGCTTCGCCGCGTCCGGCTCGGCGATCGCCTTGGCCATGCCCGCCACGACGGCCGGGTTGTCCTCTGCGGCTTCGCAGTTGTGGGGCTTGGCCGGAGTGACGTCGCCGCACTTCGCCAGGGAGGTGGAGTAGAAGATGCCCGGGCCATCCGCCGGATCGGCGTAGTCGTAGATCCAGCCGATGAACGCCAGCCCGTACTTACCGTTGGCCTCGGCGCCGGTATAGCCACCCTTCCAGGCCAGGTGCTGAGGAGTGATCTGGAAGCCGACGGCCTCAAGCATGGTCCGGATCGCCTCGAACTCACCCTTGGGATCAACCATATATGGGCGCGAGACGCTATCCGGGTACCAGAAGTCGATCTTGCACGGCGCGTGGCAGTTGGACGCAGCCAAGGCGTCCTTGGCCTTCTGCTGGTCGTAACCGGCAATCGTGGCGTTCGCCGCGTAGGCCGGCATGCTCGGCAGAAGATCGGAGTCGGCCGCCTGGGCGGCGCCGTTGGGGAAGAAGGTGTCGATGATCGCCTTGCGATCGATCGCATAGGAGATCGCCTTGCGGACGTTGATGTCGTCGAACGGCTTGATGTTCTGGTTCATGTTCAACCGGCCGATGTCGAGCGGCGACCGGGTGACCAGCTGCAGATTCGAGTCGCTGCTGACGTCCTTGAGCTGGTTCGCATCAACGAAGTCGATTGTGTCCACGGTGCCGGACTTCAATGCGGTCAAGCGCTGGGCGGAGTCGGCGATGGGCTTGAAGATGACCTTGTCCAGGTGGGCCGCATTGGCCGTGTCCCAGTAGTTCGGGTTCTTGACGATGGTGTAGTGGTCGCCCGAGACGAAGTCACCGGCGAACATGAAGGGGCCGGTGCCCGTGGGCGCCTTCTGCCAGTAGTCGTTGCTGGTGTCCTTGGAGCCCTTGTCGGCGTTGTGGGCCTTGAGGGCCGTCGGGCTTTGCATCGAGAACGGAGCCAGCGTCATGGCCGTCAGGAAGTCGGCCTTCGGGGTCGTCAGGACCATCTGGAAGGTCGCATCGTCAACCTTCGTGACGGACTTGATCAGAGAACTGTCGCCGTAGCCGGCGAAGACGGTGATGTCGTAGTAGTCGTCTCCCTGGAGAGCCTCAGGGAGGTTCTTCCAGCGATTGACGTTGTAGACCGCGGCATCCGCGTTGAAGTCCGTGCCGTCGGTGAACTTGACGCCGGTCTGCAGGTGGAACGTGTAGGTCAAGCCGTCCGCGCTGGCGTCCCAGCTCTTGGCCAGGCCGGGGACGAGGGTCGAAGCCGACCCGGGTGCGAGCTTGACGAGAGTCTCGTAGATCTGCTGTGCGATTCGGATCGACTCGCCGTCCTGCATCAGGATGGCATCGAGAGTCGTGGGGTCAGTTGCCGAGCCGAAGACCCACGTTCCGCCGTTGGTGGCGACGGGCGTCCCGGACGCCGCGGCCGGAGTGCCGGAGGCGGTTCCGCCCGTCGTGGGGGCGGTCGCGCTGGTCGCGATCGGGCTGGTTGCGGTACTCCCACCGCAGGCCGCGAAAACCAGGGCGGCGACCGCTAGAAGGGCTCTCAATCGATGTTTCATTTGCCTCTCCTTCCGTTCCCTGAGCGGGCCGGGCCAACCTTGTAGATACGGCCAATACCGACGCCGCTCCCCGTGCGCTTTCTGGCGGATCCTTCCTATCTCGATGGCAGCATGGCCCCGGTGCGGACCCACATCGGCCCGCTTTGCCCGAGGCTCTTCGCGCTTCTTGGGTCCGAAGAGTTGGGCCCTCGGACGTGCAAGCTCACCCTATATCACGCTGCCAGAGTTTGCACCGCAGATGGGCCGCAATCGACCCACTCGACAACCTGCTCGAAACCCTCGCGGCGATCCTGGGGTGGCACGGGCGGTCAGGTTTGGTCCGGCCGGTAGAGGTCGTGGCGGTCGAGTCCCGTCTCCACAGCCACCCGGCGTGCGGCCTCGGACCGCTTCGTTCCGGCGGCAACGAGCCGAGCCACCTCGGCGCGAGCGTCGTCCATCGAAGCCGGACCGTCCTCGGCGATCTGCCGGGCGGCGGCCTCGCCGACGGTCATGGCCTCGAGAACCAGGACAAACTCGCCCCGCAGCATGATTCCGCCGCCGTCGGCGCGCGCCGAGAGATCTACCAACGACCCGCGCACGACTTCCTCGTGCATCTTGGTCAGTTCGCGGCAGATTGCCACACGCCGATCGCCGCCTGCGGCGGCGACGAGATCGGTGAGTGTCGCCGGGACACGCGACGGGGCCTCGTAGATGACGCAGGCCCGCTCATCTGCCGCAATTCGAGCCAGCCGGAGACGGCGCTCCTTGCCGCTTCGGGGAAGGAAGCCTTCGAATGTCCAGTGCGCCACGGCAAGACCGCTGGCTACGAGTGCCGCCAGCGCGGCCGACGCCCCAGGTATCGGCACGACCACGCCGCCTTCTGCCGCCCACGCCGAGGCAAGCTCACTCCCGGGGTCGCTCACGAGAGGCGTCCCGGCGTCGGTCACGAGGGCCAGATCGCGGCCGGATCGCAAGTGATCGAGCAACTCGGCCTCGCGCGCCCGGCTGCTTTGGGCGTGGTAGCTGATCAGAGATGTGCCGATTTCGTACCGAGCGAAGAGTCGCCGCGTCAGCCGCGTGTCCTCGGCCGCGACAAGAGGAACGGTCTTGAGGACTTCGATGGCGCGGTAAGTGACGTCGCCGAGATTGCCGATGGGCGTCGCCACTATGTAGAGGCGTCCGCCATCGCCTGCATGGTTGTCAGGCTGGCCGGCGCCATCGGCGACGCTCGCGCCGTCGGCGATGCCCGCGCCGCCACCTACGTCCGCTGCTGCGCCATCTTCACGGCTCTTCACCGCGACGATCCGGGCCGTCGCCGCGGGTAGAGGTAGTCCACCCCCGTCGTCCGCGGCCCCAGTTTTGCGACCGGCGGTACCTGCCGCTTGAACTCCGAGACCGCCACAAGGCGCTTCACCCGATCGATCGCCGTCCCGGCGAAACCCATGGCCAGCAGCTCTTCGTCCGTGCGGCGCTTGTCGATCATCCAGAAGAGGAGCCGATCAAGCTCCGGGTAGCTGAAGCCAGCTTCCGCCTCATCCGTCTGACCGGGCCAGAGATCGGCCGACGGTGCCTTTCGAATGATCGTCTCGGGCACTCTCATCGCCGCCGCAACCTGCCGGACCTGGCTCTTGTACAGGTCGCCGATCGGATTGAAGGCGCAGGCGGAGTCTCCGAAGAGTGTCGAGTAGCCGATCAACGACTCCGTCTTGTTGCCCGTTCCGACCACGAGCCCGCCCCACGTGACGGAGCGATCGTAGAGAACGCACATCCGGGCCCGGGCCATGAAGTTGCCCCGCCGCAACGGACTGGCCTCGCGCGCCGCAGTTCCGCCGGCCCCGACCTCGGCGTCACGGCCGAAGTAGCCATCCACGATCTGGCTGATGTCAACCAGGTCGCTGGGGCAACCGAGTTGGTCAACAACGAGCCGCGCATGATCCACGGACTCAGACGATGACGTCCGATACGGCATGAGGACGCACAGCAGGTTCTCCGGGCCGATCGCCTCGGCCACGAGAAAGGCGACGAGGGCCGAGTCGATGCCGCCGGACAGCCCCAGCAGTCCTCGACTGAACCCGGCCTGACGCAGCTGATTGCGGACGAAACCCACGGTGACTCGCCGGGCGACCTCGGTGTCGATGGCGAGCTCTGGCGGCAACTCGAATAGCGGCTCCGCCGGCTCGCGCCCGCCGAGGGGATCCGAGCTGGAGCCGCCGGCCATCAGGATTGCTCGGGCTCGCCGCGTCGCGCCGGCCGCTCTGCCCCGTCAGGAGCTTCGCTCGCCGCGTCGATCGCCATGCCCGTCCGCTCGGCGATGATTCGGCGCAGTTCCCGCAGGTGCAGTTCAGGCCGTTCGTCGCGCAGAAGCGGCAGGCCGATACGCTCCCGCCGCACATCCCCCAACTCGATGTCGACGAAGTGCAGGCCCTCGTCGAAGAGCGGCGCCGTGAACACGGCCTCGCCGGTCGGCGCGATTACCTCCGAGCCTCCCCAGAAACTGATCGTCTCGTCCATTCCGACCCGGTTGCAGAAGACAACAAAGCTCGTCGTGAGCTGGGCGTAGGTCCGCATTAGAGTCCGCCACGAGGCAGCCGTCCCCAACCCGACTTCATGAATCGCGGCGAGATCCCGGCCGGGCGACGAGGAGACGTTGATCAGGATCTGGGCCCCATCGAGGGCCAGCGTCTCAGGCACGGCCAGGTGCCAGAAGTCCTCACAAACGGCGAGACCGAGACGCGCGCCGATGCGTGACTCAACGGCACGCAGCCTATCCCCGGCGGCAAAGAACCGCCGCTCGTCGAAGAGGCCGTATGTCGGCAGGAAGAGCTTGCGGTGCACGAATCTCACTTCGCCGTCCTCCAGAAGGGCGGCGCTGATGAAGAGCCGATGATCGTCCGCCTCCTCGACGAACGACACGACGGCGGACATTCCGGCCGTCTCCTCGGCCAGGCTCAGCAGTCTCGGATCGTCGACCCGCATCGCCACCTCGGCGGCCAGATCCTGCAGCTGATAGCCGGTCAGGCCCAATTCCGGAAAGACGACAAGGCCGGCACCCCCGGACCTGGCTTCCGCGAGACCCCGACGGTGAGCGGCGAGGTTGTCGTCGAGGACACCGAGACGCGGAGCAAGTTGCGCCAGTGCGATGCGAAGCGGATGCATGTCAGAAGTCTATCCGCGTGCCCGCTTCGAGGCGGCTACTTATTGAGCCAGACCGAACTCAGGACCTCAAGCCCGTTGCCGGCTCCAACGAATCCCATCACGTACTTCTGGGCGCCCGCCGGGGACTTGGCGGAGACGAGCGGCACGGTGGGCATGTCGGCAGCAATGAGGTCCTGGGCGCTCAGCCAATCGGTCTTGGCCTTGGCAGGGTCGGCGTCGCCCAGGGCCTGCAGCATGAGGGTGTTCAAAGCGTCGTTGGTGTAGTTGAACATGGGCGGGGCCGCACCGTTCACATAGCCGAAGGAGGAATACAGGAGATCGTCAGCGCTACCCCAACGGCAGTACTTGCTCTGGAGCCACATCGGCAGCTTGCCGCCGACTTGATCGGCGAGGTAGTTGGGGGAATAGGCCTCTGTCTTGAGCTTGACGTTGAAGCCCACCGCCTGCAGATCCTGGGCGATGGCCTGGGCCAGACCCTTGGGGTCCGGCAGGAGAGAAACCGGCGCCCCTGTCGGGTACCACAAGTCAACGTTCACGCCACCCGTCTTGTGACCTGCCTGCGCCATGTACCCCATGGCACCGCTGACGTTGTAGGTCGGGAGGTACTCACGCTTGTAGTAATCGACCCCACTCGGCAGCCAGTTGTCGGCCGCCGACGCCTCGCCGGCGTAGTAGCCATTGACGTATGCAACCCGGTTGACGGCCGCGGCGATCGCGAAGCGCATGCTCTTGTTGGTTAGAACGCCGGCCTGGTTGATCCCGAGTTGGGTGATGTTGCAGCCGGTGCCGCGATCGAGGACCACCGAGTTCGACTTCCCTCGAAACGTCTTGACCCCCGCCGGATCGAGCGTCCCGACGAGATCTACTGCGCCCGATTGAAGAGCCGCGACCTTTGATGCCGAGTCCCCGAACGGCTTGAACTCGATCCGATCTACATAGGGCCCGGCAACGGGATTCCAGTAGCTGGGATTCTTCACCAGCGTGACGTGGTCGTTGGCCTTCCACTCACTGAACATGAATGGACCCGTACCGACCATGGCCTTGCCCTTGCCGTTGGAACCGAGGGCGTATGCGTTCTTGCTGATCGTCGCGTCGTTGCCGTCGTTGCCCTTGATCGCGGCCGGGCTCTGGATGCCGAATGAGGCAACGGTCTGGCTGATCAGGAAGTTGCTCTGTGGCTTGACGAAGCTGAAAACCACCGTCGACGGATCCGGTGCGTCGACCGCGGCCAGGTTCGAAGCCTGACCGAAGCCGCCGAAGACCGAAGCGTAGGTGACGGCGTTCTTCTGGAGATCCCCTGCCGGAAGGTTCTTCCAGCGGTCGTAGTTGAACTTGACCGCGTCGGCGTTGAAGGCCGTCCCGTCGTGGAACTTGATGCCGGAGCGAAGCTTGAACGCGTAGGTCAGGCCATCCGGGCTGACCGTCGGCAACGCAGAAGCCAGAACGGGGATCACCTTGCTGACGGTCCCGGGCGCCAGGCCCACCAGCCCTTCCACGACCTGATCGGCTACATACAGAGAGGTGGCGTCGCTCACGAACGACGGGTCCGCGTATCTCATATCGCCGTCGAGCCCAACCGTCAGAGTGCCGCCGTTCTTGGGACCCAGGTTCTGCCCCGTCGAGCCCGAGCTGCCGCAAGCCACCGCGACCAGGGCCAACACGGCCAGCATCGACGCCCAACGCTTCACGTTCGCCATTCCTTCCTGATCATTGCTTCGCCCCTGCCGGATGCGGCGCACCGAAACGGGCAGCGGGCCCCCTTCCGAGGGCGTGGCCTCATGAGGGGTACAACCTTAGCGAGCGGAGCAAATCCATGTCGGCCGCTCCGCCCATGCCCAGCCGGGCTCAGGCGGAAGGCCGCAGTCCACGAGATGCCGAAGACGGCTCCGGCTACGGCGCGGTGGACGCGGTGTCGATCACCGATTGGCGAGCGGCTGCCTCATCGGCTGCCTCGGCCGAGACCTTGTCGGCGAAATGGCAGGCTGAGAACTGCCCGCCGCCCATATCAACGAGCGAGGGAACTACGGTGGCGCACTGCTCCGGATTGTCCAGCCTCTCGCGCAACCAGCAGCGGGTGTGGAAGCGGCATCCCGACGGAGGGTTGGCCGGGGAGGGAACATCGCCCCTCAACACCAGGCGCTTCTTGCGGACGCGCGGATCCGGCACCGGAATGGCCGATAGCAGCGCAACCGTATAGGGATGGCGCGGGTGTTCGTACAGGGCGTCCGTGTCCGCTACCTCGACGAGCTTGCCGAGATACATGACTCCGATCCGATCGCAGAAGTACTGAACCACCGACAGGTTGTGAGCGATGAACAAGTAGGTCAGATTGAACTGATCCCGCAGTTCCGAGAGAAGGTTGAGGATCTGGGACTGGATCGAAACATCGAGGGCGGAGACGGGCTCGTCGCAGACGATGAATTCCGGATCCAGCGAAAGGGCGCGGGCGATGCCGATTCGTTGCCGCTGGCCGCCCGAGAACTCGTGGGCATACCGACGCGTGTAGTCGCGTCGCAGACCTACGGCCTCAAGGTAGTCAGCCACGCGCTGGTCGCGAACCTCGCGCCGGCGCCAGCCGTTTGTCTCGTCCGCCTGCGCCAGAAGACCTTCGCCGATGATGTCGCTGACCGGCATTCGGGGATTGAGCGAGCCGTATGGATCCTGGAAGATGAGTTGCATTCGCCGTCGCATTCGCTTCAGCGCGTTGCCCTTCATGGCCAGCAGGTCCTGCCCATCCATCGTGACCGAGCCGTCATGGGCTTTCTCGAGGCGGAGAATCGTCCTGCCGAGCGTCGTCTTGCCGCAGCCGGACTCACCGACAAGCCCGAACTTCTCGCCGCGGTAGATCGTCAGGCTGACGTCGTCGACGGCGTACACGCTCCCGACGCGACGGCGAAGGATGCCGCCGAAGATCGGGTAGTAGGTCTTGAGGTTGCGGACCTCGACAAGCACGTCGGCCGTCCCATCGGGCCGCGGCGTCATGGCCCTTTGGGTGAGCGCACTTCTCGACCCCAGGGCCCCGCCGACTCCGACATGGGAAACGAATGTTGATGTCTTGGCCGACGCCGGCTTTGAGAATCGTCCTTCGAGGGCGATCAGAAGGCCGCCGACAATCGACATCAGCGACGCGACCGTGATCACCTGGAGGCCGGTAGCCAGGGCGATCGAGTGCTTGGCAACGGCCGGGGCCACGTGGATGCTGTCGTTGATGCCGTTGGAGAACGTCCTGTGCGCGACCAGGTCTCGGGCCCATTGGAGGTCGACGATGCGGTATGCGGCCACGACGCCGCAGACGGCAGCGATCAGTACGATCAGCAGGCCGGCGACCTGAGGCTTGAGCCGCAACTTCCCGGAGGCAAGCAGAATGATCGCCGCCGCTGCGATTGCCATCTCGAGCCCAACGTCGTCCAACCCTCTGAGCTGAGCGTTCAACGAGAGGAAAGGAACCTGGATCCGAGCCCAGGGAAACAAGACTCCCAGGGCGATGAGGATGCCCCCGAGGATTGCCAGTGGCTTCTTCCAGCCCGCCAGCCGGTTCATCGTTGGCCGCCCATCGGGTCAGTTGGGGCCGCCGCGAAAGTGCGCGCGCGGCGCCACCGCTGCGGAGCAACGGCCCCTGTGGCGGTGGGTTGACCCATCGTCAATGCCATCAGTTTCTCCATGTTTGGGGTCCGCATCAGCTCATTCCGGTCGCAACAGTTGCCACGGACACCCGATCGAATTCCGCTCGTCGAGTCGACTCGTCGGGCAAGTGGAGGAAGCAACGCGAGAGCGCGGCGCGGCCGGGAACGGCCACGAGATCCGGCTCGACCTGCTTGCACTTGTCCCAGGCGTACGGACAGCGTGGCTCGAATTTGCAGCCGGGCGGCATCCGGAACGGGTTCGGAACGACGCCCTTGATGACGTCGAGCTCGCGACCGCGCTTGTGAAGAGCCGGGATGGAGCCGAGCAGCCCGAGCGTGTACGGGTGCTGCGGCCGAAGCAGCACATCCTCCACCGGACCGGACTCTACGACCCGACCGGCGTACATGACGGCAACGTTCTGGACTGTTTCGGCCACAACCGCCAGGTCGTGGGTGATCAGGAGCAAGGCCGCTCCGGAGTCCGCCTGAATCTTCTTGATGAGCTCAAGAATCTGGGCCTGAATGGTGACGTCCAGGGCCGTGGTCGGCTCATCGGCGATGATCAGTTTGGGATTGCACGACAGGGCCATCGCGATCATCACGCGCTGCCGGATGCCGCCGCTCATCTCATGTGGGTACTGCTTCACTCGGCGTTCAGGCGCAGAAATGCCGACTGCCTTGAGCGATTCGATGGCCCGGACCATCGCCTCCTTCTTGCCAACGTGCTGGTGAAGGATGATCGCCTCGGATATCTGGTTGCCGATGGTGAACACGGGATTCAGGCTCGTCATCGGCTCCTGAAAGATCATCGAGATGTCCGCCCCGCGAACGTGCCGAAGTTCCTCCGGGCGGAGCTCGAGCAGATCGCGCCCGTCGAACCAGACCTCGCCGCCGGCGATCTCGCCGGGCGGGATGTCCAGCAGCTGCATGATCGTCAGTGCCGTGACGCTCTTGCCGCAACCGGACTCGCCGACGATCCCAAGGGTCTCGCCGCGCCTCAGTGAGAAATCGACGCCATCGACGGCCTTGACGGTGCCGTCCATCACGTGGAAGTAGGTCCGCAGACCCCGAACCTCGAGCAGGATGTCCGGGTCGGTCGGAGGACCCGACACCGCCGGCCCGACTTCGAGGTCGGTCAGTTCTGTCTTCTGCTTCATATCTTGGCCCTCGGGTCGAGCGCGTCCTGAAGGCCGTCGCCCATGAAGTTGATACCCAGGACGATGAACACGATGGCCACACCCGGGAAGACCGCCCACCACCAGTTACCGGCTCCGATCGCCTCCTGGGCTCCGCTCAGGATGTTTCCCAGTGTCGGCGTCGACGGATCGATGCCGTACCCGACGAAACTGACGAAGGCCTCGGCCGTGATCAGAGCGGCGATGCTGAGGGTCGCGGCCACGATGATCGGCGACAGCGCGTTGGGCAGAAGGTGGCGGAAGATGATCCTCATCTGGGAAACGCCGGCGACGCGGGCCGCATCGACGTAGTCCTCTTCGCGGAGGCTGAGGATCACGCTCCGGACCAACCGGGCGGTCTGCAGCCAGCCCAGAAGGGCAAAGATCAGCATTACCGTAAACCAGTTGCCGCCGCCAAGGAACTCCGAGAAGACAAGGATTAGGTATATCAGGGGCAGCGCCAGCAAGGCGTCTACGATCCGCATAAGGATCGTGTCCAGCCAGCCTCCGAAGTACCCGGAAAGCCCGCCGACTATCGTGCCGATGAGAGTCGCCACGACCGTAGCTCCAACGCTGATCAGAAGTGACAGGCCGATGCCGTTGATCACGAGCGTGAACACGTCATATTGGAGCTGAGTCGTTTCACCGAATGGATGGAAGTACGGAATCACCATCGGTGGTCGGCCGACGTTCACGACCTGGTTCGTGGGAAGGTATGCGTTCTTGTCGAAAGGGAGTATCTGCGGTCCAACGATGCCTATGACGACCATCGACAGGAACATCGTCGAGCCGAGCAGGGCCATCCGGTGGCGCTTGAAGCGGCGCCAAGCCAGCTGACGCTGGTTCAGAGATTCGAGTTGAACGTCGTAGTCGGGGTGGGCTGCCAGCAGATCCTCAAGGTCAGCAGGCGTCTCAACGACCCTGGCCTTGCCGATCTCATCCATAGCTAATCCTCGGGTCCACGATGGCATAGACGATATCCGCCAGCAGGTTTGCTCCAACGACCAACACTGCGGTGATCACGGAAATGCCCATGACCACCGGGTAGTCGTACTGGCCGATCGACGTGATGAACTGCGCACCCATGCCCGGCCAGCTGAAGACCGTCTCCGTCGCGATGGCGCCGGTGAAGAGGAACGGCAGCTCAAGGCCGATGTTCGTGACGACGGGTAGCAGCGCGTTTCGCAGAGCGTGGCGGAAGACGACCCCTCGCTCCGGGACGCCCTTGGCGCGTGCCGTGCGGACGAAGTCCTGGCGCATGGCATCGATCATCGACGCGCGGACAAACCGCGAGTCGCCGGCGACGCTGACCGCTACGAGTGTCGCAACCGGCAGGATTAAGTGCCTGCCGAGGTCACCCAGGGCCGACACCGGGTGTTGGCCCAGGTAGCTCCAATAGGCGCCCGACCCGAAGATCGGCGTGTTGCGCACATCCCACATTCCGCCCGCGGGCAACCAGCCCAGCGTGGCCGCGAAGATGACGATGAGCAGCAACCCCAGCCAGAATGTGGGGAAGGAATAGGCGACGTAGTTGAAGACGGTGATCGCGCTGTCGATCTTCGAGTACCGCTTGACGGCGGAAACCACTCCGAAGATGAGAGCCAGCGTCAACCACACCACCAGCGATACACCGGCAAGAACCAGAGTCCTTGGGAAACGCTCCGCAATAACGTCGGAGACCGGCACTCCAGAGGAACTCGAGACACCGAGGTCCAGATGGAGAACACCGTTGCTGCCGCCGCCGACAATGCCCGGAAGGAAGTTGGGCATGCCGCTGGAACTCAGAAAGACGCCCAATCCCTGACCATCGGGATTGCAGACCCCCAGCCAACGACAGTACTGAACCGGCACTGGTTGATCCAAACCCCAGCGATGCTCGAACGCCGCCAGGGCCTGTGGCGTGATCTTGGGATTCATAGAGAATCTAGCCGTCGGCCCGCCCGGAGACAGCAGGACGAAGCCATAGATGAGAATCGAGATGAAAAAGAGCGTAGGGATAGCGCCGAGTAGGCGCCGCATGATGTAGCGGATCAACTCAGTGCCTCAATGGAGGATGCGGAATTGCGGCATAGCGCCGCAATTCCGCATCTTGTTTCGAGGTCTGCTTGGGAGCCTTAGCCGTTCAGAGCTAGGACTTCCACCAGTCCTCAATATTCCAGGTGTTCGTTGCACTTGTCGCGTTGTTCACGACGTTGTGCATCGCGGAGCCCTTGAGTTCCACTGTCTTCCAGAAGTAGAGCGGAATCTCCGGGAAGGAATTGGCCGGGTCGACGTAGATGTCCTGGATCGTGCCCTCAGCGGCCTTGATCTTCTGGAGATCGGTCGTCGTAACCAGGTCCGTAAGTGCGGCGTCCAGGGCCGGGAGGTTCACGCGGATGTAGTTCACGCCGCTGTGATCACCCAGGCTCGGGTCGTACTTGGAGTCGTAGAGCGGGAAGATGCCGGCCGGATCGACGCCGGAAACCCACGCGAACTCGGCCACATCGAAGTTGCCATGCGTGGTGTTGCACGGAACGTCAGAACCGGACTCGGACCAACCGCCGAACAGGTCAGGCGTAGTCGGGACAACCTTGGTGTCCAGAAGCACGCCGATCTGCTGCAGGTAGGAGGCAACGAGGGTCATCGTGTTGCCGCGGTACGGGCGGGACTTGCTCGTGCAACCGAGAAGCTCAACCTTGGTGCCGTTCGGGGCAACGCGGATCCCGTCACTGCCGGTGGTGAAACCAGCCGCGTCGAGGATCGAGTTGGCCTTGGCAACATCGTATGCCGGGCACGGGATTTCCTTGAAGTACCACACCAGCGACGAGTTGAAGTTGCACGTCGAGGAGACGGTGCTTCCGGTGATGCGCTTGATGATGTCGTCCTTGTTGTACGCGTAGTGAATGGCCGACATCAGGGTCTTGGCGCCGTCGGCGCCGAACTTCTTGGTCAGGTCCGCATAGTTCCAGGACTGCTGCTCGTAGGTAGTGCCATCGATTGCATCGACGGAGGCCGTCGGAATGCCCTGGGTCGTCATCGCGCCGAGGTCGTTGTGGTTGTAGTCCATCGCGACGTCGGTCTCGCCGTTCTTGAAGCCGGCCATCTCGGCCGTAGCGTCGCTGTAGTACTTGAAGGTGACGCTATCGAACGGAGCAGTGGACTTCTTGATCGTGCTGAAGAACTGCGTGTTTGCCACGTAGTCGATCTCAGCGCCAGCAGCCCACTTGGTCGGGATGTACGGGCCGCTGTAGACGCCGGTCTGCGGGGCAGCCTGCGTGTAGAGCTTCTTGCCCGCATCGGCAACCGAGACGGTCTGAAGGTAGTGCTTGGGGAGAAGCGGCGCCCAAAGGCCGAGGTAGCCTTCGTAGACGGCCGTGGTCCCGTCCTTCGGGATGTTGGTGAAGTGGGCGACGCAGTTCGTGCCGGTGCCGCCGTCGACGCCGGAGATGTTCTCCCAGCCGACGTGGCCCTGGACATTGCCGACCTGGCCAGCATCCATCATCCACTGGACCTGGTAGGCAAGGTCATCACAGGTGATCGCCTGGCCATCCGACCACAGCGCACCCGGGCGCAAACTGATGTTCACGTCCATGGTGGTGCCCTTCAGGACGACGCCACCGTTGGACACGGTCGGAACGTTGGACGCCAACTGGCCGTAGAACTTGTAGTCGGCCGTGGCGTTCCAGAGACCCCAGAGCGACATGCCGAAAGCTTCGACGTCTGTCGCAGAGTTGTCGTAAATGCCGGACCAGATCGTGACCGGCTCCTGCCATTCGCCCAGAACGAGCTTGCCGCCCGTGTGGCCGACGGCCTCTGGCTTGTATGTGGTGTTCGTTACGTCGATTGGCGCGGCAGTGGGCGCAGGGGTGGGTGTGACGACAGGCGCCGGGGTGCTCCCGGGCGCGACGCTGGCAGGTGCCGTAGTCGCGGTGGACGCGCACGCTGCGAACGTGAGGGCCGCCACGGACAGCAACGCCAATAACCGTTTCGACATCTACATCCTCCTAGGGCTATGGCCGCTGCAGCACTTCCGCTGCTTCCGCCACAGCCACCCGTCGTTTCCGGTGGTGGCGATTCGAGCGACGGGAGACAACGTTCCATGCGGCAGTCGGGTTGGGCTTGACCGCCCGTGGGGACACTATGAGCGGGTCCCTCATACGTGTCAAACGTTCAGTTCCGCGGTACTAGGAATGCCCCGTCCGGATTGATCCTGTGGCCGTCGGCACATTCCGGGACAGAAATCGGGCGCGCTTCCGGACGGCATTCTTCCTCCCGGTAAGAACTCGAATGCAACCGGCCGGCACCCGAATAGGAACGCGCTGCATTGCAGATTCGTCCGGGGCGCAAGGGATGCTCGCAACGGCGACAGGGGCGACCGGCGGGGTCGACGGCTTCGCCAACTGACCAGCCCGGACGACGGCCGACCGGATCAGCCGACCCACCAATCTCCGATATTCCACTCACCCCCGGCAGGCGTTGGGTTGCCGGTGAAGTTGTGAAGCTTGGAGCCGA
Source organism: Chloroflexota bacterium (assembly GCA_003156975.1). Classification (GTDB taxonomy): domain Bacteria; phylum Chloroflexota; class Limnocylindria; order Limnocylindrales; family CSP1-4; genus Fen-1039. The sequence goes on along the minus strand of PMIE01000063.1, from coordinate 47,357 downwards.
CGAGCCAGATGTCCCTGCGAAGGTAGAGGGGCATCTGGTAGGTGTTCTGGTCCGAACCATACAGATCCTGGATCTCGAACATCGCCGCGCGAATCTTGGACAGGTCCACATTTCGTGCGACCTGATCGTAGGCCGCGTCGAGGGCCGGGAGATTGATACGGCTGACGTTCTCTCCATCGGGCATCAGGGCGCTCGGGATCTGGCTCGAGTGATATATCCGGTAGGCGCCCAGCGGATCGAAACTCGAGACGTATGAGAACTCGGCAACGTCGAAGTTTCCGTGCCGGATGTTGCAGAGTCCGGTGGACTGCGGTGCGCTCCACGGCGCCCAGAACGTCGATTCCAGCTTGAAGTTGACGTCGACCTTGATGCCCACCTGCTTGAGTTGGCCGGCGATGAGATTCAGTGCGTCGAAGCGGTACAAGTGCGCCGTGGTGCAGTAATTCAACTCCAGCGTCTTGCCGTTCTTGGTCATGTAGCCATCGCTACCCTTGGTCCAGCCGGCGTTGGCTAGGATGGTGTAGGCAGTGGTGGGGTCTGCGGAAGTCGAGCCGCCGGCGCCCTTGGAACCCCCGAGCGCCTCGTAGTACCAGGCCTGGGGCGACACGAAGTTGTTGGTAGGGCTGGCATTGCCGACGAGAGGCAACCGTGCGATTGCCTGGCGGTCGGTCGCGAGCATCACCGCCTGTACGACGCTCGATGCGTCGACGCCGAACTTGGTCTTGAAGTTGGCGTTGTTGAAGGTGAGTTGCTCGTATGTCAACGAGTCGTGAGCTACCTGCCGGGCCGCTGCGACCGCCTTGAGCGCCGGAACATAGGTGTTGTCGAGGTTCTGCCCGAGGTCGAACTCACCTGCCTGGAAACCGTCGATCATGGTGTTCGCGGAGCCGTAGTACTTCCACGTGACGAGGGAAAGCCAGGGCGCATGACCGCCGATCGTCGACCAGAAAGGGTTCGGCTTGAGGGTGATCGATGCGGGACGCGTGACGCTCACGGGAATGTACGGGCCGCTGTAGACGCCACTCGCCAGGTTGCTCATCGGATACAGCCTTGCCTGCGCACCCTTCACCGGAATGGCCGTGATGTAGTGCGCCGGCAGGAGCGGCGAGACGAGCGTCAGGTAGCCCTCGTAGATCTTGCCGAAGTGCATCACGCAATCCGTGCCGGCGCCTCCGTCAACGCCGGTTACGTCCTGCCAGCCGACGGTGCCGAGGGCCAGCCCGGAGTTGTCCTTGTTCATCACCCACTGCCACGTTGCCTTGATGTCATCGCAGTTGATAGGTTGGCCGTCGGACCAGACCATCAGGTGGCGCAGGTTCCAGGTTACGTCCATGCCATTGCCGTTCAGAACAACGCCGCCGTTCTCCAGCGTCGGCACGTTCGTGGCGAGGTCGGGCACATATTTGAGGTCCGGCGTGACGCTCAACAGGCCGTCGAACATGCTGTCCGAAGCCTCCAGGTCGGTCTTCCACACGGCGTAGTAAGGATTCACGGTGTCCGGAAACTGCCATTCGGCGAGCGTGACTTTGCCGCCCTTGACTTTCGCCGGGTCGGCCTTGTATGTCGTTCCTACCAGTGAGATGGCCTCCGGTGTCGCCGCGGGTCCGGCGCCGGTACCGGCAGAAACGGGAGTCGTCAACGCGGAGGTCGACAACGATGGCGTGACGGTGGATTGGTTGCAGGCGCTCGAGACCAGGACCACCGCGGTGAGAACGCCGATCAGACGCCAACGCATCCAGGGAACTCCGTAGCAAGACGAACCCACCGGCCGAGGCTGGGGCCTTCGGCAGCTCGCCTCCATCAAGAGAAGGGAGTCGGCGCGACCTGCATTCTTGCTATCGGGCGGCGCCGGGGTGTCACTTGGACCTACTATGCCGACGCACCGCCACAGTGTCAAACGAGGCCCCATTGGCTGGGCCACGGACCCGAACCACCTGGCAGATCAGTCCGGGCAGGGCATCTGCACGCCGGTCATCGCCCGCCAGCGCAGGTTGGGCTGGCGAGCGGCCATCGTTTCATCCAAACGGCGAACGGGCGAACTGTGCGGCGCCGAATGAAGAAGCTCCGGGTCCGAGTGCGCCTCGACCACAATGCGCCGCAGGGCCTCGACGAAGGCGTCCAGAGTCTCGAGCGATTCCGTCTCGGTCGGCTCGATGAGCAGCGCCTCGTCCACGGTCAACGGAAAGTAGATCGTGGGCGGGTGGAACCCGTAGTCGATCAGCCTCTTGGCCACGTCCAGCGTCCGAATGCCCGTCTCGGCTTTGAGCGTCGCCGACGAGGCGACGAACTCATGCATGCACGGCCGTGTAAACGGCACATCGAGCACCTCGGCGACGCGAACCTTGAGGTAGTTCGCCGCCAGGACCGCGTCGTCGCTCACCTCGCATAGACCCGTCCCACCGTGAGCGCGGATGTAGGCGTAGGCACGGACGAGGACTCCCGTGTTGCCGACGAAGGCCCGGACGCGGCCGATGCTCGTGGGCCGCTCGGCCGCGCCCTCCAGGCGGAAGCTGCCGTCGGACGCTCGCAGAACCCGGGGCGAGGGCAGGAACGGCAGGAGCTTCTCCCCTACTCCGACGGGACCGGCGCCCGGACCGCCGCCGCCATGGGGCGTGGAGAAGGTCTTGTGCACGTTGATGTGCATGACGTCGAACCCGGCCTCGCCTGGCTTGAAGCGGCCCATGATGGCGTTGAGGTTCGCGCCGTCCATGTAGGCGAGCGCACCGACTTCGTGAACCGCGTCGAGGAGCTCGCACAGCCGCGCCTCGAAGAGCCCGAGCGTGGACGGATTGGTGATCATGATCGCGGCCGTCCGCGGGCCCAGAGCCGCCCGGAAAGCGTCGACGTCTACGCCGCCGTCGGGAGCAGAGGGGATGGTGATCGTCTTGAAGCCGGCCATCGATGCGGTTGCGGGGTTCGTGCCGTGGGCGGAATCAGGCACAAGGACTTCTGTCCGGTCCGTCTCGCCCCGGCTGCGGTGATACGCCCGGATCATGAGTATTCCGGTCAGCTCGCCCTGAGCACCTGCCGCCGGTTGGAGCGTCACGGCCTTCATGCCGCCGATCTCCGCCAGCGCCTCCTCCAGCTCCCAGAGGAGTTGCAACGTGCCCTGCGAGGCCTCGTCAGGAGCCAGCGGGTGAAGCGCCGCGAAACCGTTGAGACGCGCCGCCCATTCGTTGATCTTGGGGTTGTACTTCATGGTGCACGACCCGAGCGGATAGAAGCCCGTGTCCACCGAATAGTTGAGCTGGCTGAGGTTGACGTAGTGGCGCGTCAGCTCCGGCTCCGAGACCTCGGGCAGCCGCGGCGCGGCCTCCCGCAGATTGCCGGCGGGGATCCGGGAGAGGGCGTCCTTGGGCGGATGAGGCACCTTGCCGCCTCCGCGGCCCGGCCGGGAGCGTTCGAAGATGGTGGGCCCCAGACGATCGGCCACGGTCATCGGTCGGCCCCCCTTTGCTTGGTCGCGCCACGCCCAGACCCCGCAAGCTCGTCGCCCAGGGCCGCGGCAAAGGCCGCAATCTCGGCCTGCGTGGTGACTTCCGTGGCACAGACGAGAAGGCCATCGGCGAGTGTCGGCTCGTCCGGAAGGAGCCGCGCCAGCGGCACACCGGCGAGGATGCCGCGGCCGATGAGACGGGAATGTACCGCCGCGGCGTCCGGGACGCGGACGGCAAATTCGTTGAGGTAGGGCCCGGGATGGATCCGCGGCGCGCCGGCAGCGGCGAGAGCCGTCTCCAGCTCCGAAGCGCGGGCGGCCCCGAGGGCGGCCACGTCTCTGAGGCCGTGCGGACCCAGAGCACCGAGGTAGATGGCCGCGGCGAGGGCGCACAAGGCCTGGTTCGTGCAGATGTTGCTGGAAGCCTTGTCTCGGCGAATGTCCTGTTCGCGTGCCCGCAGCGTCATGACGAAGGCACGCTTGCCGTCGATGTCCGCCGTCATGCCCACGAGTCGGCCTGGGATCCCCCGGACCAGGGCTTCTCGGCACGCCAGGATGCCCAAGTAGGGACCGCCGTATGCAAGCGGGATGCCGAGCGGCTGGCCGTCGCCGGCGGCAATGTCTGCCCCGTATTCGCCGGGCGACGCGAGAACCGCCAGCGAAACCGGCTCCACGACAGACACGAAGAGCGCTCCGGCCGCGTGGGTCAACCGGCCGATCTCCGCCATCGGCTCCAGCAAGCCCAGGAAGTTCGGGTTTGCGACGACGACCCCCGCGACGGGATGGTCCGTGTCGGCGAGCAACCGCTCCAGCGCCGCCAGATCCGTCGTGCCGGCATCCGGCCCGTCCGCCACCAGTGGGATGTCGTCCGCCACGAGCGAGGCCCCGGCGAAGTAGGTGCAGATGGTCTGGCGGTAGTGCGGATGGACGCCGCGGCTGACCAGAACCCGCTCGCGGTGCGTCGCGCGGCACGTCATCAAGGCCGCCTCGGCGGTAGCCGTGGCCCCGTCGTAGTGCGAGGCGGAGACGACGTCCATGCCGGTCAACTCGGCCATCAGCGACTGGTATTCGTAGATGGTCTGGAGCGTTCCCTGGCTGATCTCCGGCTGGTAGGGCGTGTAGGCCGTGTAGAACTCGCTCCGCAGCAGCAGCTGGTCCACGACCGGCGGTGTGAAGTGGCGATATGCACCGGCGCCGAGGAAGCTCATCAGATCGACGCGGTTGCATGCCGCGAGCTCGCTTAGCCGGGCCGCGAGATCGACCTCCGCCTCGGGAGCCGGGAGGTCCAGGCCGGACGACCTCAGCGATGCCGGAATGTCGGCGAAGAGATCGTCGACCGAGTCGACGCCGATCGCCCGTAGCATCTGGGCGCGGTCTTCCGCCGTGTGTGGGCCGTAGGTCATCGACTCAGCTCCTGCCCCGGATTGATCTGGTCCAAATGCCGGTCTCAGGCTTCCGAGGTCAAGGCCTCGTAGGCCGCCGCATCGAGGAGGGCTCCGACCTGCGCAGCGTCGTCGACTCGCATCCGGAGCATCCAGCCCTTTCCGAATGGATCGCTGTTGAGAAGCTCAGGCGCGGTCGAGAGTTCCGAGTTGGACTCAACCACTTCGCCGGTAAGCGGCGCGAAAAGGTCGCTGACGGCCTTGACGGACTCGATCACCCCGACGGCCGCGAATTGGGTAACCGTCCGACCGATCTCGGGCAACTCCACGAAGACGATGTCACCGAGTTGTTCGGACGCAAACTCGGTGATCCCAACCGTGGCCATATCGCCCTCGACGCGGACCCACTCGTGCTCTTTGGTGTAGCGCAGATCCTTGGGCACCATCGCCTTACGTACCTCCTGTCCCTGTCAGCCGGTGTATTCCTGCGTTGGCGCCTGTGCGCTCGGGCCGGCGACTTGCGTTTCTAGACCGGCCTTCGGTAGAAAGGCAAAGCCACAACCTCGGCCGGGACTCGCTGATCGCGAATGCCGACGGCGACTATCGTACCGGGCTCAGCCTCCGACGGCGTCACGTATGCCATCGCGATCGCCTCCCCGAGCGTTGGCGAGAGCGTCCCACTCGTGATGGCGCCGACACGACGGTCGCCCGAGAACACTTCGTACCCGTGGCGGGCAATTCCCCGTCCTCTTATGGCGAGGCCGACGAGCTTCTTGTGGGGTCCGTCCGCCTCGGCCTTTGCCAGCGCGGCCCGACCGACGAAGTCGCCCTCCTTTGCGAAGGCCACGACGCGGCCCAGACCGGCCTCGAAGGGGCTGGTATCCCGACCGAGCTCGTTGCCGTAGAGCGGCATTCCCGCCTCGAGCCGCAGGGTATCGCGGGCTCCCAGCCCGACCGGAACCACACCCTCATCCTTGCCGGCTGCCATCAACGCATCCCAGATCGTCGCTGCGGCCGAGACGTCGACAACGATCTCGAAGCCGTCCTCGCCCGTATATCCCGTCCGGGCAACGATCGCGGGCACGCCCGCCACCTGCCCCTCGGCGATGGAATAGAAACGCAACTCCTCCAGGGCCACGTCCGTGAGCGGCGCCAGGATTGCCGCGGCTCGGGGTCCCTGAATGGCCACGAGCGCGGTGGCGAGGGAGCGGTCGTCGAGGACGACCCGCAAACCGGCGAGCCGCGCGGCCAGAGCATCGCTGACGGCTCCGGAATTCGAGGCGTTGGCCACCACCATGAACCGCTCGACGCCGAGGCGGTAGACGATCACGTCGTCGAGAATGCCGCCCTCCGGGAAGCAGAGCATGGAGTACTGCGCTCTGCCAACCTTGAGGCTGCCGGGATTCGACGTGACGGCGCGACCCAAGCCCTCAGCCGCGTCCGGGCCTTCGACGAAGAACTCGCCCATATGCGAGAGATCGAACAGCCCGGCCCGCGCTCGCACGGCCCGATGCTCCTCCAGGATGCCCGTGTATTGGAGCGGCATCAGCCAGCCCGCGAACTCCACCATCCGGGCGCCCAGGGCCGCATGCCGATCGGACAGCGGCGTAGCCATCGGCACGTCATGCGACTGAGCCATCGAGACGTCGACCTCCACTGATAGTCATTTGGCGCCGGCGACCCGGACTGAAGCTAGCTGGACGCGCGAGTAGGTGCCTGGATCAAACGGTGGCGCCCGGGAGTCGCGTGGCCGCGAGACCGACAAGAGACCGCTCGGTCTCGAAAGACAGCAGGTTCGAGGCCTCGTCGAAGGAGATCCAGCGGACCTCCTCGAATTCGCGGTCATGGCCTTCGAAGCCGCCGCCCGTGGGTTCCATCATGAAGTAGTGAACGGTCTTGTGGATGCGCGTGCCACGCTGGACGAAGCTGTATCTGATGGCATCCAGGGGCGACAGAATCCGCACCGTGAGTCCGGTCTCTTCGCAGACTTCTCGCAGCGCGGTCTCCTCGAGGGTCTCTCCAGGGTTGGGCGTGCCCTTGGGGAGGGTCCAAGTGTGGGAATCTCGCTCCCTCTTGCGGCGACCGACCACCAATTGCGGAATCGACTCCTGGAACCGGTAGACGATGCCGCCCGCCGACGTTGCGGTGGCGCTGCTCAGCCTCGCCACGGAGCCGCGGCCAGACTCGAATGCCGGTCCGCCGCCTGTAGGCGGCCGCTGGTCCAGCGGATCGTGACGGCAGCACGGGGAAGACCGCTCGGCGGGGTGTTCCGGCGAGTGGTCACAGGCCGCCAGCCGGTCACCACCAGACCGCCTCGAGAGGGCCGCAGGATGGTATCCCGGGTCGCCGCCCGTTGGAACGATAGGCTTGAGTGGAGGCCGAGCCGTCGCTCCCACTCGCGGCCGGCAGGGCGTACGAAGCGGGCAGATGGCCAGGCCGCGTACTTAGCCGCGATGCTGTGCTGCATGTGACCCATCGTACCCGGTCAGACAACCTTTGCAAGCGCGGTCCGGACACGTTCCACCCTGTCCGGTGACAGGGCGCCCCGCTCCTCGGCTATCTGGAGTTCGCGCCGGGCGGTGGCCAGGTATAAATCCATTACGCCGGGGGCCAGCCTCTCGATGGCCTCGATGTGCGCCTCGACCGTACCGGCATCGCCGCGGGCAATCGGTCCGGTGAGGGCGGCGCCGACGCCGACGGCCCCTGCGTTGGCGAGGGTCTGCCCCATCAGGCGGCCGTAGACGGCAAGTGCGCGGCGTTCGTCGAGGCCGGCCGCTGCCCCAAGCGCGACTACGGCGTCGAGCAGGGCGACGAGCCCGCCGGATGCCATGACTGCCGCGGCGTGATAGGCCGGCTTGCTGCCGCGGGGCAGACTGACGGGCACTCCCCCGATCGCTTCGGCGAGGTTCGCCAGGAGTCCGAGGGTTGCGTCGTCGCCTTCCAGCGCAATCGTGGCGCCGTTCAGCGCCGCCACGGATCGTTCCACTTGTTCGGTGAACGAGACGAGCGGGTGGAATGCGCCTATGTGGGCGTCGGCGGCGAGTACGGGAGCGAGAACCTCCGCCCCGAGTGACCCACTGGTGTGGATCAGAGTCTGGCCTCGACGCAGGTGCATCGAATTGGCGACGAGCGGAACCGCGTCGTCGGGCACGGCCAGGATGGCCATGTCCACCTCGTCGAGGAGAGCCTCGGGCGTCGTGAAGGCCCGGGCGCCGGGAAGGAGAGCGCAGAAGCGGTCTCGGCGACCCTCGTCGCGACTTGCGACGGCCACCACCGGCCAGCCGGCTCGGCTGATTGCCACGCCGAGGGCCACGCCGACCGGACCGGCACCGATAATTCCGACGGTTCGCACGGCCGGCGATCCAGCGGGACCGCCGCGCGAGGGGCCGCCGCGGGCGCCTTTTGGACCGCGGCTCGCATCGTCGGGCCCCATATCCCGCGACCTCCATCCGTGACCGCGAACCCGCGGTATCCTTCGGTCCGACTCACATCGTGGCGGCAATCGCCTGGAGGCGAATGCCGGCCCGAGTCTAGCGTGTCCCCGGCGGTGTGGCGCACCCCCGCCCGGGGTTCTCGACCGGTCAGCCGGTCGATGCCTTCGTTGCCACATGTGCTCCTCGCTGACGCACCATCAAGTGCGCTCGCTCGGTGCTCGGCGGTGCCTCGGCTTCGATCGTCGGCCCGGTCGATCATTGTTTGCTTGAAGGAGCCGACATGACCAAGGACCCCTTCGGCGCCCGGGCCTCACTCGGCGCCGGGATGCCGGATTTCTACCGGCTCACCGCTCTCACCCGCCCCGGGGCGGGCGCCGCCCTCGCCACGGATCTCGGCCGTCTGCCGGTCACGGTCAAGATCCTGCTCGAGAACGTGTTGCGGCACGCCGGGCACGGGATCGTCGACGAAGCGGATGTCGCCGCGCTCGCCGATTGGCGGCCGGGAGCATCTTCGGCCGCCGGCGCGAACGCGGTTGAGATCCCGTTCATGCCCGCCCGAGTGATCCTTCAGGACTTCACCGGCGTTCCCGCCGTCGTGGACCTTGCGGCGATGCGAGACGCGATGGCCGAGATGGGTGGCGATCCGTCGCGAGTCAACCCGCTCGTGCCCGCGGATCTGGTCATCGACCATTCGGTGCAGATCGATCGATACGGCACGGCCGACTCGCTGGCCTTCAACGTCGGGCGCGAATACGAGCGCAACGGCGAGCGATACAAGCTGCTGCGCTGGGCCCAGACCGCCTTCGACGATCTGCGCGTCGTACCGCCGGGCACGGGCATCGTTCACCAGGTGAACCTGGAATACCTCGCCTCTGTCGTGACGCGTCGCCGCGATCCGGACGGCGGGGCCGAAGTCGCATTCCCCGACACGCTGGTCGGGACGGACTCTCACACGACGATGATCAACGGCCTCGGCGTCCTCGGCTACGGCGTCGGCGGCATCGAAGCTGAGGCGGTGCTCCTCGGCCAGCCGCTATACCAGCCCGTCCCGAAGGTCATCGGCGTGCGGCTCTCCGGCGAGCTGCCGGAAGGAGCCACCGCAACCGACCTCGTCCTGGTCGTGACCCAGATGCTGCGTTCGTACGGCGTCGTCGGTGCCTTCGTCGAGTTCACCGGCGACGGTCTGGCGGGCCTGGCCCTCGCCGACCGCGCGACGATATCCAACATGTCGCCGGAATTCGGGCCGACGGCGACGCTCTTCCCGATCGACGACGAGACGCTCACGTACCTGCGTCTGACCGGGCGAACCACCGACCAGATCGACCTCGTCGAGCGGTATGCCAAGGAACAGGGCCTGTGGCGGCTCCCCGGCGTCACGCCGGACTTCGACGCCCTGCTCACTCTGGATCTGGGGTCCGTGGAGCCCTCTCTTGCGGGTCCCCGCCGGCCGCAGGATCGCGTCGCGCTGCGAGATCTGCAGACGAACTTCCGCGGCGCCTACCCCGCCGACGCGGCGTCCTATCCGACCGTTCGAGTGGAGGCGGCGGGGCAATCAATCGAGGTCTCGAACGGCTCGGTCGCGATTGCGGCGATCACGAGCTGCACCAACACCTCCAACCCAACCGTGATGATCGCTGCCGGTCTGCTTGCCCGTAATGCAGTCGCTCGCGGACTGGCCGTTCCGCCGACCGTCAAGACGAGCCTGGCGCCCGGCTCACGCGCCGTGACGGCCTACCTTCAGGGAGCGGGCCTGCTCGAGCCGCTCGAGAAGCTCGGTTTCGCCCTCGCCGGCTATGGCTGCACCACGTGCATCGGCAACAGCGGCCCGCTCGATGCCCCGGTCGCGAAGGCGATCGAGGAGAACGACCTCGTCGTTGCCGCCGTCCTGTCGGGCAATCGCAACTTCGAAGGGCGGATCCATCCGCTCGTTCGGGCCAGCTACCTCGCCTCCCCGCCCCTTGTCGTCGCCTTCGCGCTGGCGGGCACCGTGGACATCGACCTGACGACCGCGCCGCTCGGCACCGATCGCTCGGGCGCTCCTGTCTTCCTGAGCGACGTGTGGCCGTCGACCGCGGAGGTTCGGGAAACCGTCGGATCGGCGGTCAGCAGCGAACTCTTCCGGGAGGCCTACGCATCGGTCTTCGAGGGCGGACCGCAGTGGAAGGCGCTCGACATCCCTTCCGGCAACCGCTACCGCTGGGAGGGCGATTCGACGTACGTGGCCTTGCCGCCCTTCTTCGTGGGGCTCGGCACGGAGCCGAAGCCGGTCGCGGCGATCGAGAATGCCCGCGTCCTGTGCGTCTTCGGCGACTCCGTGACCACAGACCACATCTCCCCCGCCGGCTCGATCGCTGCCTCGTCGCCTGCCGGCCAGTGGCTTCAGGCGCACGGCGTTCCCCCAGCGGAGTTCAACTCGTACGGCGCGCGACGAGGCCACCACGAGGTCATGATGCGCGGCACCTTCGCCAACATCCGGCTGCACAACGCCCTGGCCGGCCGCGAAGGGCCGTTCACGGTCCATCTCCCCGGCGGCGATCCGACCACGATCTTCGACGCGGCAATGCAGTATGCGGCGGACGAGGTGCCCCTCATCGTCATCGCGGGCAAGGAATACGGATCCGGATCGTCGCGCGACTGGGCGGCAAAGGGGCCGCGCCTGCTCGGCATCCGGGCGGTCATCGCGGAGAGCTTCGAACGAATCCACCGCTCGAATCTCGTGGGGATGGGCATCCTGCCGCTGCAGTTCCTCCCCGGGGAGAGCGCAGCGACCCTCGGGCTCACGGGCCGCGAGGCCTTCACGATCCAGTTCCCGGACGGTGGGCCGGCACCGCGGGGGCGGGTCACGGTCGTGGCGCGCACTTACGACGGCGAGACCCGGGAATTCGAGGCGATCGCCCGCCTCGACGGCCCGATCGAACTGGACTACTACCGCCAGGGCGGCATCCTACCGGCGGTTCTGCGGCGACTCGCGAGAGAGTCGGCCGGGGACGCCCGGGGCTAGGGTCGGCTGCCCGTCGACGATCGGCGGGGGTCATTGTTTCGCATGGTCACGACGGCAGCACGAGCGCGCCGACGATCGTTACTACTGCGCCGATCGCGGTTAGAAGGCGCGCCGGGTGGCGGAGAGGCGGCGGATCCGGCTCCGGATTCAGATCGTAGGTGCGACGCCACGGCGGCGGGACGAGCAGATCCTACTGGCTCCACTCCGTCGGCTCGCGGTCCCATCGATGGGCACGAAGGCGGGTGATCAGCTCCGGCGACAGAGGCCCTGCGTCGCTGGCGTCCGTGTTCATCTCGACGTGGCTCGTATTGCGCATCCCCGGGATGACGACGCTCACGTCGGGGTTCGACAGGATGAAGCGCATCGCCATCTCGGGCAGGGTCATCCCTGCTGGGAGAAGCGGCTTGAGCGCGTTCGCGTGGGCTACGGACGCCAGCAAGTTCTCCGGCACGAAGTAGCTGTTGCGCCAGTCTCCCTCAGGCCAGGTGGTCTCGGGCGTGAGGTCGCCGATCAGGCTGCCCTCATCGAACGGGACTCTGGCGATTACCGCCACGCTGTTCTTGCGGCAGGCGGGAAAGAGCTTGTCCTCGGGCGCCTGTTCGAAGATGTTGTAGATCACCTGCACGGCGTCGACCAGACCCGACTCGACGGCGCGAACGCCGTTCCACGGCTCCCAACGGTTGAGGCTGATGCCGAAGCCCCGGATGGCGCCCTCGCGCTTGAGCTCCGCGATCGTCTGCGACAACTCCCCGCGATCCAGCCAGTCGTCCTCCCAGACGTGGAGCTGGAGAAGGTCGATCGTGTCGATGCCCATGTTCGCGCGGCTGATGTCCACGTACTCGCGCACATATGCGCGCGGGAAGACCTCCGCGAACGGCACGCCCCGACGGCTGGGCCACTGGCGATTCTTCGGCGGAACCTTGGTCGTCGAGAAGACGCGCTGGCCGCGATGGCCTGCCAGGAGCATCCCCAGAAGCTGCTCGCTGTGGCCGTCGCCGTAGGACTGGGCAGTGTCGAAGAAGTTCACACCTCTGGAGACGGACAGCTGGAGCGCGGCGATGGACTGCTTGTCGTTGGAGCCGGTCCACTCCCCCATGCCCCACATCCCGTAGCCGACTTCACCAACCTGCCAGCCGAGCCGTCCGAACGTCCGGTGCCGCACTCGAAGTACCTCCACAAGACCGGCCTGCAGCCTACGGTTTGTCCCGGCTGGTCCCGCCCGGTGCAATGGTAGCGCCCGCCGGGGCATGGCCTCCCGAGACCCACGGCACAAAACGAGCCGGGGCGTGGGCGAGTGGCGCGGCTTTCGCGTGTCTCCTCTGCGCGGCAGGGATGCTTAACGGCTCTTCGCCTTACTTGTGGAGCAGTTCCTCGCCCGAGAAGACCCGCACGCCGGCCGCCCTGAGCGCGGTTAGGGCCGCGTCTGGATCTTCGAAGCGGAAGATGATTGCGGCCTTGCCGCCCCGAGATGCGGCGCCGAAGTCGTACATGTACTCGACGCCGAGTCCCGCTTCCTCGATGGCGACGAGCGCTCGTGCCAGACCGCCCGGTTTGTTCTCCACTTCGACCGGAACGACCTCGGTCATGCGTACGACCATCCCGGCATCCTGAAGGACCTTCTTCGCCGCTTCGGGGTCGGCGACGATGAACCGCAGGATGCCGAATTGCGTCGTGTCCGCCAGAGACATGGTGAGAAGGTCGATGCCGGCGGCGGCAAGTGTCTCTATCGGCTCGCGAAGTGTTCCGGGCTTGTTCTCCAGGAAGAGCGAGAGCTGTTGGAGCTTCATTTGAAGGCCTCCCTCGGCGAGGGTTGCGGCCTTGACTCCGGCCGCCGCCCTCGCCGCATCGATGTCAGATGTTCCGCTGATCGGTGACTCGCCTTGCCTTGCCCTCGGACCGTGGGATCGAGCGCGGCTGGGCCAGCGTTACCTTGACGCGCAGACCCAGGATGTTCTCGATCGATGCCTCCAGCTTGTGCTGCAGGCTCTCGAGGGCCCGGATCTCGTCCGAGAAGACCTCGGGCGTGACCTCGACCTTGACCTCGATCTGATCCAGGCCCTTGTCCCGCGTAAGGATGATCTGGTAGTGGGGCAGCGTGCCCTCGACCCGCAGCAACGCGGTCTCGATCTGAGACGGGAAGACGTTGACGCCGCGAATGATGAACATGTCGTCCGAGCGGCGGCCGATGCGACGGATGCGGCGGAGAGTCCGGCCGCAGGCGCATTGGTCGGAGACCAGGGCGGTGATATCGCGGGTTCGATACCGGATCAGCGGCATCGCCTGCTTGGACAGCGTCGTCAGCACCAGCTCGCCTTCGGCGCCTTCGGGCAGAACCTCGCCCGTCTCCGGATCGACGATCTCGGGGAAGAAGTGGTCCTCGAAGATGTGGAGTCCGCGGCGCTCCATACACTCGATCCCGACTCCGGGACCGATGATCTCCGACAGGCCGTAGATGTCGTGGGCGCGGNNTCGCATCGAGTCGCTCCAGGGCTCAGCCCCAAAGACGCCGACTCGCAGCTTGGAGAAATCGGTCTTGGTTTCCTTGGCCGATTCCAGCAGATGGAGGAAGTAGCTCGGAGTGCAGGCGATCGCGGTCACGCCGAAGTCGGCCATGACCATCAACTGGCGTTCCGTGTTTCCGCCGCTGATCGGAATGACGGTCGCGCCGAGCGCCTCGCCGCCGTAGTGCGCACCAAGACCGCCGGTGAAGAGGCCGTAGCCGTAGGCGTTCTGGATCACGTCGCCGCGATGCATACCGCAGGCCACAAAGGCCCGGACCATCACCTCGGACCAGACGTCCAGGTCGGCCTGGGTATAGGCCACCACGATCGGCTTTCCGGTGGTGCCGGACGAAGCGTGGAGCCGGACGATCTCCTCCATCGGGCTGGCGAAGAGCCCGAATGGATACGTGTCGCGCAGATCCGTCTTGACGGTAAACGGCAGCTTCGCGATGTCGGCAAGGGAGCCGATTGAGGCGGGCGTGAGGTTGCGCTCCTCCATTCGCGATCGCATCAGGGGAACGCGATCGAAAGCGCGTGTCACCACCGACTGCAGCCGCTGGAGCTGGATTCGGGTCAGCTGCTCACGCGGCAGGAAATCCGGCGCGCTGATCGGATGGAATCCCCCCGGTGGGTCGTTCCAGGTGCTCACAAGGCCTCCTCTTTCGGGCTCGACTTCGGGCTCAACCTGCGGGCCCGACCTGCTGACTCAAGCTTCCGGCGAGAGGGCCGTGACGGTGGCCTTCGCCTAGCGGATTGTGCCCTGCCCGGCGGCGACTTTTCGGCCCAATTCGAAAGCCCGCTCGTTGACCGCGTGGAGCTTCTCCGGGAGCGCCTCCCGCACCGCCTGCAAGAACAACTCCGGCGACAGGTCCAGGTAGTGGCTCAGCGCGCCGAGGAGCGCCACGTTGAGGCTGCGCTTGTTGGTCAGGTCCGCATCGGGGATCAGATCCGGGGACAGCAGAATGCCGCCGGCTCGCAGCAGTGGCCGCGCCACCTCCACCTCGGACTCCGCCAGAACCAACAGGTAGTCGGCCTCGCCCCTCGGCACCATCGGCGAGAGAACGGCCGTCCCGAAGCGCACATCGGACGTGACCGATCCGCCGCGCTGGCTCATGCCGTGGATCTCGGACTTCTTGACATCCAGGCCGGCCAGGAGGGCGGTGTCGGCCAGGATGTCGGAGGCTTTGATCACTCCCTGGCCTCCGAGGCCGGCAACGACGACGTTCGTCACGCTCATCGATTTTCCTCGCCCGGCTCGCAGACTGCGGATTGCTCCGCCGCCCGAGCTCTGAATTCGGCCGCCTGGCCTTCCCATTTTCGAATGTCGGCGGCGGCGAGGATGCACGGCCTGCGGGCGACGATGACCGACAACTCGGTCGCTGCCAGGCGCTGCTGCAGCAGGCGATCGAACTCCTCCGGTTCCGCATATGCGTCGATGACGGTCACGCTCGGGATGCCGATCGCCGTGGCGAGGCCCTCGATCGACAGCTGGTTCGTCGGGCCGTGGTCAAGACGACGGCCTGTTCCCGGATGCTCCTGTTGTCCGGTCATCGCGGTGGTGCCGTTGTCCAGGACGATGACGACGTGGCCCGTGCGCGGCGGGTTGTAGGCCATCTCGACCAGGCCGCTGATGCCGGAGTGGACAAAAGTGGAGTCGCCGATTATCGAGACGACGCGACGCGCTTCCTCGTCCGGCAGGACGTGGCGCAAGCCCAGCCCCACGCCGATCGACGCGCCCATGGCCACGCAGGTGTCCATCGCCTTGTACGGCGGCAGCACGCCGAGGCTGTAGCAACCGATGTCGCCGGCGACGATGCAGTCGTGCTTCTGGAGAGTGGCATAGACCGTGTGGTATGGGCACGCCGGGCACAGCTCGGGCGGCTTGCCGCGGGCGGATGCCACTTCAGGAGAGGTGTCTCCGGCAAGAATGCGGCGAACTCGGGCCACGTCCAGCTCGCCGAAGCGGTACATCTCGGGCTTGGAGTCGACGGCGATGCCGGCAGCGCGGAGCGAGTCGGCGATGACGGGATCGCCCTCCTCCACCACGAATGTGCGTCGCACGCTCGCCGCGAAGGTCCGGACCTTCTCGATCGGCAGCGGGTTGACGAGGCCGATCTTAAGGAAGCTGGCGTCCGGGGCAGCCTCGACGGCGTGCATGTACGAGATGCCGCTGGCCACGATGCCGATGCTGCCGTCGCCTCCACTCCGCTCGACACGATTGAGCGGGCACGTCTCGCCCCACTCGCCGATTTCCGCGAGCTTGGCTCGCAGGCGCCGGTGGGCCGGGCGGGCGTTCGCCGGAATCATGACCCGGCCGTTGATGTCGTGCTCAAAATGCGGCCGCGGAGCCGGCGCCGAGGCTCCGCCGCCGGCGCGGGCCGCGACGATGGACTTGGAGTGGCAGACTCGGGTCGTCATTCGGAACAGGACCGGAATGTGCCACCGCTCCGACATCTCGACGGCGGCGACGAAGAAGTCGTAGGCCTCCTGGCTGTCGGAGGGCTCGATCATCGGCAGCCCGGCCGCAATCGCGTAGCGGCGGTTGTCCTGCTCGTTCTGTGACGACGACATGCCCGGGTCGTCTGCGGTCACCACAACGAGCGCGCCGCCGACTCCAGTGTAGGCGGCCGTGAAGAGCGGATCGGCAGCCACGTTCAGGCCGACGTGCTTCATCGTCACGAGGGCGCGGGCGTTCGCGAATGCTGCCCCGAGAGCCACTTCCAGCGCCACTTTCTCGTTGGGCGCCCACTGGGCCCGTCCACCGAGCGCGTCGAAAGTCTCGAGGATCTCGGTCGAGGGCGTCCCCGGATAACCCGTGCCGAGCGCAATGCCGGTGTGAAGGGCCGCGAGGGCGACGGCCTCGTCGCCGGAGAGAAGCTGCCGATCCATCGGCTTCAGGGTCGGCTACCCGCGACACCCCGGCCGGCAGGCGGCTGTGGCGCGAAGGGCGCAGTCTCGTCTTCGCCTTCGGCTTCTTCGGCGAGCGGCAGTTCCCGATCGTTGTGCGATGTGTAGTCCGGCACGGTCCGCTCGTAAGACCCCGTCATCAACGGCGAGGAAATCATGAAATCGGCCGAGGCTCGATCGCACGCAACGGGAATGTTCCAGACGACGCCGATCCGGAGGAGCGACTTGACGTCCGTGTCATGGGGCTGCGGCTCGAGTGGATCCCAGAAGAAGACCAGGAAGTCAATCGTCCCATCCGCGATCATCGCGCCGATCTGGAGGTCGCCGCCGAGCGGACCCGACTGAAGGCAGGTCACCGGGAGATCCAGCTCGCGCTGCAACATCGTGCCGGTAGTCCCGGTGGCAACCAGGTCGTGCGCGGCAAGCATTCCCCGGTTGAAGCGGGCCCATTCGACCAGGTCCTGCTTCTTGTTGTCGTGGGCCACGAGGCCGATCCGCTTGCGCGGCTTCAAATCGAGTGTCATTGACATCCTTTTCCGACCGCGACCAGGTTTGGGCGCCGCCTGAGTTGAGTTTCCGGATTGGGGTTTGGAAGCTCAGTCGCCGGGGGCTCGTTGGACGGCCCGGTAGAGGTGGTAGTTGGCCGCGCAGGCGGCCTGATTGCCTTCGTGGACGGCGGCGCTCAACTGATGGTCGTGCAGGCTTGTGGCATCTCCCGCCGCATATGCGCCGGGCACGTTGGTGTGCTGCTCGGACGTGACCACGATCTGCCCGATTGGGTTCAGGTCCAGGCCGAGCTGCCGGGCGAGATCGTTCGCGGCTTTGCTGCGGCGGACGGTGTAGACCTGCTCCACGGCGAGTCGCGTCCGGGCCGGATCGTCGAGGACGAGAGCCTGCATCTGGCCGTCGCTGTTCTGATATTCGGAGACACCGCATGGGAACGCGGAGATGCCGGCTTCGGCCAGGTCCGCCAGCCTCGAGCTCGGGACGTCGAAGCCCTCCGCACGACCGGCGACGATCGTCACTCTATCGGTGAAGTCGAGCAAGTCCAGCGCTGTCGAGATGGCCTCTTCATCATGCCCAACTACGGCCACGACGCGGTCGATCGACTCATAGCCATCGCAGTGGATGCACCAGAACAGGCTGCGGCCCACGCACTGATCGCGACCTGGGAATTCCGGAAAGTGGCCGAAGACGCCGGTGGCGAGGATCACCGAGCGGGCGATGACCTCGATAGGGCCGCCGTCGGGCACCTCTCCGAAGATCTGCGCCATCTCGGCGTCGCGCGGAACTATCGGCCCCGGCCGGTTTGCCCAGGCGCCGCCCTCGGGCAATCGCTCGACGCGGAACCGGAACAGATCGCCGTCGCGTGCCGCCGTAGCGACGTGGCCCAGAAGTAGCTGGGCCCCGTACTTGGCGGCCTGGCGCCATCCGAGCCGGCGGATTTCCACGGCCGGAACGCCGTCCGGGAAGCCGAGGTAGTTGTGGGCGACATGCTTCCAGACAAAGCGATCGCGCTCGTCAATGAGGAGCACGCTGCGGCGCATGCGGCCCATGTTGACGGCTGCGGAGAGGCCGGCGGCCCCGCCGCCGACGATGACGCAATCCACTTCGCGTGGAGGGGAACCTGTCGATGTCATGCCCTAATGATGCTCCGATCCGGCCCGACCGGCATGGCAACCTGCCTTCGGTCCATTCGCCAGCCCGGCCGTAGACTGCTTCCAACTCGCGGTTCTGATCGCTGCGAGCGACCAGGAGGTACGCTTTCGTCTCGACAGGTCTCGCCTGACGGGCCGCCCGCGTTGTCCTGCCCCCGGCAGGGAGCTGGACGCGTAGGTTTCGCCCACTTGGGCGCGGATGCCGGCGCGTAGACCCAATGTCGAATTCTCCGCGGTTGTCGCGACCAGCCCGGTTGGAGGGAGCAGATGCCAAGTTTCCGGAGATGTCTCGCTGCGGCTCTTCTCCTCGCCAGCGTGTGCGGCGCTTGCTCGTCGGGCGCAACATCGGCGCCTCACTCGGCCTCGCCGTCGAACGTTCGAAGTGCCCGGCCCACACTCGCTGCCACAGCCACTCCAGGGAATGGCGCTCTTGGCGGCATCGTCGCCGCAGGCGGCGATCTGTGTGGGCTCCTCGGGCCGGGTGACTTCTCGGCCGTCGGCGTGACCGGCTCCGGCACTCCGTCCAAGAACAGCGACGGGCCCACGGACGCGTACTGCGTCTACTCGGGCGTCTCCGGAGCGAGCGGCGGGATCGAGTTCGACATCTTCATCGGAGATTCGGCCTCCATGTACCAGCTGATCCTCCAGAACGCCGGCATTTCCTCGAATGATGCGACTCGCGATCTGCCCGGCGTGGATGCCGCAGGAACGGCGCTGAGCGGACCCGACGGAATGGCCGCCATCGGAGTCAAGAAGGGCCAGCTGGCGTTCGACATCGACATCCCGACGAGCGCCGGTGCTCGCGCGCCGCTGATCTCCCTTGCCAAACTGGTCCTGCAGCGCCAGAGCGGGCTGTCCAGCTGAGCGCGGACAACGCCGCACCGGTCGAGGCGCGACGCCGACTACGCGCGGGCCTCGAAGCGCTCGAGCGCGTAGCGATCGACTTCCGCCTCGTCGAGCGCGACCGCCGCAGGAACGGCCATCCTGCCGTTCCTGATCGGCAACGGCTCGCTGAGCAGGTCGTGGACGAGGATCCCGGAGGTCGCGAGGGCATGTGCCGGTTCCGTTGCCTGTCCGGCCCGTCGCGCCGCAGCCTGCACTTCGGCCGCAATTCGAAGGGCCGCGGCGATCCCAACGCCGGTCTCGAAGTAGGTGCCGAGCACGACCGACGCGCCGGCGGCCGACGCGGCCTCGGCGATGCGCATGGTGGCCGCAACACCGCCGACGCGGGCCGGCTTCACGACGAGCACATCCGCCGCACCTTCGGCCAATGCCGCCCGGGCCGAGCCCTCTGAGTCGATCGTCTCGTCGAGGGCGACCGGGACTCGGACGCGCTCCCTGAGCGCCGAATGGCCGATGACGTCCCACGCCGCCATCGGCTGTTCCACGAACTCGATCCGGAGCCGCTCGATCGCCTCGATCCGTTCCGCGGCAGTCTCGAGATCCCAGGCTCCACCGGCATCGACGCGCAGGCGGGGCTCTGGCCCCACGGCGGCGCGGATCGCCCTGATACGGTCCACCAGCTGGTCCGTCGTCCGCTCAAAGCCCGCCCGCAGCTTCAGAGTCTCGAACCCGAGCTCGACGGCTTGTGCGGCGGCGTCGGCGCCGGCGTCGGGCCCGCCGAAGGTGATCGTAGCGCCGACCGGAACGGCGTCCGCGCCGCTCACGTTGCCACCCTGGGCCACCGCCAACGCGGCGATCGCCCCTTCGACCGCGGCCATCGCGGCTCGGCCGGGTTCTCCTTCGCGCGCCAGCTCCGACCATACAGGCGGCCGGCCCGCGGCCAGCTCGGGCACGAGTTCCCGGATCAGCCGCGCCAGGGCGCTCGTGGTGACTTCCTCCGCGAATGGGCTCAGCGCGGCCTCCCCGAGCCCTTCCCTGCCTTCCTCATCCACGACTCGCAGAAGCCACGAGCGCCGGTGCGTGTACTCACCGGTCGCGTCCAGCAGCGGCCGCCGGAATGGCACCCGAACGTGGATCGCCTCAATTCGGGCAAATCGCAGCAAGGCCGTCGGATCGGGGTTGGACATGGTCATGTCAGGCCGCTGCTGCCGTCGGAGCCGTTGGGCGCGGCGGCGGCGGGGCGGTCGCGGTCCGAGCCCGACCGAATCGATCCTTCAGCCGCAGGAAACGGCGCTCCAGGACGAAGTACGAGACGCAAGCGATGCCGATGCAGAGCGGCACCTCCACCGGCCATGGCAAATGCCACCAGATCACCAGGCCATGCCAGAGATACAGCCCGTAGCTGATCTTCCCGATGAAGGCGAGTGGCCGCCATGCAAGTAGTGTCGGGCAGCCTGCGACCGCCAGCGTGCTCACGATCGCGGCAGCCGGGATGAACAGGATCTGCGCCCCTAGCCCGGGATCGCCCGGCCACGTGGCCGCCAGGGCGCCGACTCCGACGAGGCCGATCCAGCCCACGATCGGGTGCCAGCGGGTTTCCAGGAGAGCCAGGACGCATCCGAACAGAAGTGCATCGCCGCGGCTGTCCGTCCCGACAAAGACGTGGGCAAATCCTCCGTTCAGGTCGAGGAAGAGCCGGTATGGCGTGTCGAGGAAGATCAGCAAGAGAACGATGGCGGCCAGGCGCGCGCGTCCGATCCGCATCCCGGCCAGCAGCAACGCCGGCCAGACGATGTAGAACTGCTCTTCAACGGCGAGCGACCAGGTGTGGCCGAGCATACCGATCGACTGGCCGGCCACGAAGACCCAGTTGGCCACGTAGCAGATCACTCCGACGAACACGATCCCGTAGTCCGTGCCGTCTCTGGCTTCTTGCGGCATAACGCCGGAAATCAGCAGGATGGCCGTCACGACGAGCACCGCCGCCAGCGCGGGAAACAGCCGCAGAGCGCGCCTAACGTAGAAAGCCCGGAGGTCGACGCGCCCCGACTTCTCCCTCTCCGCCAGCAGCAGCGACGTGATGAGGAAGCCCGAAAGGACGAAGAAGAGCGTGACCCCGGCCCCTCCGCCTCCATCTGCGAACCCCGGCACGCCCGTATGCGCGCCGAGGACCGCGAGGATCGCCACGCCGCGCAGGCCATCCAACTCAGGACGGTGCTTCATCGACCCTTCTCGGATGGCTGTGGACCCATGAGCGGAGATTACCTGCCCGGCCGTACCGCGTGTCGGCTGTGGCGACGCCTGAGAGGGCAGGTGGGCCGAGGCGGAAGTGGTGGGCGATACTGGACTCGAACCAGTGACCTCACGGATGTGAACCGTGCGCTCTAACCAACTGAGCTAATCGCCCACGATCACGACAAGCGTGAATCCTGACGGAGTTTCGGCAGTATAGCGGCCGGAGCGAGCTGCTTGCGGGCATCAAGAGCCGCCGAGTTGGCGGATCGCCCGGGTTCCGTCACCCCCCTGCAGGCAGGCCAGGCTAGACCTTGATCCCGGGCCAGCGACTGGCGACGCCCTCGGGCGTCACGCCGTCGACAATGATCAGCTTGTGGCGGCCCGTCGCTCCGGCGACAAGCTGCACGGAAGAGCGCGATACGTCGAGTTCCTCGGCCAGAAGGTGGACCAGGGCCGCATTTGCGGCACCGCCCACCGCGGGGGCCGCGACCCGGGCCTGGAGTACGCCCTCCTCCGAGACGCCGTCAATCCGATCCATCCCGCCGCGCGGCACAAGCCTTACGGCGAACCTGGTTGAGGAGTGCGCGGGTTCAATCCGGCGGCGATCGTTCTCCATGTCAGGGCGATTATCGCCGATGCGGGTCGCGTCGCCAGAACCGGTGGCCCGAAACTCGCCCAACGGGGCGTCCGTCCCCTATCCCGGCCCCGCCGCATCCCGGCCCCGCCGCGTCTCGCGACCCGAACAGCGCCCGCCCCACGCGAATGACGGTCGCGCCCTCCTCGACCGCCACCGCGAAGTCGTCGGACATTCCCATCGACAATCCCGCGCCCAGCCGGCTGGAGTTACGGCGCAGACGGCCGGATAGTTCGCGCAGAGCTATGAAAGTGGCCCGCGCCTCCTCAGCCGTACCGACCACCCGCCCCACAGTCATGAGCCCAAGCAGTCGCAGGTTCGAGAGCGCAGCCAGCTCGGGCAGCTCAGCCTCGATCGTCTCGGGCTGGTAGCCGGCCTTCGCCGCATCGCGGTCGACGTTCACCTGCAGGTAGACTCCGAGCGGTGCCCGGCCCATCTCAGCGGCGATGCGATCCAATCGCCGTGCCAGGTCGAGCGACTCGACCGATTCGATGACGTCGAACAGCTCGACTGCCCGACGAGCCTTGTTGGACTGAAGCGGCCCGATCAGATGCCAGCTTGCCCCGGCAACGAGCGGTGCCTTGGCCTCTGCCTCCTGGACCCGGTTTTCGCCGAACAGCGTCAACCCGGCCGAGATCGCGATCTTGAGCCGCTCGGCGGGCACGGTCTTCGAAACGGCAACGAGCGTAACGTCGCCGGGGTCGCGGCCGGTGCGGCTGCATGCCGCGGCGATGCGCTCGAGTACGAGGGACCTGGCGGCGCGAAGACCGGCGCTCGCGTCAGAGTCCAGGGACGCGCCCAAAGCGGCGAAGGGTTACCCCTTCTCCTCATTCGAAGGCCGCCGCAGGAAGCTCGGGATCTCGAGGTCCTGGTCGTCGTACGCGGGCCGTGGCGAGGGCTGCCGATCAGGCGTGGGCCGATGAAGCGGCGACGGCTGCACGGGCACCGGGATCGGCTGGCGGTCCGGCAGGCCGTTGGGTCCGTACGTTCCGGCGGAGCGGACCTGTGTAACGATCGGCTCGGGGGCGTGGATCCTTTGCTGGCGGTCCATTTCCGTCAGGAAATCCAGCGGATCCGGCCGCGCGGCATGGACCAGGACCGGTGTCTGGCTCGTAGTGGCTTCGCGGCGCGGCTCGCGCTTGCGGCTGGCGTCGAAGCCGGTAGCGATGACGGTGATCATGACCTCGTCCGCGAGGCGATCGTCGAAGCCCGTGCCGAAGATGATGTTGGCTTCCGGATCCGCCACCGCGCGGATCTCCTCGGCAGCCTCCCAGACCTCGGAGAGGCTGAGGTTCGAGGAGCCGGTGATGTTGAACAGGATGCCCTGAGCGCCGTTGATGTTCAGCTCAAGCAGCGGGCTGGCGATGGCCTGACGCGTGGCGTCGAGGGCTCGGTTGTCGCCGCTCGCCCGGCCGATGCCCATCAACGCCGATCCGGCATCGCGCATGATCGTGCGCACATCCGCGAAGTCCAGGTTGATGAGCCCGGGCACGGTGATGATGTCGCTGATCCCCTGGACGCCCTGCCGGAGAACGTCATCCACGAAACGGAAGGCCTCCACCATGGAGGTGTTCTTCTGGACGACATCTCGCAGTCGGTCGTTGGGGATGGTGATCAGCGTGTCGACCTTGGAGCGCAGTTCATCTGCCGCTCGCTCGGCGATGATCTTGCGTCGCTGGCCTTCGAAGGAGAACGGCTTGGTGACAACGCCGATCGTCAACGCACCGAGTTCTTTTGCGATCTCGGCCACGACCGGGGCGGCGCCGGAGCCTGTGCCGCCGCCCAGACCGGCCGTGATGAAGACCAGGTCCGAATCGCGCAGTGCGTCCGCGATCTTCTCGGAGTCTTCCTCGGCCGCCCTCTGGCCGACGGTGGAGTCGCCGCCCGCGCCAAGACCACGCGTGATCTTGTCGCCGATGCGGATCTTGTGGGGCGCATCGGACTGCAGGAGAGCCTGGGCGTCCGTGTTGCAGGCGATGAACTCCACGCCCATCATCTCTGCCCGAATCATTCTATTGACGGCGTTGCTTCCGCCGCCTCCAACGCCGATCACTCGGATCAGCGCGAAGTTCTCGGAATCGGACCGTAGCGGCATTCCTGATCCTCCGGTGGATCTCCGGCAGATGCTTTGTCGTTTCGGTCCGGCCCCCCCGGACTGTAGAGCACTAGCGGGTGACGGGGCTGGCGCGGATGCCACGAAGTATACGCCTACTTGCGCTTGTTTGGGTGGCAAACCGCGTACTGAAACTGCACTCTCACGAAGGGAGCATGAACGTGTGTTCGCATTTTCGAGGGGGAGGACCAGAATCTGCGGAAAACCCGGTGGAACCCGATGGAGTGCTCTCCTCAGCCGGCCAGAAAGGCCAGCCTCACGGCTCGAGTCGCGTTGTCCGCGTTGGGGTCCAACAGGGCGATCGACTGCCACGTTCCGAGCGTCAGATGGCCTCCCACGACGGGAACAGTCACCGATGGCGAAGCCACTATCGACACCAGGTGATCTGCTCCGTGGCCCGCCGAACCGTGGCGGTGAACCCACCGATCGTCCCGAGGTAGCAGCCGGTCCAGGGTCGCCATCAGGTCCGCGTCGGACCCGGCGCCCAGTTCCATGATGGCCAGACCGGCCGTCGCGTGAGGCACGAATACAGTCAGAAGGCCGTCGCCTTCGCCTGCCACGAATTGCTCGCACACGTCCGTGAGATCGAAGAGTCCGCGGCGCCGTCCTGTCTGGACCGTCAACTCTGTGGTCTTCACGTGGCTACCCGCCGCCGGATTCGGCCGCAGCGCCCAACGATCTACGGGAAGAGGTTTCGAAGGGCATCGCGCACTCGGCCCGGCAGCCCTCCCGCCGGAGTGGATGGGTACGGTCCGCTCGCGCCGGCCTCCAGGCCCTTCGCGCCCCAGTACAGCAGGCCGATTGCGGTGCTGTAGGCGGGGTTGAGGATGTTGTCCGTCAGCCCTCCGACGTCGGTGGGCCCGGCAACGCGGACCGGCATGTTCAGGACTTCACGGCCGAGGGCCGCCGCCCCCTCGAGTTGAGAGCCACCGCCGGTGAGAACGAGGCCCGCCGGCAGCATCCCCTCCCCCGCCGCCTTGATCTCCGCGGCCATCATCTCGAACACCTCACGCATGCGTGCCTCGATGATGCGGCAGACGTCGATGCGGCTGACGGTTCGGCCGGCTGCCTCACCCAAGGTCGAAACGCTGATGCTCTCGTCGCCGATGACCGTCGAGAGATCGCAGCTGCCGTGCTGGATCTTGAGTTCCTCGGCCACCTGCAGGCTCGTCTTGAGCCCGATTGCCAGGTCGTTGGTTACGTTGTTGCCGCCGACCGGCAGGACCACGGTCTTGAACGGCGACCCGTCGAGAAAGAGAGCCAGGTCTATGGTGCCGGCGCCGATGTCCGCCACGGCCACGCCCAACTCCCGCTCCGTCTCGGAGAGGACCGTCTCCGCGGATGCGAGCGAGCTTGCGACCAGCTCATCGATCTTGACGTTGGCGGCCTGGACGCACTTGGCCAGGTTGCGGACGGCGGTGGCGCCCGCAGTGACGATGTGGGTTTCGATCTCCAGGCGTACTGCGCTCATCCCGAGTGGATCCTTGACGCCTTCCTGGCCATCGACGATGAAGCCTCGCGGCAGGACGTGCAGGACCTCGCGATTGGATGGGATCGAGACCGCGCGGGCGACTTCAAGAGCTCTGTCCACGTCCTCGCGCGTGACCTCACGCTGATGGCCTGTCACCGCCACAGCGCCCCGCGAGTTCTGGCTTTCGACGTTCTGGCCACCCACGCCGACGAAGGCTCGATCGATCTGGTAGCCCGAGAGCCGCTCGGCGTGATCGACCGCCCCGGAGATGGACCGGACCGTCTGATCGATGTTCACGACAACGGCCTTCCGGAGGCCGCTGGCCGGCACGACCCCCTTGCCGACAATCGTGAGCGTGCCGTCGCGAGCCACTTCGCCGATGAGAGCGCAGACCTTGCTCGTGCCGACATCGATACCGACGAGCACTGCTTCGCGTTCCACTCGCTCCCGTCCTCGGTGATGGGCCTCGATCGCGAGGCATTGTCTGCTTGGACCGGCCGACGGCGCCGATATCGAACTGCTTTACAGGTGAAGGCTAACCGACCTGGGGGAGGCCGGGCAACCATGGACCCGCGGCCCACCCTTCAACGCGGAACATACGTATTGTCGTGGTTGTCGGAGACGTCCGAAACGAGGAAGACCCAGGCCACGTGGGCCTCACCGGCATAGGCCAGAATCGAGCTCAGGCTCTGGACCTGCCCGGGTATGACCGTCGTCTTCCGAACCGTCGCGGCGTAGAAACCGAATTGCGCAACCCAGCCCGCAGGAACCGAGCTGACAGTGAATCCGTGTTCGTCGTCGAGGACAACGGCCAGAGTTGCCGACTTGCTGCCAACGTCCGTCGGCGTCAGTCCCGCCAGCCGATAGCCGGCATCCAGGTTGATCGGGTCGACGATCCCGCCCAGGCCGAGCCCCACGTCCGAAGCCCGGCGGTCGAAGACGACGGGCAGGTCGATCGCTCCTGGGCCGGACGACGCGATCGGGGCGGCGGTCGGTGCGGGCACAAGCGACGGGACCAGCGAGGGGTTGTACGTCGGGCTGGCTGAAGCGTTCGCCGAGGCGTTCGGAGAGGGGCCCGCCGATGGAGACGGGCTGCTCTTCTTGGTCGACCTGGTTGGCGTGGCCTTGGCCTTTGGCTTCGTCGTCTTCTTCGGGGCGGCGCTGGGTGTCGGCGATGGGGTCGGCGGTGCTGGGGAGAGGCCCGCTGATGGTCCGGATTCGACCGCCGACGCGGTCGAGATCGGCGTTTCCGTCGGAGACGCAAGCGGTCCCTCCGACGATTGGATCGGGTTGCCGGCCGCGTCCACCGACCCGAAGATCACGCCCTCCTGGTCGACGACGTAGCGCTGGTCGCCCATGACCCACACGAGTTTCGGCTGGCGCTCAACCAGCGTGACCACGACGGTGGATGGGAGGTCCACCTGGACGCTGGCCGACTCGACGGCGGGCAACCGGACCAGCTGCGCGGCAGCCTTGCCGGTGTCGATCTTGAAGGCGTTGGGCGCTGCGTCGACACCCAGGATCGAGCGGACGACCGACTGGCTTGTGAACGTGGCGCCGTGGATGAGCAGCGTACGCGTGGCAAAGGATGGCGATATGCCGACGGCGAATATCCCCGAGAGGAACGCGGTCATGAGCCCGATCGCCACTATCTGGGCCGCCGTGAGGTTTGGGCCTAGATGTCTTGGCTGCGAACCGAACTTGTTGGTCGATCGCCGGACGTGCGATCCGGTGCCGCGGGGAGGAGGATTGCGATTGACCATGTCAGCCTCGGACAGGCCGACCGGCGCCGGCCGGTCTCGTCGCGTCGGAGCGCGGGCTTGCGCTCAAGCTGACTCGCCTTCCCAGTCGAGCCAGTCGCCGATGAACTGGACTTCGTACGCCAGCTCAACGCCGTACCTGGCGGCGACCGTTCTCCGGGCGAGCTCCGCAAGGCAACGCACATCGGCCGCGCTTGCGCCGCCGGAGTTGACGATGAAGTTGGCGTGCTTCTCACTGATCTCGGCGCCGCCCAGGCGCCTTCCCTTCAGGCCGCACGAGTCGATCAGCCGGCCGGCCGAATCGCCCGCCGGGTTGCGGAACATGCTCCCGGCGCTGGGCCGGCTGAGCGGCTGGTGGTCCCGGCGCCAGCGACGGATGTCGTCCAGCCGGGCCTTGATCACAGCCGGGTCCGCGGGAGCGAGGCCGAATGTCGCCGTCAGAACCAGATCCCCCGGCGACCGTTTGAGAAGGCTGTCCCGATAGGCCAGTGCCAGCGCAGACGCCGGCTCGATGGCCTCGCTCCCGTCAGCTCTCAGCAACGTGACCGACTCCAACGCCCCGGCGATGTCTCCGCCGTGGGCTCCGGCATTGCCCCAAATCGCGCCGCCCACGGTGCCTGGAATCGCCAGCCCAAACTCCAATCCGGAGAGGCCGGCCTCCTGGGCAAGGGTCGCGGCGCGGGCGAGCGGCAAGCCGGCATCCGCGATCAGCCTGGTCCCCTCGATGCGGCAGCCCTCTGCGCGAGACAGGATGACGAGGCCGCGGACGCCTGCATCGGCCACCACCACATTGCTGCCACGCCCGAGGACGGTCAGCGGAAGGCCGGCGGAACGCGCCCCACGAACCAGGCGCTTCATAGCGGCAACGTCCAGGGCATCGACGAGGAGGTCGGCTGGGCCGCCGACGCGCATAGTCGTGTGGTCTGCGAGCATCCCATTCGGGCGAGGCTGGACGCCGGCCTGCCGGGCGACGTCGGCCGCGGCTTCTGCCCAGTCCGGAACGCCGGCAGACACACGGCCGGCAGGATCGCTCATTCCGCCACTCCCGCGGCAGGACCCCGAGAAACCGCTTCGATGTGCGCGGCGTCCGGGAAGGGCCGTCGCTCGGCCGCGGCCAGTACGAGCTCCGCGACGGCGGCGGCGGCGCCAGGTCGAGCGAGAGATCGCGCGGCCTCGGCCATCTTGGCCTGCTCCTTGGGATGGTCGAGAATCGCGGCCGCGGCCAGAAGGGCATCGGCGTCGAACGACTCATCCTCCACCAGGCGTGCCGCGCCCACCCGGACCATCTCCTCCGCGTTGCGTTGCTGGTGTCCGGCGGCGTGAGGGTACGGCACGACGACCATCGGCAAGCCGAATGCCGCGACCTCGGCCAACGTGGAAGAACCCGCTCGCCCGACGACCAGGTCCGCGGCTGCAAGCGCCAGGGTCATGTCGTCCGCCAGGAACTTCTCCGGTCGGTATCGGCCTCGCTGCTCCGGCGAAAGCGCATCTCGACCCGCAACGGCCTCGTCATAGCCGGCGTCGCCGGTGATGTGAATGACCCTGGCCCGCCCGACCAGACGCGGCAGGGCTTCCGAAACCGCCGAGTTGAAGCGACGCACCGCCTGGGACCCGCCGAAGATCAGGATCAGTTTGTCGTCGGGCGGGATTGCGAGAGCCCTTCGGGCGTCGGCCCGGCTGACCAGCCCGGTGTCTCGAATTGGCGTGCCCGTGAGAAAGCAAGGCCGCCGCCCTCGCCCGAGAGTGCGACTCGTGCTCTCGAACGCAACAGCCAGACAGCCGGCCAATCGAGCCGTCACACGGACGCTCCGACCGGGCACGACGTTCCCGTCCCACATCACGACCGGAATCCTCAGGACCGCCGCAGCCGCCAGTACGGGCAGGGCCACGTAGCCGCCCGTGGTGAATATGGCGCTGGGGCGGCTTCTGAGCAGCATCGCCATCGCCTGGGGCCCTGAGAGGGCGAGCCGGATCGGGTCGAGGATGACGTGTAGATTGAAATCGACGGACCGCAACGAGCGCACGAGGAGGCGCTTGAACGGGATGCCGGTCGCCGGAATCACCTGCGCCTCGAGGCCGCGGTAGCCTCCAACCCAGCGCAATTCGGGCGCGTCGGGCCTAGTCTGCAGTGACCGAGCGACGGCGAGAGCCGGGTAGATATGTCCTCCCGTACCCCCGCCCACTATCAGTAGACGCACTAATCCAACCTCGTTCAACGGTTTCGCGCGAGATGGAGAGCAGGATCCCGACGGCGGCGAGACTGACCGTCAGAGACGAGCCGCCGGCCGACACGAACGGCAGCGTGATCCCCGTGACAGGCACGACGGCAACCACGACACCGACATTGATCAGCGCCTGAAAGCATATCCATGCCGTGATGCCCGCGGCCATCAGTCCGCCGAAGGTGTCCGGCGCCTGGATCGCCGTGCGAATGCCGGCGTATGCAAAGGCAACGAACAGGGCGATCACCACCGCGCCCCCAACCAGGCCGAGTTCCTGGGCTATCACGGAGAAGATGAAGTCGTTGACGTCGCCCGGGACGAAGACCCGGCTGTTGCCGAGCCCGGTTCCAAAGAGGCCGCCAGCGCTCAGCGCCTCCAGGCCTTTGATGGTCTGGTAGCCCGAGGTTGTCGGCTCCGCCCACGGATCGAGAAGCGTCTGGATGCGCTGGAGTGGGTACCTGCCGACGGCGAGCATGAGCACGACGCCGCCGGCCAGGCCGGCCAGACCGGCCACGGCAAGGTGAATCAGGTTCGCGCCGGCGATGAAGAACAGCGAAAAGGCGATCAGAACGACGACGGCCGCCGTGCCGAGGTCCGGCTCACGGGCGATAAGCACAAGGAATGGGATGACGATGATCGCGAACGGAACCGTCCCGCGGGTGAAGCTGCGGATTCCCAGCCCGCGCGTTGCCAGCCAGTGCGAGAGATACACCACCAATCCCAGTTTGGCGACTTCAGCGGGATGAATCTCGGGCAGCGGGCCCAGGTGGATCCACCGCGACGATCCGTTGTGAGAAACGCTGAGTTGCTTGAGCGGCCCCGGCAGCGGTACCAGAACAACGACAAGCAGGGCGAGGGCCAGTATTGCCAGAGGCACACTGATGGTGCGCAGGTAGCGGTAGTCCATGCGCATAAGAACGGCCATCGCCGCAAATCCGAGCAACCCCGCCAGAACCTGCGGAGCCACGAGCTGAAAGGTGTTCTGGTTTTGAGCGTACGACGAGATGGCTGACGCCGAGTAGACCATCAGGATGCCGATCGCGGTAAGAGCGATCACGGCTACAAGAATTATGAAGTCGGGCTCGTGGGCGTCACGCTGGAAGACACTCGGATTGGCCAGAGCGTTCTGGCGGGCGCTGACGGGACTGAGTCGGGCCGAGCCGCTATATCGGTGCACCCGCTCCTGCTGGACGGGCTCCTCCGGCGCATCTCGCTGGCCGCGGCGGCCGATCATCGTGTCGGCTCCGCGCCACGATGCCGCTCGGCCAGGGCCGCGACCGCGGCTTTGAACGCCCGGCCGCGAGCAGCGTAGTCCACGAACATGTCGAAGCTAGCTGCGGCTGGACTCAGCACGACGGTAGCCTGGCGACCCGGGACGCCGGACGAGAGCAGCTCCCGGGCCATTTCGTCGGCCCGATTCACGGCGGCTTCCAGCGAGTCGGCCGACTCCACCCGAGACATGCCACCGGCCCGGAAGATCTGAGCCAGCGCCGGCCCGGACTCCCCGATCAGCACGGCCGCATCCGCACGCTCGGCGGCGACCGGAGCCAGGCCGCTGAGATCGACGCCCTTGTCGCGACCGCCGGCGATCAGGATCAGCGGCTTCGGGAAGGCGCGGAGGGCCGCAATGACCGCGTCCGGTTGCGTCCCTTGCGAGTCGTTCACGAAGCGAACTCCGTCGACGATCGCCACCTGCTCCAGTCGGTGCTCGACGCCGGTGAACGCCGCCGCGGCACGCCGGATGGCGTCCGGCGCCACACCGAAGAGCAGAGCTGCGGCTACTGCCGCGAGCGCGTTCGAAACGTTGTGGTCACCCGGGATCGCCAGCTCCGACGTGGGCAGGATTCGGCCGCCCGGACCTGTGACCGCCACTCCCCCGCCGGCCGCCGGCAGCCTCTTGACACTGTCGGCCACGATCCAGCCGTCCTCCAGTCCGAGCCCACCCTGCCCCGGCAGGTCGCGCCGGTAGGTGACCACCTCCGCGGTCGCGGCAGCGGCATACCTGGAGACAACTTCGTCGTCGCAGTTCAGGACAAGAGCACCGCCCGGGTCCACGAGGTCGGCGAGGCGGCGCTTGACCTTCCGGTACGCCTCCAGCGAGCCGTGGCGGTCCAGGTGATCTGCAGTCACGTTGGTGTAGACGGCGACGGTGGTTCCGCGCGAGAGGGTCGGCATCTGCAGTTCGGAAAGTTCGATGACGACTCGATGCTGGGCCGTGAGTTCCGCAAGCCGCTCGACGAGCGGAATGCCGATGTTGCCGCCCAGGATCACCGGGTGGGCAGGATCGGCCGCCAGCAGAGCCGCAGCCAGAGATGCTGTTGTAGTCTTGCCCTTGGTCCCCGTAACCCCGACCGTCGGGCAGGGGCACATTCGCAGGACCAGGTCCGTCTCGCTCACAAGCGCTGGAGCCCCCATCGGATCGGCTCGGTGCGCCGCGACGACTGCCTGCAGAGCCGCCCGGATGCGTGGCTCGGCCGTCGGGAAGTCGGGGTTGATGCTCGGGGACGTCGCTATCAGGCTCGCGGTGGCCCAGGCGCTCGCCGGTTCAACTTCCGGCCCAAGCGCCAGCTCGATCGCGCGCCCACCAAGCGAATCGATCGCCGCGGAGAGCTCCTCGCGGGGCCGCCCATCGTAGACCGTGACGCGGGCGCCGGCGTCGGCGAAGAAACGGGCCAGGGCTATTCCGCTTCGAGCAAGCCCCAGGACCGTGATCGGCCTGCCTTGCAGGACTCCGTCGCGAACGCCGGCCGTCGTCAACAGATCCAGGTCGACGACTCGAGCTGCCACGGCGACCCTACTTCGGGATCGAGGCGACGAACAGAGTCACCCCGAGCATGCCGGCGAGTGCGCCGACGATCCAGAAGCGCATCGTGNNGCCATCCGGAAGACCCGCTTGCCGCGCAGCTTGTAGCTGGCGACCTGGATGATGTCCGAGGCTACTTCCAGAACGAAGATGATCCCGACCAGGGGCAGGATCAGAACCTGGCCCTCGATGAGGGCGATCACCGCCAGCATGCCGCCGAGAGACAGCGCGCCTGAATCGCCCATGAACACCTGGGCAGGATGAACGTTGAACCACAGGAAGCCCATGATCGCCCCGACGGCGATGGCGTTGACCATGGCCAGGTTCGGCTGCAGAGGCTTGTTGAGCAGGGCGATGATCAGGAAGCTGATGAAGGCAAATACGAGCGTGCCGCCGGCCAGCCCGTCGAGCCCGTCGGTCAGGTTGACGCCGTTGCTGCACCCGACGATCGCCACGATTGCCACCAGGATGAAGAAGACGGCGCCAAGCTCGATGCCGTGGCCGATCAGCGGAATCTGGATGCTGGCCGTGTACGTCACGTCGCCGATGAAGGGGACGCGTACGCCGTTGAAGCCGAAGTGGTTCTGGACGTAGACGGCCACCACGATGGCCACGATCAGCTGCCACAGGATCTTGTGGCGTCCGCGAATGCCGATGCCGGTCCTGGCGTTCAGGTAGTCGTCGACCGCCCCAAGGGCACCCACGACGGCGAGCACGAATAGCGGCGAGTACGTGGAGACATCGAAGGCGTTGAAGACGCCGGACAGGACCAGGGTGACGACCACGATCAGAACGCCGCCCATGGTGGGCGTGCCCTGCTTCACGAGGTGCGTCCCGGGCCCGTCTTCGCGGATCTGCTTGCCCATGCCCAGCCAATGCAGCAGGCGCAGGAAGGGAGGCATGAGGATGACGACGCACGCAAAGGCGAGGAGCAGGCCCTGGATGAACTCGACCCCGTGCTCTTTCACCGAACCTCCTCGCCGGCCCGACGCGACCCTCCCCAAGCCGCGGCACCACCAGACCAGCCCCCAACTCCAACCCCGCAGCGACCAGCCCCCAATGTGTCGAGTGCCGCCCCGGCGACCGGGCCGGACGGACGGATCGGTCGCTCGTCGTCGATTTTGGCGAACCCGACCGCGACCAGGGCAGCTTGCCCAGTTCCGCGCCGAGGCTCCCGGTGGCGGGTGTCGGTCACCACGTCAGTTTCGCACAGCCAACCCCGCCTGGCGCGGCGAGCCGTCACCCCAACGACTTCGTCTTCCTGCGGCTCGGCGCCTGAGGTCCATTCTTGCTTCCGGGGATCTTCTCGGTCACCACGGCGTCGGTCGCAATCCGGCGGAAGAGCGCCGTCGACTGCACCGGCATGGCGAGGAGTCCCTGAGCCTCCTTTGTCGTCGTCCCCTCGTAAATCACGACCCCGACTGAGATATCGGGCTTGTCCTGACCGACCCAGCCGTAGAAGCTGTAGTTGTACTTCTCCATCCATCCGCCCTTGCCGCCATCCATGGTCGCGTCCCAGATCTGGGCGGTTCCGGTCTTGCCACCCACGTAGTAGTTGGGAATGTAGGTCGCCTGATTGTACGAAGGCACCGCCGTGACGACGTGCTGCATGAGGCCCGTCAGCGTGCCGGACAGGCTTGTGCTGATGACCTGATTGGTCGTGGACTTGTCCGACGACGCGACGTTCTCCGATGCTGGCATGGCAACGTGAGGCGTGACCGACGTGCCGCCGTTCTCCATGACGCAGTAGGCCCGCATGACCTGAATCGGCGTTATGGCGACGCCCTGGCCGAAGGAGGCATTCGCCAGATCGATCTTCTGCCAGACCGTGTCCTTCGGGGCGTTCACGAGACCCTTGACTTCTCCGGCGAGGTCGATACCTGTCTTCTGTCCGATTCCGTACGCCTGCCACGTCTTGTAGAGCACTGCCGACGCCAATGTCGTGGTCTTTCCGAGGCGGAAAGCGGCCTGCGAGGCACCGACGTTGCGCGACCAGGCGACGATGTCGGCGAAGGTCATCCAGCCCTTCTTCTTGCGGTCGGCGTCTGCCACTTCCTGGCCGTTGGGGAGCTTCATCACGCCGGTGTCGTTGAGTTTTGTCGATAGAGCCGTGGTCTTGGTCTCAAGTGCCGCCGACGCGGTCAGCATCTTGAAGACCGAGCCCGGCTCGTAGATTTCGCTGATCATCGGGTCCGTGAACAGGGATGGGTTCTGGGTTGCCACCTGGGCATAGCGATTGGCGTCGTACGACGGGTATGTCGCCTCGGCCAGGACCGCCCCATCCTTGGGGTCCATCACGACGGCCGACACGGCTTTGGCCTTGTCCGCAATCCATGTGGAAAGGACCTCCTGCTCCACCTGAAGCTGGAGGCTTGCGTCAATCGTCGTTCGAATGTCGACGCCCGGCGAGCCCACGTCGATGACGTGCTCTCCCGCAGGCCCAGGCTTGTTTGGGTCGACGCTGACAACTTCCGGCGTGCCGGCCAGCAGCTTGTCGTATTGCTGTTCCAGACCGTACTGCCCGGCGCCGGAGGCATTGACGAAGCCGAGCACCTTCGCGGCAAGGGACGTGTTCGGCGCTCCGCCGGCCTGCGGGTAGACTCGGACCGGCGTGGGCTCGAGGGCAAGTTCGGTCAGGGAGCCGTTGAGCTGTTCGTTGGTGATGTCCTTGGCGACGTCCGGCTCCACGTTCGTGGCCAGGATGACGTAGTAGCCGTTGTTCTCCATGGCCTGGCGCAGCGTCGCCTCAGCGCCCGGCTCGAGGCCCAGGTAGTCCACCAGGGCCGTTGCGTCGCGCTTGCGATCCACCTCCGAGAGACCGTGCAGATCGCCGACGATTCGGTATTGGTAGAGGGTCTCGGCCAGAACGATTGTCCCGGTCCGGTCGTAGATGGTTCCGCGCTTCGCAGGGACGTACCGCTTCGAATTCGATCCGCGAGCCGCCAGGGTCGACAGCTGGTCGTGCTGGTTGACCTGCCAGTACGCGAGGCGCGCGCCCATTCCTGTGGAAACCACCATCAGCACTGCGAGCAGCAGCAGCAGACGGCCTCGGGAATCCGTTCGACCGAACATTGCGGACCGCGACCTCAGCGAGCCGGGATGACGATCGGCGCCGGCAGCTGCGAGAGACCCGTCGCGATCGCCTGGCGTCGGATTGCGGATTCCCGGTCCAATCGGTTGATGTCCGACAAGTCCTGCTGGCGCTGGTTCTGAAGCTGACCGTAGCGCTGGTTCAACTGATCCATGTCATAGCCCGACGTGGAGATTCGCACGGTCTGCACAAGCGAGAAGAAACTCAACAGGAACGCGACAACGATCAGGCCGATGGCGATCCCAAAGAAGCGCGGCCGCCTTCTCGACCGAAGGACAACGCGCGACCGACGGCGAGCGGGCGCCGGCGCCTGGGGGCGGAGGAGGGGGGCCTCCGGGCGCCGGCGCGGAAACAGCGTTGAACGAGGGCGGGCGCCCTCGTATGCAGCCATCAGTCCGTGCCCCAGGAGGTGTTCCAGCCCGCGACCGTGGAGCGGGCATACGACGCCGCTCCGAAGCGATCGCCCGGCTCGGGCAATTCGGCCTTGTCGACCCAGCCAAGGACGCCGACAGGGCGCTCCATCTTCTCGTTCTTCTCGTTGATTTCGTGCTGGCGGCGGCCGTAGGTCCGGCGGCGGCTGGTCTGATCACGCTTGCTCATCGGTTCCTCCTTTCTCGATCGAACTAGGCTGCGAGTCGCTCTGCGCCCCGAAGCCGGGCGCTTCGAGACCGTGGATTTGCGGCAACTTCCTCGTCACTTGGCGTCCGCGACTTGCCGAGTGAGCGGAGTTTCGGGCTGCGTCCGCAAACGCATACGGGCACTTCGGGCGGGCACACGCAACCGCGCTGCTCCGCGGCGATGAAGCGCTTGACGATGCGGTCCTCCAGAGAGTGGTAGCTCAGGACCACGAGGCGCCCGCCGGGTCGCAGCAACACGAGCGAGGCCGCGAGACCCGCTTCCAGGGCCCCAAGCTCGTCGTTGACCGCGATCCGAAGCGCCTGGAACACGCGCGTGGCCGGGTGAGTCCGGCGAGCCTTGGGCGCCGGCACGGCCCGCTCCACGAGAGCCGCCAGCTGCTCTGCCGTCTCCACCGGGGAGTGGCTCCGCGTCTCGACGATCGTCCTGGCGATGCGGCCGGAGAACGGCTCCTCACCGTATCGGCTGAAGAGAGCCGTCAGCTCCTTCTGGTCGTAGCTCGCGAGCAAGTCCGCCGCAGATCGGCCGCGGCTCGTGTCGAAGCGCATGTCGAGTCGCCCACCGGCCCGGAAGCCAAAACCACGCTCAACGTCGACGAGTTGGAAGCTGGAAAGGCCCAGATCCAGGAGAAGGCCGTCGACCTGGCCGAACCCGGCTGCCGGCGCAACCTCCGCCAGCCGCTCGAAGTTGACCTGGCGCAGAACGACTCGGTCGCCGAAACGGGCCAGGCGCCTGGCGCTCCTGGCAATTGCCGCCGGGTCCGCGTCCAGCCCCAGCAGGCGTCCGTCCGGAGAAGAAGCTTCCAGGGCCCGCTCGGCGTGGCCGGCTCCCCCCAGGGTGGCGTCGATCTGGAGACTACCGGGACGCGGGGCGAGAGTCTCGAGGACCTCGCCTGCCATCACCGGCAGGTGCCCTAGCTCCACTTCGGCGCCCCCCTCGGAAGAGCCGCCGGAGGCAATGCCCCCGGTCATCTCGTCGAGCGGGTCCTTGAAGTCCATTTGAATCACCTACAGCCCCAGGCCGTTGAGTGCGCTGGAGAATTCGTCGGGCGAGGCGAAGCCCTTCGCGGCCCACCGGTCGGGCGCCCATATGTCCACGCGATCCCCGGCCCCAACGATCACGGCCTCGGTGCCCAGCCCGGCCCATTCACGAATAGCCGCAGGCAGCACGACGCGTCCTTGGGCGTCGTTCTCCACCTCGAACGCGCTCGAGAACAGGAAGCGGGAGACGGCCCTCGCCTGCTCGTTGGCGAGAGGCAAAGACGCAACCTTCTCGGCCAGAGCCTCGAAAGCCGGCCGCGGGAATATGGCGGCGCAGCCCTCGACCCAGCGAACGACGACCGAGCCCTCTTCGAGTTGCAGGCGGAAGCGGGCCGGTATTGCTACCCGGCCCTTCGCGTCTACCGAATGCCTGTACTCGCCGATGAACATCAGCCGATCGCCTATCTACCAGCTACCTGCGCGGATGAATCCCGTGGCGTTGCAGCCGTGAATGTGACCAGAGCCTCCGTTTGGATCCTGATTCACCACTGGAGACCATTTGCAGGGCTGTGGCCTCTTCACATCACCGCTGTTCACCACATTTCACCGCCTGGCCGGATAATACACCCACTCTTCGGCCCGTCAACGGGAATGTCAGGGCGGCCCGGCAGGCGAGGCTCAGTTCAGGCCCGAAATGGGCCGCGCGGAAGCGCGCCGGGCGTGGGATCTACACCAGGATGGGCCGACCCGCGAGCTGTGCTTCCGCGCGGACGAGACTCTGTCCGTGCTCATCCTGGAGCGTGCGGATGTTGCCGCTGCAGAGGCCGCACTGGCGTCTCTGGCGATGGTCGCGGCGGGCCTGATCCGGTTCGAGGTCCTGCCGCTGCGAGCCTACCCGGGCTTCGCGCGGCTGTTTGGGCCTATTTCCGATCGGGCCTATTTCCGACTCGTGACACATGGGAGCGCCGTAACCGGTCCCGGTATGTAGCGCGAGACCCAACCGGACAGCTCGCAGGACAGGTCCGCGGCCACCTCCGGGTTGGCGCCGCGGCGCTCATATGACTCACGGAAATCGGCCAGGATCTTCACCAGTTCGGCTCGCGCCGCGCCATTCCACTGGAGGGCGGGACAGGCGCCGAGGAGGTGGCAGTCCTCCTCTTGAGAGAAGTGGCGGACGGAATAGGCGCCAAAATCTCGCAGAGCCAATTCAACGCTGGATCGATCGCCGTCGATCTCGATCGTGGCCAGGAGGGCATCGGCGCGCTCAACCAGGGCGCGGCGCTGCGCGTCCAGGACTGGTGCGCCGGTCTCCATGCTCGGCTCCCAACCGATCGACATCGCGGGGCTCCTTCGTTCGCCGTTGCCAAACCTGCGCGGC
Source organism: Chloroflexota bacterium (assembly GCA_003156975.1). Classification (GTDB taxonomy): domain Bacteria; phylum Chloroflexota; class Limnocylindria; order Limnocylindrales; family CSP1-4; genus Fen-1039. The sequence continues at coordinate 8,872 of PMIE01000063.1, read as the reverse complement.
TCCCACCTATCAGGCCACATCGGCAGCGGCGTCAGAAAGGGCCATTGCGCCCACGGAACGGTGACTGGATCACTCCGGGAAGACCCGACCGGGTAGGGTCAGACCTACCGGCCGGGCCCGACGCCAATGCGCATGAACGAACTTGCCGGGACTCACGGACCGAGTTTCTACGCAGCCCAGCGTGGTCGCTGGTCCCCTTCCGTCCGCAATTCGACAGGCGAGGTGTAGTCGGACCCTGAGCTGAACTCGTCGATCCTGAACCTTCCCGAAAGGTCCACCAGCCGAGTCGCCATTTCCGCGAGGACCGTGGCTGAAGCCACGACCTCCTTTGCCTGCGCCGACATCTCCTCGGTTGGCCGCGGTGACTTCTTCGGCCGAGGCCGAGTTCTCCTGGCTGATGGCGGCGATGGACTCGACCGCCCGGGCGACGCTCGGCACTGCCGGTCATCGATTCCGCCGCGGCGTTGGTCTCCTGCGCAACGGCCGCGATGGCGTCGGAGGCGGTGACCAGTCCGGGGCTTGGAGAAGGCACCACGCCTGAAGTTCGGACGGGGAAAGCCGGATCGACGACCGATTCGGCGAGCGCCTACCTGGTCGGAGGCGGGATCTTGAGCAGCTGCCCGGCGTGGAGGACCGTCTTGGAGGTAACACCGGGGTTCAGAGCGTAAATCCCCGTGGCCTTGACGCCGAAGAACTTCACGATCCCCGAGAGGTTGTCGGAGGTTCCGGATCCGTTTCCGGACGGGGGCGGGCCTCCGCCACGGACCGTATAGACGTAGCAGTTCGTCTTGCCGGTGCAAGGGACGAGCAAATTCATCCGCGACCCAGTCGCGCCCGGAGGCCATGAACCAGTGGGGCGCGGCGTGGCGGTGGGACGGACCGTCGGCGTGCCCGTCGGGAGGCTGGTCGGTGTGGCTGTCGGGCTGGCCGCGGCGGTGGCGCTGCTGCGGGCCGTCGGACTGGCGCTCAAGCTGGGAGTACTCGTGCGCCTCGCGGACGCCGTAGGCGAGGCCGCGGCGATCGGCGGATGGCTGGGCGGATGGCTGGCGGACCCACCGGCCAGCGGACCGATGCCCAACATCCCGCCAACCAATCCGAGAATTGCCAGGACGACCAGACCAGCGCCTGCGATTGCCAGGATCGGAACCCCACCACGGTCGCCCTCGTGGGCCGCCGGCTGGGCCTGATTCTCGTTGGCGAGCAGCGTGCCGCGAACATAGCGGGGGCAGCTGACATGAACGCGCTGCAGGCAGACGAGCTCCTGCTGGCGCAGCGACAGAGGCAGGGGGTCGCCGTATGCCGCGCATCGATGCGTCGGCACCGCCGTCTTTTGAGGATCGGCCAGCCGCCCGTCCGCCCCGACGCTGCGGAGGAAATGGCAGCGCAAAGGCGCGGCACCGGCCTGACCCTTGTCCGACCATGCTTCATATCGGGAGGTCGCGTCGATCACTTCGCTCTTGGCAGTGCCGTCGGCCGGAAGGCGGCTGCCCGGAGCAAGGGGCGCATCGCGACCGGCGCCCGCGCCGATGAGCCCACTCGAGGCATCGGCGGCCGCGTTCTCCTCGGCAAGCGCGTCAAAGCCCCTCGCGACGCGCGAGCGCCCAATCCGCATCTGCTGCTCGTCAGGCGGCGTGCGACTGCTTCGCCCGTCCTGGTTGTTCGAGCCTCCGCCTGACTCCACGGACTCTCCTGGCCTTGTGATTTCGCCCGGCAGGTTCTATGCCGGACGCCCGACGCCGCGAGTCTAGTACCTTTCGATGCCCGCCGTGCCCTCATAGGCGAAGGCTTCTCGACAGCAGGAGTGGCGGCGAGCCGGCCTGTAAGCCGAGTTCTGTACCACGGCCGAAGCCGCAGTGACGATCATCCATCTCTGGCCGCCGGTTACCCGACGGCTCTAGCGGCCGACCCGAGGACTGGGCAGCGCGACCTCTTCCGCCCGAGCGCCCGGTTTCCCGCGCACTCGAACCGCGTCCTCCTATTTGGCCTTGCTCCGAGCAGAGTTTGCCGCGTTTCACTCCCCGATCGAGCAAGCTCGAACGGGGCTACGTCTCTGTGGCACTGGTCCTCGCCTCGCGGCGGACGGGCGTTACCCGCTACCCTGCGCTGAGGAGCTCGGACTTTCCTCGAAGCCACGACCCGAGGGTCGTGGACTCGCGATCATCCAGCCGACTCGCCGGCCGGGATTGTAGTCGAAGTGACCCAGATGACCAACAACTCCAACCTTCTGATCAGGCGAGCGACGGCCGCAGACGCCCGCGCCATCGCCGAAATCGGCGTCCTCGGCTGGCAGGCGGCATACCGCGGCTTCCTGCCGCACGACTTCCTGGCAGGTCTTTCCGTGGCACCGCGCGAGGTCGCGTGGCGGGCAGTGATCGAGAGCGACGCCGACAACGGAGCCCCCGCCTGGATCGCCGAGCGTGACGGTCGGGCGATCGGCTTCGTGACCAGCGGCCCGCCACGGGACGAAGACGTGCCACTCCCCGCCGCCGAGGTTTACGCCATCTACGTCCTGCCCGGGACCTGGCGTAGCGGTGCCGGCGCGGCCCTGCTTGCCACCGCCGTGAACCACTGGCGTGCGCTCGGCACGACCACGCTGGTCCTGTGGGTACTCGAGGCCAATATCCAGGGCCGCGCCTTCTACGAGGCTCTGGGCTGGCAGGCGGACGGCCACCGCCAGGAGGTCGACTTCGGCGGCTTCACCAGAACGGAGATTCGCTACAGCCGTTGACCGTCAGTGCGGATCGCGGAGTCCGCACTGTACGATCACCCGGTAGCGGCGTCGCACGTCAGCGAGCCACCGGAGGAGATGACGGCCATGGATCACCAGTCGGGCGACGGGTTCCGCGATCTGCTGCGAGTGAAGCCGGGCGAGAAGATCGACCTCGCCCGATTCGACTGCGGCGCCACCTTCGGCCGCGACAAGAGCGCCGCCGAACCCACTCTGGCAGCCAACCTGACCCGCCTGTCCGACCTGCAGGACCGCATCTACGCCGAGGCCAAGCGCGCGGTCCTGATCGTCCTGCAGGGCATCGACGCGGCCGGTAAGGATGGCACCATCAGCGTGATCGCCGGCGCCTTCAACCCGCAGGGCACGCCGGTCACCTCGTTCAAAGTCCCGACGCCCAAAGAGGCGGCCCACGATTTCCTGTGGCGGGTGCACGCGGCCGTGCCCGGCAAGGGCGAGATCGGCATCTTCAACCGCAGCCACTACGAGCAGGTCCTGATCGTCCGGGTCCACAACCTGGAACCTGAGTCAGTCTGGCGCCGCCACTACGGTGAAATCCGCAATTGGGAGCAGATGCTCACCGATCAGGGCGTCACCATCCTCAAGTTCTTCCTGGCGATCGACAAGGAGACTCAGCGGCAACGCTTCCAGGAGCGTGTCGACGATCCGACCAAACGCTGGAAATTCCACATGGCCGATCTCGCCGAGCGCAAGTTCTGGGACGACTACACGGCCGCGTTCGAGGAGATGCTGGCCGAGACCAGCACCGACCACGCTCCGTGGCATCTGGTCCCGGCCAATCACAACTGGCTGCGCAACCTGGCGGTCAGCGAGATCGTTGCCGACACGCTGGACGATCTGAACCCCCAGTACCCAGAGTCGGAAGCCGGCCTGGAGGGGCTCAAGATCGTCTGAGCGGTACCGCCGGGTCAGGTAGCGACCAACATCGAACCAGCCCGTCGAACAGCGCCTACCGGCGCCGGCGTCCGCCTCCAAAGAACGTGCCCATCACGCCACGCAGGACGGTGGTCCCAACCTGTGTGATCTCGCGTTCACGCTGTAGTCGGGCGCGCTCCTGGGCTCGCTCTTGCGCCGCCGCCTCCTTGGCTTGCGCTCGTGCATCCTGCTCGGCCTCCCGCTGGGCTCGGTGCAGGGCAGCTTGGGCTGAGGTCGCCTGAGCACGAATCTGGGCGGCTGTGGGTCCGCTCTGGGCGGCGGCGCTTGCCCCGGCTTGCGCGGCTGCGCCGGCCAGACGAGCGGTGATGATTTCGTGAGCGCTTTGCGGATCCATCGCCTCGGCGTACTTGGCATAGAGAGAACCGGCTTTGACTCGCGCCGCCAGCTGGTCGGCCGGCAAGGCTGCCATCAGAGAATCGGGCGGGACCAGGCGCGTTGGCGCAAGCGGCGTGGGGACTCCGTTGGGCGAAAGCACGGTGACCAAGGCCTCCCCTATCCCCAGGGACGTCAGCCGCTCGCCGGTGTCGAAGAAGCTCGTCATCGGGAAAGTGCGGACGGTCTTCTTGAGATTGTCCGAGTCCTCGGGCGTGAAGACCCTCAGCGCGTGCTGGACGCGGTTCCCGAGTTGAGCCAGAACGGCCGATGGAACATCGGTCGGAACCTGCGTGATGAAGTAGACGCCTACACCTTTCGAGCGGATGAGCCGTACCGTTCGCTCAACTTCGTCCATCAGCGCCTTTGACGCCTCGTCAAACAGCAGATGCGCCTCATCGAAGAAGAAGCACAGCTTGGGTTTGGGGAGATCGCCAACTTCGGGTAGGGCATGGTAGAGCTGGGCGAGCATCCACAACATGAAGGTGCTGAACAGGGCAGGCTTGTCCATTACGTCGGAGAGTTCAACGATGCTGAGGATGCCCTTGCCGTCCGAGGTAGTGCGCAGGAGATCCTCCACGTCGAACTCCGGCTCGCCGAAGAAGTCGTCGGCCCCTTGCTGCTGCAAAGTCACGATGGCGCGGAGAATCACTCCCAGGCTGGCCGGGGAGATGCCGCCGTAGTCCGCTAGCGCGGCCTTGCCGGCGTCACCACCCAGATACTTGAGCGTCGTGGCGAGATCCTTGAGGTCCAGGAGCGCCAGGTTGTTGTCGTCGCAGTACTTGAAGACCAGCGAAAGAATGCTCGTCTGCGTGTCGTTCAGTTCCAGAACGCGGCCCAGCAGGAGCGGCCCGAAGGAATGGACGGAGGCCCGGATCTGTGCCCCGAGCTTGCCGGAGAGCGAGAGGAACTCGACGGGATGACCGCTGGCCTTGAAAGTGAGCTTCAGATCTGAGACGCGCTCCTTGACCTTGGGATTGGTGGCGTCCCCGGGCATGGCCATACCGCTCACGTCGCCCTTGATGTCTGCGACGAGACAGGGCACTCCGGCGAGCGAGAGCTGGCCGGCGATCGATTGGAGGGTCTTGGTCTTGCCGGTCCCGGTAGCTCCGGCGATCAAACCGTGGCGGCTCAGCATTGAAAGTGCGACCTGGACTCGCACGTCGGGCAGGACGGTGGCGCCGTCCATCGGGCTGCCCAGAAGGACCCCTGGCTCTTTGAGAGCGTAGCCCGCCGCCATCGCATCCTTGAACTTGGCCGCCATGCTGCCATTCCTCCTGTGTGCCGTCTGAATGGAGGGGAGCGTAACACCGCTTCGAGGCGGCCCTGCTCCTCGGCGACCGGGTGACCTTCGGGCTGAATTGCGGATCCCAGCGATCCCCTACTTCGGCCGCACGACCACCACGCGAGGCCCGCCGGCCAGCGCCCTGTCGATAGCCTCGTTGCAGAGAGCGTCGGCCTGCTTGTTCTGGGCCCGCGGTACGTGATTGGCAGTCCATCGTCCGATGCGGGCGAGGTGCGCTTTCGCATCGGCGTGCAGCGGGATCAGCTTCGCGTCCTTGACCCGCCATCGGCCGTGGAGCTGCTCGACGATGAGCTTGGAGTCAAGCAATAGATCGACCGAGCCGGCTCCCAGATCCTCGGCCAGAGACAGCGCCCGAACCACGGCCGTGTACTCGGCCACGTTGTTCGTCTGGACGCCCAGGTACTCAGATATCGAGGCGATTGGCGGAGCATCCGGACGCCGCGAGGCCGGTCCGACAGCCTCGATGAGGACGGCCCCGCTGGAAGCCGGACCTGGATTGCCGCGGGCCGCGCCGTCCGTGCGGATGATCAGCTTCAGGCCACCGTCGGCCGACTGGCCGGGTGTGGCCGATCGGCGAGTCGTGGCCCCTGTATTGGACGCAGGCAGGCTCGTCCGCTCAGGTCCCCGATCGCCGCCCAGGGCCGTTCCCCGCTCCGGAACCGCCGCCTCTACGGAATCCCAGAGCGAGTCCCAGTCTGGATCTCGGAAGCGCGTCAGCCGTGCCGCCCCACGATCGCCGAGGAAACCTCGAGGATCGCCCTGGTGATGTTGATGCCGCGTGGGCAGGCGTCGACGCAGTTGAAGATCGTGCGGCAGCGCCACACCCCGTCCTCATCGGCCAGGATCTCCAGCCTTTCGGCCGAGCCCTCGTCACGCGAGTCGAAGATGAAGCGATGGGCCTGGACGATCGCCGCCGGACCCACATATTCGGGCCGAGCCCAGAACGAGGGGCAGGAGGTCGTACAGGCGGCGCACAGGATGCACTTGGTCGAGTCGTCGTAGCGGGCACGATCCTCTTGCGTCTGGCGCCGCTCACGCTCGGGCTCGGGCTGTTCGTTGATGAGGAACGGCTTCACGGAGCGGTATTTCCCGAAAAAGCCGTCCATGTCGACGATCAGGTCCTTCACCACCGGCAGACCCGGCAACGGCGCAACCGAGATCTTCTTGCCGAGCTGATCTACTCGAATGCGGCAAGCCAGCCGGTTCCGGTTGTTGATCAGCATTGCGTCGGATCCGCAGATGCCGTGGGCGCACGAGCGCCGGAAGCTGAGGGTGCCGTCTTGATCTGCCTTGACCTTGATCAACAGATCCAGGACGCGGTCCATCGGGTCGACCGCGACCTTGTAGGTCTCCCAGTGAGGGGCTTTGTCGGTCTCCGGTTCGTAGCGGAGGATGCGCAGGGTTACTTCCATCGGGCAGCCTCAGTACGTCCGGGGCTTCGGCTCGAAACGAGTGATCGAAACCTGCTTGTAGCGCAGGCTCGGCCCGTCCTTGCCCTTGTAGGCGAGGGTGTGCTTGAGCCACTTCTTGTCGTCCCGCTCGGGATAGTCCTCGCGGGAGTGCGCGCCGCGGCTCTCCGTGCGGGCCAGGGCAGAAGCGACGGTGACATGAGCGATGTCGAGCAGGTAGCCGAGCTCCTGGGCTTCCATCAGTTCCGTGTTGAAGATGGAACCGCGGTCCGTGATCGCAACATTCTCGTTGCGGCCCTTCAGCTCCTTCACCTTGGCCAGGGCCTCGGTCAGGAGCTTGCCTTCCCGGTAGACGCCGACGTTGTCCATCATCACGTCCTGCAACTCGGCGCGGATCGTGGCCACGGATTCACCGGCGGCGGCTCGGCTCCGGATCGCCTCCAATTCGGCACGAACGGGCTCAATTGCGTCGGCAATCGGCAGCGGCCGCTCGACCTTTCCCGCGTAGCGGGCCATCTGCCGGCCGGCCCGACGTCCGAAGACGAGCAGATCGACGAGCGAGTTGGTCCCGAGCCGGTTGGCGCCGTGGACGCTGACGCAGGCGCACTCGCCCGCGGCAAAGAGCCCCGGGACGACCGTGCCCTTGTCGTCGCGGACGACTTCGGAGTCTGTGTTGGTTGGGATGCCGCCCATGGCGTAGTGAGCCGTCGGCTGAACGGGGATCGGCTCCTTGAGCGGCTCGATGCCCTGGTAGACCCGCACGAAGTCCGTGATGTCCGGCAGCTTCTCGTCGATGACCTTGCGGCCGAGGTGGCGCAAGTCCATGTAGACGTAGTCTTTGCCGCCGATACCGCGACCGGCCCGGATCTCCTGGTACATGGCCCGGCTGACCATGTCGCGGGGAGCCAGGTCCATCATCTTGGGCGCGTACTTCTCCATGAAGCGCTCGCCCTTGTCGTTCAGGAGAATTCCACCCTCGCCTCGGGCAGCCTCGGAAAGAAGAATTCCGATGCCCACGATCCCGGTCGGGTGGAACTGGAAGAACTCCGTGTCCTGGAGCGGGATGCCGTGGCGATAGCACAGAGCCACCGCGTCGCCGGTCAGGCTGTGGGCATTCGAGGTGATCCGGAACATCCGCCCGAAACCGCCGGTGGCAAGCAGCACGGCCTTGGCCCGGAACGTATGCAGCTGCCCGTCCGCCAGCCTGTGGGCCACGACGCCGGCCGCTCGACCTCCCGTGTCGGGCTCGCCGCCTTCGAAGAGCAGATCCACGACCTGGAACTCGTCGAAGAACTTGACGCCGTGCTTGATGCATTGCTGGTAGAGGGTCTGCAGGATCATGTGGCCGGTTCGGTCCGCGGCGAAACAGGCCCGGCGCACCGGCCCCTCGCCGTAGTTGCTGGTGTGGCCGCCGAAGCGCCGCTGATCGATCTTGCCGTCCGGTGTGCGGTTGAACGGCAGGCCCATGTGCTCCAGCTCGACGACTGTCTCGATCGCCTCTCGGGCGAGGATTTCGGCAGCGTCCTGGTCGACGAGGTAGTCGCCGCCCTTGACCGTGTCGAACATATGCCACTCCCAGTGGTCCTCCTCGAGGTTCCCGAGAGCGGCGCACACACCGCCCTGGGCGGTGCCGGTATGGGAGCGCGTGGGATAGAGCTTCGTCAGGACGGCAGTGTTGACGCCTTCACGGGCCAGCTCCAGCGCGGCCCAGAGACCCGCGCCACCGGCACCGACGACGATCGCATCGAATGGATGGTCCATCGTTTAGGCCCCCGGCAGCTTCACGGTGAAGACGACGATCGTCCCCATCATGAATACGAAGGCGCCGGCCAGATACAGGGCCGACAGGGCGAGCGTGCGCTTGCCGCCCTTGAGGTAGTCCATCGAAACCGTCCGCATGCCCAGGATCATGTGAGCCAGGACGAAGACCAGCATCAGCCAGTCCAGACCGCGCCGGAGGACGCTGTTCCAGGCCTGAGTGAAGATCCAGTTCGCCGTCTGGTCCTTCGGGTCACTCAGGAAGTGCTGCATGCTGAAATGGGTGAGGGCGAGCACGAAGAGAGCCACGCCCGACAGTCGCATGAAGTACCAGGCCGCCAGCTC